>JBFMBG010000038.1:0-29333 GCA_040755215.1 Bacillota bacterium | reverse complement strand
ATAGGCACAAAGGCAACAGGCACAAAGGCACAAAGCAAAGGCAACAGGCACAAAGGCACAAAGTTTTTATTTGTTTAGTTTTTTAATGAGGCTGCTGAGCATACGTTCAATCTCTCTTGTATTTTCGTAAATAACTTTAAATGTATCTTCGTCAACAAAATTTAGATTTTTGGCGATCTCAAGACATGTTTGCAGTTCATAAACGGACCCCATGGATATTTTCAAAAAACGAAGGTAATCATTGGTAGAATTGCGGCCATATCCTTCGGCAATATTACATGGTATCGATATAGCACTGCGTCTTAACTGTGATCCAAGAATATAATTCTTATCTTCTGGAAACTTTAAGGTAATCTTATAAACTTTTGTTACAATATGCATGGCTTTTCGCCACACAACCAAATCTCGATAACTTTTCATTTCGAAACCTTTTCCCTCTGTGCCTTTGTCCCTTTGTGCCTCTGTGCCTTAGTGCCTTAGTGCCTTTGTCCCTTCCCCTTCAACCTGTAAACAAAGGCCAGGATCTCCGCCACGGCCTGGTACAGCTCCACCGGGATCTGTTGCCCGATTTCCACCTGGTGGTAAAGGACGCGGGCCACCTCCGGATTGGCTGTTAACGGAACGTTGTTTTCCGCGGCAATTTTCCTGATCTGTTGAGCCAGGTCGCCCGCTCCCTTGGCGGTGACTACAGGGGCTTCCATTTCTTTTTCTTCGTAACGGAGGGCGACAGCCAGGCGGACGGGGTTGGTCACCACCACCGTCGCCCGCGGCACTTCGGCGCGGATCAGGTTCATGGCGATTTGCCGCTGGCGGCGGCGCTGCCAGGATTTCACCAGGGGATCGCCTTCCGTATGTTTCAGTTCTTCTTTAACCTCTTGCTTGGTCATCCGCAGGCCCCGGATATGCTCCCAGCGCTGGTAAAGGAGATCCCCCAGGGAAAGAACCAGGTAAGCGCCTCCCGCTGCCGCCGCAACATCCAAAAGCGACTTTGCCACCGTAGCGAAGGCCGCCCCGGGAGCCCGGCTGAAAACCAGCAACAGGACCGGCAGGTGGGCCCTGACGACATAAAAGCTTACCGCGGCCACAATCACCACTTTCAAAGCGCTTTTCACCAGTTCGGCCAGGCTGCGCAGGCTGAAAATGCGGCGCAGCCCGTTGATTGGATTGAGCCTTTCGATTGACGGGCTAATAATGTCGGGGGCAAAGATAAAACCCGTCTGCAGCAGGTGCACAGCCAGGGCCGCGCCCACCAGGATCAGAATGAAAGGCAAAAACATCCAGATAACAAACCACAGGGACTCAAAAAAAATCCCGATCAAACCGCGCTCACTTAAAGCAAAACTTAAACAATTCCCGAAATACCAGTTCAGCTGGCGCTCCCAGTCCGCCAGGGCGGTGTTCAGCAGCAGGTAACTTAAAAGCACCGCCGCCATCAGCACAACCGCCGCCGAAAAATCGCGGCTTTTCGCCACCTGCCCCTTGCGCCGGGCCTCTTGCAAGCGCCGGGGGGTTGGCGCTTCTGTTTTTTGTTGCGCGGAGTCATGGTAACCCATTGGTTCAAACGAGCCCCTTCATAATGAGCAGTAAATCACGTTCCATTATCTTCACCAGGGAACGAAAAACTACCCCTAACAAGGGAACCAGCACACTTAAAATAAAAATCCCCATGCCTACTTTCACCGGAAAACCAAGCATAAAAATATTCATTTCCGGCGACGTGCGTCCCAGAATGCCCAGGCAGATGTCGATGATCAACACCACCGCGATTACCGGGGCGGCAATCTGCACCGCCAGAGCGATCATTTGGGCAAAAATGCGAATCAGCGCAAGCGCTGCAGCGCCTTTGAAAGCGGCGCCCGGCACCGGCACCAGGGCGTAGCTTCTGGCCAGCCCGGCCAGCAGTACGTGATGACCGTCCAGGATGAAAAAGAGCACCATCCCGAGCAAAAAGAGAAACCTGGACGCAATTGTCGCCTGCGTACCGGTGGTGGGGTCAAAGATATAGGACATGAAAAACCCCATCTGGATATCCATCAACTGCCCGGCAATAGTCAGGCTGTGCATAACCAGGCTGCAGATAAAACCGAGAAGCAGGCCCACGCAGGCTTCCTGCGCGATAGCCAGGCCGTAACCCCACAGCCCCCCCGGAAAAGCCGGCGCCGGAATCTTAACCACCGGAAAAAGCAAAACTGCAAGAACGAAAGCAAACCCTGCCTTCGCCGGCCGGGGCAGGTTGGGCAGCCAGAACACCGGTCCGGCCGCTAAAAATGTGCTTATCCGCGTAAAGACGAGCAGAAAACCCGCGATCAGTTCGAAGTTCAGCAAAGCGCCGCTCTCCCTTATAATTCAGGCACAAAGTTTTCCAGGCACAAAGGCACAAAGTCAATCCTTCCGGTACTTTTCCCTTTGTACTTTAGTGCCTCTGTTCCCTTGTCCCTTAGTGCTTTGTGCCTATAGTGCCTCTGTGCCTTTGTGCCTCTGTGCCTCTATTTACCTTACTGCATGATCGATGGCAGCCTGGCGTAGAGCCGGGTGGTAAAGTTCAGCATGACCTTCATCAGCCAGGGCGCCAGCACCGCCAGAGTAACGAAAACAGCGACAATCTTCGGTACAAAGGTCAGCGATTGCTCCTGAACCTGGGTGGTGGCCTGCAACACGCTGATGACCAGGCCCACCAGCAGGGAAACGCCCAATACGGGCAGGGCAAGCAGGAGCGCGTGCCAGATGGCCTCCCGGGCAATTTGGATAATCAAGGTATCGGAAATTTTGCTCCCCTCCCCCTTTGGCGCACTTTAACGGAAACTCTCCAGAAGAGACTTCACAACCAGGTACCAGCCGTCGACCATCACAAAAAGCAAAATTTTAAAAGGCAGGGAGATCATTACCGGGGGCAGCATAAACATCCCCATCGACATCAAAGCGCTGGCCACCACCATATCGATAATCAAAAACGGTACATATAACAAAAAACCCATTTGAAAAGCGGTTTTGAGTTCACTGATCATGTAAGCCGGCACCACCGTCGTGAAAGGCACGTCGTCCGGGTTGCGCGGCCTGGGCGCGCCGGACAGTTCAACGAAAAGAGCCAGGTCCTTTTCCCTGGTTTGCCGCAGCATAAAATCGCGAAGGGGCCGGGAACCCGCTTCCCACGCCTGTTCCTGGGTCAGCTGGTTGTTTAGATAAGGTTGCAGGGCCTGCTCGTTAATCTGCCGGAAAACCGGCGCCATGATAAAAAAGGTTAAAAACAGGGCCAGGCCGATTAACACCTGATTGGGCGGCGTTTGCTGGATTCCCAGGGCGCTGCGTAAAATAGACAAGACCACGATAATCCGGGTAAAGCTGGTGACCATCACCAGAAACGCCGGCGCCAGGGACAGAATGGTGAGCAGCACCAAAAGTTTGACGGTATCGACCACCTGCGCCGGGTTGTCCGTAGGGGTGATGCGCAAGTCAATGCCCGGCAACGGCTGCGCCCCCGCCCCGGGCGGCCAAAGAAATAACGCGGCGAGGACCAAGCCGAGCAGGGCCAGGATTTTTTTCTGTTTCGGGTACTTCCGGAAGAAAAGTTTGTTTTGCACTTCCTCTTTGGGCCTCTTCACTTTTTTTGTCTGAAATGGCTTCTTTTTTCCTTGAACAATTTCTGAAGCAGCCCGGGACCGCCTGTTCGGCCCAACTTTTCCCAAAGATCTTCCCCCGGCCAGGCCGTTGCCGGCAACTCTTCCGGCAATTGGTCAAATTCTTTCAGCAGGGTGATCCTGCCGTCTTGAAAACCGATCAGGAAATATTCCCGCCCCACCTGTACAAGGCTGATTCCCGCCCGCGGCCCGAAGGGCAGCTGCTCGATCACCCGCATGTAACGGCGCGTTCCAAACAACCACCGGCGCCTGGCCAACCCGTACTTAACGGTGAAATAGGCGAGGGCGGTTACCACCGGCAGGAAAATCACCAGGCGAACAATTGCCCAAAACATTTCCTGATCCATGGGGAGCCACCTATACCTTCTGTGCCTCGTAAATACTGTCGATGCGGATGCCGAAGTTATTACCGATCACAATTACTTCGCCCCGGGCGAAAGGTTGATGGTTGACCAGCACATCTGCCGATTCTCCCGCCGCTTTATCAAGCTCGATGACCGAACCCTCTTGCAGAGCAATGATATCTTTGATCTTCAGTATGGCCTGACCGAGTTGCGCCTCCACCAGAACCGGTATTTCACCCAGGTATTCAAACGCGATCCGCAGGCGCGCCAACCCCGGCGGGGGAACAAGCTCGGGAAACTGCACCTTTTTTACTTCCGCTCTCTTAACTTCCAGGCGGCTTAAAAATTCACGGATTTCCTCTTCCGTCATCTTGTATGACACCTTTCGTTCTGCAGTTACTTTCCGTGTATTGACAGCAACCTACTGCACAAGGAAATCGGTAAAATAAACCTGGGTCAACTTCCCGTGCTGAAGCTCCCCGTTGATGACCCTTAAAATTTCATCCTTAATTGCTTCCTGGTATTTGACCGGCAAAATTTCTTCGGCTTTTTTGCTCCGAAAAACGTTGAGCACTTTTTCGGTGATCATCGGTTGCCTGTCTTTGATCTCTTCAATCAACTTCTTTCGCGCGGGGTACTCCAGAACAACCCGCACTCGCAAGTAACGCCCGGATTCGCCGTTGGCCAGGTTAACCACCTTGTCCCCGAGGTCCAGCTTTTCCGTCGGCTCCGGGCGGGGTGCGGCGGCTTCAGTCGCCGGAGGAAGGAAATGAAAATAGCGCAAGGCGCCGAAAGCCAGCCCGCACCCCAGAACAACCGCCAGGAGCAAAAACAAAAGCCAGCGCATGGGACTCCCGGTTTTTTTTGGCTTGTCTTGATTATTTTTTTGTCTTTCTTTCCTTACAGGCATTTTTCACCCAACCATTTCAGACGCCCACGTTCAGGAATAAATGGGCAAGGCGTCAGGATTAAAGCACAAATAAGGAAGATACTTAACAACTTAAATCAGGTTTCCCTTTAACGTTTCAAATCCACCAGTTCCTGCAAGAGCGTATCGGACACGGTGATCACCCGGGCGTTGGCCTGGTACCCGCGCTGGGTAACGATCATGCTGGTGAACTCTTCACTTAAGTCAACGTTGGACATTTCCAGGTAGCCGGAATCTATCTCCGAAGTGGTTCCTACGTTAGCAATAGCTTGCGCAGTGCCGCTGGCAACGGTTTCGATAAAATAGTTCTGACCAACCTTTTGAAGCCCTTCAGGATTAGCAAACGCAAAAAGGGCAATCGAACCGCTTACTGTCATGGTCGCGCCATCCGTATCTTTCGCAGTTATAGTTCCATTTTTACCAATATTAATAGAACCTACTCTACCGTTTCCTCCGGTAATAGTTATTGGGGCACCCCCATCGTCGGTTAATTGATTACCGTTTGAATCAACAATGTCACCGTACCGATCAATATAAAATATTCCATTCCTGGTATAATACCTATTTGTACCATCGGTTACACAAAAGAACCCATTCCCTTGAATAGCTAAATCGAGCGACCTCCCAGTGTTTTGGAGCGCTCCCTGGCCCATGTTAGTACCAATCCCCGATATTGATATTCCCGTCCCTACCTGCGACGGATTAACTGAACCAGGACCGGTACCAGCAGGGGCGCTGGCGGACCTGACAAGCTGGTAGACCATATCCTGAAAATTCGCTCTCCCGCTTTTAAAACCGGTGGTATTCACATTTGCAATATTGTTGCCAATAACATCCATCCTGATCTGATGGTTGCGCAAGCCGGAAACTCCGGAATAAAGCGATCTGATCATTTTTTTCTCCTCCTAATTCATGAACTTCTTTAAATCAACTCATGTTCTCGTTTCCTACCGCACCTCGGTCAGCTGGCTCAATTCAAAAGCTTTGCCTTCAATATAAAGATAAATTTTTCCCTCGGCTAAACCTACTTTTTCCACCGCCCCGGATATAAGGGTTCCATCATTTCCTTTAACGGTAGCCACCCGGCCTACCAGCGAAACAGCTTCGCTAAGTTGCGAAAGTTCCAATAGACGATTCATTCCCTGGGAAAGGTTATACAATTGTTCGACGGTACTGAGCTGCACCAGCTGGTTAACAAAATCTTCGCTGCCTTGAGGATTGATCGGATCCTGGTACTTGAGCTGGGCAACCAGCAGTTGCAAAAACGCATCTTTACTGAGTGTGCCGGGGCTTGCCGGGACAGCCGACTGACCTGCATAATTATTTACTCCGGCAACATAACCTGCCTCCATAGAACCCCTCCTTCAAGCCTTGCTTAGATGAGTTTGTTTAGGCCGCTCCGTTCAATGCTCGCAATCTGGCCGTCCGGGATAACAGCAGCCTCCTGGAAAAGATGGGTTTCGCCCGCCGGAAAACGTCCGGTGGAAAATTTTTCCCGGGAATATCCGTCCGGAGAATAGCTTTCTGTCCCGGCGTGCTCTTGGCCGGAGTTAATTTGGGCCGTCGCATTTTCCAGGCGAATATTGTGGCCGGCCAGGATCTCGCGCAAATGGGGAAAAGAAGCCTCCACTGCTTCTTTCGCCAAATGCGTTGTCGTGTAAAAACTGGCGTTGAGCTTGCCTTTGCTATAAGTTAAAAGGATCGTCACTTCACCCAACTGCTCTGGCTCTAGTTTTACCCTGAGCACAGTTTGCGCACGCCCGGCAACAACTTGACGGATGGCCGAGACCACCTGAGCCGCAATTAACGTTGCGTTTGGCGGCAACGAATGAACAACGCCGCCCCCGGGCTTTAGCGTAACCAGGTTCCCATCCGGGGAAACAGGGTTGCGATTAAATTCAACCGGCAACGTCTGAGTAACCTTATCCTTGTCAGCCAACTCACTACCTGGACGAGCACTTAAATTCCCGACCTCTTCCGCTAAAAAAGAGATACCGTCCTTTTGGACAATTGCCCCGTTCGTTATTGACTGCGTTGTGCTTTGGAAAGTAGTTTTTGACGGCAGAACGCTACCCTGCTGCAAAAAGTCCTGTATGTCCGCTGATTCACTTTTCACCGGCCTGAACTGATTTGGCAACTCATCACCCGGAACAGGCAAATCTTCAATGACCTTTGCCAAAATACTTTCCCGGGCAGGCTGCCGCATAACGCGAACAAACCCGGTAGCGGCAAGATTCAAAAATAAATCATCACTCCTTTGGTTCCCGGGTGCCCCCGCCGTTTTACCTGTGCTTCCAAAAATAACGAACGATTCATGATCAGGCGACACCGTACTCGTCCCGGGAACAAGCTTTTGCTGCCCCTCTGCCAGAACATTATTATTACCCCATCCTACGGCTGCACCTGCTTCATTTGGATCATTTACCGGTACTGAAATAACTGCCGTTGATGCTATTGCATCTGCCTCTTTTTGAGTAACAGACAACCTTTGGTCCGGCAAAGCCGGAATCACTTCGGCCAACCGGCAAACATCATCCTCCGGCAGATTGCTCACGAATACTGGAGAAGCTTTCGCGAAATTTCCTTCTTCGCAGACGAGAAAAAACTTTCGTTCCGGCAATCCCAGAATCACTCCTTCCCGCCGAACACAATCTTCCGACAGGTTTTCAGGAATTGGCCGGCCTTTTCTTTCTTCCGGAAGTTGATTGCCGGTGGCAAGCCCCGGTAAATTTTGTACCGAATCAACTTGCTTAAAACATTCGCAGAGCAAGGACATTAAAATATCTAAAAAATTATCCTGCCCTGCTTGATTAAGCTTGCCAGGGGCCGGTTCCCATTTTATTTCTGCTTCTACTGGATAGACCTGCAACTAATCACCCCCTTGATGCATAAGTGATAAACGGCTGTTATATCCTGCTCTTTGGGTTCCCTGCTCATCGTACTCCTTTTGTTCTATTCCGTTCATCTCCGCGCAATAGGCGGCATACTTTTTTTGCCGCAGCTTCTCCAGCACCAGCTTATCCCGCCTTTTCTCAACGGCGGTCGAACGGCATTCTTCCACCCTGGCGCCTGCTTTTTTCACCTCCTCTTCCTGGCGGTTGCGGGTGAAGGTAAGGTGCTCGCGGTAAAGACTCATCTGCAATCCGGAGGCCACATCAAAGGCGCCGGGCTCCGTTTCGGCAAACGTTTCTTGCAGGAGCGCCCTTGTTTTCAGCAAGTTCTCCCGGCAGCGGATTAACTCCCGCTGGGCCTGCGCGAGCGCGGCTGCGGCCTGCTCTTCCAGGGCCCGGCGGTGCTTTAAGACCGGCTCCAACCGAAAGGTAAATCGGCGCGTAGGTCATCCCTCCTACCTGGCAAGACTTTGCAGTTGACCCAGAGTGTCTGCGTAGGCTGACGTTTCAGACATGTCCTGCTTGAGAAAACCGGTGATCCCGTCATAATAGCGAATCGCTTCGTCTATCTTCGGGTTGGACCCGGAAACGTAGGCGCCGATGTTAATGAGATCTTCCGCCTGGCGGTAAGTGGCCAGCAAATCCCGAAGTCTTCCCGCCTGGCGGAAATGTTCCGCGGAAACAATCTCCGGCATCAACCGGCTGACGCTGTTTAAAACGTCAATAGCCGGGTAATGATTGCGGGCGGCCAGCTCGCGGGAAAGGACAATATGCCCGTCCAAAATACCGCGCACCGCGTCGGCGATCGGTTCGTTCAGATCGTCGCCCTCCACCAGGACGGTGTAAAAGGCGGTAATTGATCCGCGCGGACTCATGCCGGAGCGCTCCAGCAGCTTGGGCAGCAGGGCAAAAACGGACGGCGTATATCCCCTGGTCGAAGGGGGCTCGCCGATGGCCAGACCCACTTCGCGCTGCGCCATGGCGAAGCGGGTTACCGAATCCATGAGCAGCAGCACGTCCTTACCCTGATCCCGGAAATACTCCGCAACGGCGCTGGCCACGAAAGCGGCCTTCAACCTGACCAGCGCCGGCTGGTCGGAAGTGGCGGCCACCACCACCGAGCGGGCCAGGCCTTGTTCACCCAGGTCGCCCTCGATAAAATCGCGCACCTCCCGGCCTCGCTCGCCCACCAGCGCGATGACGTTCACGTCCGCCGCGCTGAAGCGGGCCACCATTCCTAAAAGGGTGCTCTTGCCCACGCCGCTGCCGGAAAAGATGCCGATGCGCTGGCCCCGGCCGCAGGTAAGGAAGGCGTCGATGGCGCGCACGCCGGTGGCCAGGACCTCTTTAATCCGGCGCCTTTCCAGGGGATTGGGAGGCTTGTTGTCGACCGGAAAATCAATCCCGTTTTTCACCCCGTTCCGATTATCGAGAGGGTGTCCCAGGCCGTCCAAAACCCTGCCCAGCAAGGCATCGCTGACCCTGATGGCCAGGCTTTTGCCGCGCGGGACGACGTGGCAGCCCGGGTAAACACCCCTTAATTCGCCCAGTGGCATCAGCAAAGTGGAACGCTCGCGAAAACCGACTACCTCGGCCACCACGTTTCCCTCGCCGGGGACCACAATATCGCAAACCTCGCCTACGCGGGCGGCGATCCCCTTAACTTCTACGGTCAGGCCGATGACCCTGACCACCTGGCCGGTGGGCCGCAAGATCCTTGCCTGTCTTACTTTTTGACGCCAGTTTTCCAGATTTACCTCGGGTAAACTCATTTTTTGCTCAGTTCCTTCCTTGCCTTTGCCCCTGATCCAGGCACAACATGCTGTGCCCCTTCACTATGCCTTTTTCCCTTTGTTCCTTCTTCCCTCTGTGCCTTTGCGCCTTTTCTTCTTACGCCTGCAAAGCCTCCTGAATGGCCCGCCAGCGCTCTTTTAAAGTGGCCTCGATCTTTCTGTCTTCCGTCTCCACCCGGCAGCCCCCGCGTTCAATACCGGCATCGCCGATAATGTGGAGGGTTGCTTCGGGGGAGAGAACCTGCAACAATTCTTCGTTGTTTTGCCGGACAAGTTCAACTTCTTCGGGGTTTACGTAGAGCACAACCTGCTCTTTGTTGCGAACCAGTTCCAGCGCTTCCCGCACGATGGCCATCACTACGGGCGGGTCCAGGGTGAGCTGGGCGGCCAGGATTTTCTCCGCTATTTCCCGGGCCAGGGACACTATTTCGCTTTCCATGGCTTCCAGGGTTTTCTGCCAGATCTCCCTGGCCTGGCGAAGGACGTCCCTGGCTTCCTCCCGGATCGCCCGGCCGTCGGCCGCCGCCCTGTCCAGCCCTTCCTGGTAACCTCTGGCGTAACCTTTATGATACCCTTCTTCTTCTGCCCGCCTGGCCAGGTTTTCGGCCGCAGCCAGGGCTTGCTCGTGGGCCTCGCGGATAATTTTTTCCGCGTCTTTCTGCGCGCGGGCAATGATTTCGGCTGCGCCCGCCCGGTAACGGGCCAGCATTTCTTCGTCCGCTCCCGCCGTTTCCCCGGCGCCGTTGCCGCCGGCGTCCTTTTCCGGCGGCGCCGGGAAGTCCCGCCGGATAACCAGCGGCAAGATACTGTCCCGCCCGATCTCCACCCCGCGGATAATCCTAAATAAGGATGGCATCTTCCCCACCTCGGGCAATGATAATTTCTCCGGTCTCGTCCAGCCGGCGGATAATCTGCACGATCTTCTGCTGGGCTTCTTCCACTTCTCTTAAGCGGATCGGCCCCATATATTGAATCTCGTCGCGCAGCATGTCGGCGGCCCGCTTGGACATGTTCTTGAAGATCCGCTCGTTGACTTCCTCGTTGGCCCCCCGCATGGCCCGGGCCAGGTCTTTGGTGTCCACTTCCCGCAATACGCGCTGGATGGCCGTATCGTGCAGCTTAACGATGTCTTCAAAGACAAACATTTGCTTTCTGATTTCGTCGGCCAGGTCGGGATCGGAAACCTCCAGCTCCTCCAGGATCGTTTTTTCCGTACTCCGGTCCACCCGGTTCAGGATGTTGACCAGCGTTTTTAAACCTCCGACGGTCTGGTCCTGCTGGGCTACCATGGACAGCTTCCGCTCCAGGACCCTTTCCACTTCCCGCACCACTTCCGGGGAAATGCGCTCCATAACGGCCACCCTTCTGGCCACGTCGCTTTGTTTTTCGGGGGGCAGCGAGGACAGGATCAGCGCCGCCTGCTCCGGGATCAAGTACGTCAAGATGAGCGCGATGGTTTGGGGGTGTTCGTCCCGGATAAAGCTGAGCAATTGCTTGGCGTCGGTGCGCCGGAGCGAGCTGAACGGAATGTTCTGGATGGTGACCGCCACTTTATTCAAAATCTCCTCGGCTTTCTGGGGGCCCAGGGCCTTTTCCAGCACCTCTTTGGCGTACTTATACCCCCCGTGCAATAAATACTCCCGGGCCTGGCTCATTCCCAGAAACTCTTCGATTACCGCGGCCTGCACTTCCTTCGGAATGTTCTCCATCAACGAGATTTGCTGGCTGACCTGTTCAATCTCTTCGTCGGGAAGGTGTTTCAATACCCGCGCCGAGAGATCGGCCCCCAGGGCAATCAAAACGATCGCCGCTTTTTGAAAACCATTTAACCTGGCCATACGCGCTTACTCCTTCAACCAGAGTTTGAGCACCTCGGCCACTTCCGAAGGCTTCTCTCTGGCCATTTGACGCAGATGTTTCAACATTTCGGGCGGCTGCGGGGTCTTTATGGTGGGCGCTTCCACCGCCGGCGGGGGGGCAACTTCCGCCATTTTGGCGATTTCTTCAAGAACGGCGGCTCGCCTGCGCCGGCGCCTGACCAGGAGCAGGACCAGCAGCAGAAGCAGCCCCAGCAGAACGGCCCCGGCGCCCGCCAGTACCGGCCACTGGTTGAGCAATTCTTGCAGCGGCGGTTTTTTAACTTCTTCCATCGCCCGTCTGGCTTCCTCGAGATACGTTGTATCAAAGGGCATGCTGGAGACATTTACCTGATCGCCCCGGGCGTCCTGGGCACCCACCGCGGCGCGCACCAGATCGGCAACCTGCTGAATTTGCCCGGCGCCATAATCGCCGTTTAAAACCACCGCCACCGACAAACGGCGCAAATTTCCCGGGGAAACCTCCAGCGTTTCCTGCTGGCTGCCAAGCTGGTAATTGGTAGTCGTCTGCTGTTTTGAATACTGGGAGCCTCCGCCGCCCGCCAGCCCGGGAACCGTTCCCCCCGGCAGGGCGGTGTCCGTCCCCGGCGCCCCGGCCGCTCCGCCGGTGCCCGATCCCTGCTCGTTCGTGGTCTGCTGACTCAAAATCTGGCCGGGCTGAACGGTTGTGACCGTAGATTTCCTTTTATCGAAATCCAGATCCGCCGTAACCATGGCCACTGCCTTGCGGGGCCCCAAAACCTGGGTGAGCATCCGGGTTACCCGCAGTTCCAAATCTTTTTCAAAGGCCCTTTTGATCTGGTACTGATCCATCGTCAGGCGCGTCAGCCTGGCCCGTTCGTCCCTTAAAGCCAGCTGGTCGGTAAGCACGTTGCCCTGCATGTCGATAATGTGGACATCTTCCGGCTGCATCCCCTGGACGCTGCCCGCGACCAGATCAACGATTCCCTGCACCTGCTCCGGCTTTAATTCGGCCGTGGGTTTTAGCTTCAGTGCAATGGAGGCGGAAGGGGTTACCTGCTTGTCCAAAAACAAGCTCTCCCTGGGCATCACCAGGTGCACCCTGGCCTGCTCCACACCTTCCATCTGCACGATGGTCCGGCGCAACTCTTCCTGCAAGGCCCGCTGGTACCCGACCTGCTGCTCAAAATCGGTTACCCCGAACTTTTGCTGGTCAAACAATTCAAAACCGGGACCCGCCTCGTACAACACTCCTTTACTGGCCAGTTTAATCCGCAGGTCGTAAACCTGGTCCCTGGGCACTTCGATGGTTTTTCCCTGCTCGCTCAACCGGTAAGGAACTTTCAGGGCTTTTAGTTCATCGGCGATTTTCCCGGCCTGCTTGGGCTCTAAACCGGTGAATAACGGGGCAAAATCCGGCTTCAAAATAACCATTGCCAGATAAACAACAGCCAGCACCAATCCTACTGCAGCCAAGGCAGCCAGAATTTTTTGCGCCCGGGGCATGGTCCCCCAGCGCTCCTGCAGACCCTTGATCGCTGTACCGGAATTCATTGTTAGATAAGAAGCTCCCTCGAAAAAGTTTTTACCGGCTGCTTTACGCGTTTTTGGCTTTGGCGTCTTTTTACTTTGTGCCTTTGTGCCTGCTATGCTTTGGGCCTGGAGCTTATATTTGCATCCGGGAGATTTCCTGATAAGACTCCACCACGCGGTTCCTGACTTCTACCGCCAGCGACATCAGCAGTCTGGCCTCTTCCATGGCAATAATCACCTGGTGAAGATCCTGTACTTCCCCGGTTATAAACTTCAGCTGCAACTGGTCCGCTTTCACCTGGGCGGTGTTGATTTCTTCCAAAGCTTTCTGTAACATTTCGCCAAAAGAAGCAGCCGGCGTTTGTTTTTCCTCCGGGCTGGCCGCCGGGTTGGCTGCCGGCGATAAAGGGGAGACCGGCAATAATTCCACGGCTTTTCCCTCCTTTTATCCGCGTCCGATTTCCAACGCCTTCAACGCCATATCTTTTGCCGCGTTCAGCGCCGTAACGCTGGCTTCGTAAGCCCGGGTGGCCACGACCGCGTTAATCATTTCGTTGGCCAGATTAATGTTCGGGTAAGCCACATATCCGGTGACCGGGTCGGCCAGCGGATGGTCGGGCTCGTAAGCCATGCGGGGGGCGGCGGGATCTTCAATCACCGCCCGTACCCTGACCCCCTGCCCCGGAAAATCCTTGTTCCCGGAGTTGAACATCCGGTGTAACTGTTGAGCAAAAATGGGCACTTTCCGGCGGTAAGGGGGTGCGGCCGGATCGCCTGGACGGCCGGCCGTATGCATGTTGGCGATATTATTTGAAATAAGATCCAACCATAACCGGTTGGCCGTTAAGGCCGACGCACTTATGCCGAATGATTCAAATAGAGGCATTGGCGGTTACCTCCCTCTGATTACGTAGCCCAGGAGAGCCAGCCGATCGCCGAGGGCCCGGGTGGCTGCCTGGTAGGCCAGGGTATTGGCCACCAGGTTTACCATTTCCTGCTCTATATCGACATTGTTTTGGTTATAGCCCATGGTGGTTTCCTCCTCTTTTACCACCATGGGCTCCACCCGGGTTAAAGGTACTACGGACGGGATGTGCCGGGGATGGGTGGTACGCAAAGGAAGCGTTTGGGAAGCCAACGCTTTTTTTAATTCATCCAGAAAACGCACCGATGACTTCTTAAAACCGGGAGTATTTACATTCGCTATATTATCGGCGATTACTTTCTGCGTGAGCGCCGAAACGTCAAGCTGCTTTTGCAGAACCTGCAGGATCGTGTTCGCGAAAAGATTCACCGGCGGCCCCCCCTTTTTTCGATCATTTTTTCGTAAGACCCCTAAAATTTAAACCATAACAACGTATTAACAATGTAAAGAAATGCCTTCCTTCCCGAAAAGGAAAGAAGGCAAAGTCTTGTTGCCGCAACCCGGCTGCCCTAACCCGGCACTTACCGAAATCCCTGCTTACCTTACGGGCATCAGGCACCAGGGACAGGGAAGTTTCTCCCCGTGGTGCCCACTGGTGCTGTTCTTGTCGTTACTGCACCGGTGAGTGCCGGGCTTTAGGCCCGTGGCTTTGTGCCCTTCCCTTTCGAGAAGTTTACCCCAGGACAACTATCATATAAGTGGAAACATGCCCATTTTTTTCTTAAGTTATATATAACATGAATACGACACGACCCAGCATAATCCTTCATTCTTTGCAAAGATTTTCAGGAAAAATTTATTAAAATTTTTTAATTGTACGGTAAAGCAAGCAACTGGCCTGCCATATTTTAAACCCTTTCCACATTTAATCCAAAAGTTCCTCTTTTTTAGACAAGAAAATATAATTTTAAGACAAGCACACCGGCAAAGATTCCCCCATATGATGAATTGCAATGGTTTTTGTGGGAGGTGGCACAGTGCTGCCCGGCTTTTGGGCTCTGGCGCTCATTTCTCTGGTCAACGGTTTACTGCTTTTGGTTTCGTACATTGCCAGCAATACTTTCCCGCAACCCCTTTCCGAAGAAGAAGAAGCGAAATATCTCGAACTGCTGTCCAGGGGAGATGAAAAGGCCCGGAACATTTTAACCGAACGGAACTTACGCCTGGTCGCGCACATTGTGAAAAAATTTGACGGTACGGGGGAAGACCCCGACGACCTCATCTCCATCGGCACCATCGGTTTAATTAAAGCCATCAATACGTATAATCCCGATAAAGGCACCCGCCTGGCAACCTACGCCGCCCGTTGCATTGAAAACGAAATTCTAATGCATTTGCGTTTTATGAAAAAAGTTCGTTCGGAAATTTCCCTTTACGACCCCATCGGCACTGACAAGGAAGGAAACGAGATATCCTTAATCGACGTGCTCGGCACCCACCCGGAAGTGGTTCCGGAAACGGTCGAAAACCTGTTCGAACAAAAACGCATCCTGGATAAGCTCACCCAGCTCACCCAACGCGAAAAAAAGGTGTTGGAACTCCGTTTCGGCCTGGGGAACGGGGGGCGCCGTACGCAAAGGGAAATCGCCCGCAAGCTGGGAATCTCCCGTTCCTACGTGTCCCGGATTGAAAAAAGAGCGCTTTCCAAACTGACCCGGGAATTCGACCTGGAAGGTTGCCACTAACGGCAACTTTTCTTTTTACCAATTCAATACCGTTGAAACCGTAACCGCGGCAAGCGCCAGCAGCACCAGGAGCAACCCGAACCGGGCCAGTTCCGGATCGCTTTCCTCCCTTATCAGGCGGATCCACAAGTTCATCATCAAAGACACCAACCTGCCTTTTTCGTGCTATCCTACCATTAATTGACTTTTTTTGCATCCAACCGGCGGCTCATTTTCAATGTGACTTTGGTCTCAATTATTCCGGGACTTTCGTCCCGGTACAAAAAATAAAAGACGCGCCCCTGCGGCGCGCCGGCTAAGGCATAAAAGCCAGGTGTCGTCAGACCTGCACCAGCTTGTTTTTGATCGCGTAAAGGACCGCCTGGGTGCGGTCGTTTACATTCAGCTTTTGAAAGATATTGGTGAGGTGGTTTTTCACCGTCTTTTCGCTGATGAAAAGCTTCTGGGCAATTCTTTTGTTGCTTTCCCCCCGGGCGAGCAACTGGAGGATTTCCAACTCCCGGTTGGTTAAAACAGTTTCCGGACCACCCGCCAGGCGGTTGAATTCTTGAAAGACTTTTGCCGCCATCCGGGGGGAAAGAAAAGACTCCCCGCGGGTTACGCCGAAAATAGTTTCCAGCAATTTATCCGGACTCACGTCTTTTAAAAGGTAGGCAGACACACCCGACCGGATCAGCTCAAATAAGTATTCCTCCTGGTCGTGGATGGTCAGCGCGATAATCTTTGTGCCGGGCATTTCCTCCTTAATCAACTTGCAGGCGGTAATCCCGTTCATGCCGGGCATATTCACATCCATTAGAACAACGTCCGCCCCGGTTTTCCGGGCCAACTCCACGGCCTGCTCCCCGTTCCCGGCTTCGCCGGCGATCACTATGTTCGGAGCCAGCGAAAGAATCCTGCGCAGGCCCTCCCTGATCAGGGGGTGATCGTCCGCAATAAGCACCTTGATCGCGGCCAAGCAAGTCAACTCCTTTCTCCAAACTACCCCGGGCAAACTACCGGCACTAAAGGAACCGATCCGTACACCGTGGTGCCCCTGCCTGGGGCGGTGTTGATTTGCGCAAAACCCTTCAAAAGTGCTGGCTGGTTGGTTATATTTTGTAAATGTTCTTGATTTCAATAGCCAATTCCTGCTAACAAAAAAATTAAAGATAAATAAAAATGGTGGGCTTAAGCCCACCGCTACCCTGAAAATACCAGGCACAAAGTTTTCCAGGCACAAAGGCACAAAGTAAAATATTTCCCGGTCACACCCGTTTCTTTGCACCTCTGCGCCTTTATACTTCTGCCCGGAAAACAGCTTTTGCTAATTTTCATCCCCTGTTGGTGCCGCTAAAAAAGCGGCATGGAGGTTTACAACAGTTGCTCCAACCTCCTGGCAAGAACTCCCTTGGCCGTATAGCCGACCATCTGTCCCACCACTTCACCGTTTTTAAACATCACCATGGTGGGAATGCTCATGATCTTATAGCGGCCGGCCAACGCCTGGTTTTCGTCGACGTTAACCTTGCCTACCTTGACTTTGCCTGCAAACTCTTGGGCCACTTCCTCAATAATTGGCGCCATGCTCCGGCACGGGCCGCACCACGGTGCCCAAAAGTCAACCAGCACAGGCTGCGCCGATTGCAATACCTCTGCGTCAAAATTACTATCGTTCAATTCCAGGGCCATTTTGAGAAAACTCCTTTCCAAATTTGAAGAGGGCTCCCGGCCCTCCGCTTATATACCTCAACCGCCGCGCCACGAACCGGAACTAAAGCCGCTGCCGGAGGAGCACCCGCCTGTTGTGCGCACCGCGCAGGCGCTGATGAGCTGGCGCACCTCTTTGCTCCGGCATTGCGGACAGACCACTTTATCCCGCTCCTGCAAAGACGTCAGCACACTAAAAGTATGTCCGCACTTTTCGCATTTGAAATCATATATCGGCACCTCCATACCCCCCTTTAAAGTTCATGCTGATTCTTTCGGTTCTTCTTTTTGCGTAATCGCCCCGTTCGGACAGGTAAAAATACATTCTTCGCAATCCCGGCACGCCAACGGATCCACCCTGGCCAGGTGGGCCTGAATGCTGATGGCCCGGTAAGCGCAGACCTGCACGCAGACGCCGCAACCCCGGCAAAGATCCTGGACAACAAAGGCGGCCATTGGGGTCACCCGCATAATCCCGAACGTTTGTACAACTGGATAAAATTCAAGATAAACTGCAGTTCCTGATCCTTTAAGTCGCAGATTAAGGCCAGAACAGCCTGCACGTTGGGATGTAAAAGCAACTCGCGCAGTTCCGGGCCAATCATACTGATTATTTGCTCGACGGATCCCGATTCCATAATGAAATAACACGGCGAGACACCCATCGCTTCGGAAATTTTCTCCAGGGTCTTCAAGGAAGGTTGCACTTTTCCCTGCTCAATTTGACCGATCAGGCCGGGGGTTACCCCGACTAACCGGGCGAGGCGGGTCTGGGTTAAGCCGCGCTCTTCCCGCAGTTTTTTTAGCTTGTAGCCCGGGCATACTTCCCGGCCGATTAAAGAGCTGGCGGATACGCCTAAACTACCGGCGATCCGCCGGAGAGCGGCCAGGGAAGGATAAACGGCCCCCCGTTCAATCTCGCTTAAATAAGATACGGATAGCCCCACCTGCTCAGCCAGTTCGTGGAGGGAAAGATTTTTTTCGGTGCGGAGCAGGCGGATCTTTTCTCCCGGTGTAAAACCGGCGCCGGCCGGAACTTCTTCCAGGAGTTGCGCTTTCTCCACGTTTAAAACACCGGCGATCTTTTCGAGAGTTTTCAGGGACGGTTTTTTTGTGCCGCGTTCAATTTCGCTTAAATACGACAGGGAAAGGTTGGCCCGCCGGGACAGTTCCTGCAGGGTGTAGCCGCGCTGCTCCCGGAAGACGCGAATTCTTTCTCCTTTGACGCTCATCCTTTTCTCCTCCCCTGCCCGGCAATAATTATACTATCATCCCGTTATAGTAAATATAGCGAAAAAACCAGGAAAAATCAAGGTCTCCCAAAGCTAAGCCAGTAACCCCTGGATTTTCAGGCGTCGCCACGGGCCCAGACCGCTCATGGAAATGCTGATTCCCTCCGGAGAGGTTGCGGCATTTTTAGGAAGGTAAACTTTCACTCCGTTCGCCTCCACACGCTCGTATTGCTTAGTTTCGGGCGGCTGACCTGCATACACGGCAGGTTCATAAGTGAAGCCCCCTCAGCCGCCGCAAATTTCCATCCGGACGGTAACCGTGTCCGTTTGCCGCAGAATGTAGTCCCGGGCCTCGTCGGTAATCCGCACTTTCGCCACCATGATCACCTCTCAAACGTCTTCAGGATAATTTTTTACTATTATACTATATATCTTTATCGCTGTTAATACTATTAGCGTAATTTTATATAAAAAATTATTTCAGCAACTGCTCCATGATCATTCTAAAAAGGGGCGCGGCCGTTTGGCTTCCGCTGGCGCCGTTCTTGACTAAAATGGCGACCACGTATTCGGGATTGGCCAGCGGGGCGTAGCCGCAAAACCAGGCATTTACCGAAGCGTTGCCGACCTGGGCGGAGCCGGTTTTGCCCGCGCTTTTCCAGCCGGGTAAATGGGCTTTTTTACCGATGCCTTCCGTAGTGACCACAGCCAGCATTTTTTGGAGCTGCCGCGCCACTTCCGGGGGAATAGCCTGATGTCCCGGTTCGGGGGAAATGACCCGCGCAACCTTCCCGTCTTCCGTGCGTAGTTCCTTCACCAGCCGCGGCGCAAGGTACTTTCCGTCGTTAACAATCGTGTTCATCATGGCGGCAATCTGCACCGGCGTGGCCAGAACGGGCCCCTGGCCCAAACTGCTGTTCACCAGGTTGTCCGGCGCAGCAATTAAGGCTAAATTCTGCCGCCGGTCAAAAGGAACGGGATACCCGGCGACCCGCTGGTTATCCAGGCCGAACAGGCGGGCGTAGGAGATTAACTTTTCGGCTCCCAGCGCCAGGGCTACCCGGGCAAAAACGGGATTGCAGGACTGCGCAAAAGCCTCCTGAAAACTCACCGTCCCGTGCCCGCGTTCAGACCAGCAGCGCACGGGCCGGTCCTTTTCCCCCCGGCAGGTGAAGGTAGTTTCGGGCGTGACCACGCCTTCCGCCAGGGCCGCGGCGGCGACCACCACCTTGAAAAGCGAGCCGGGGGCAAACAAGCACACGCCCTGATCCAGAAGCGCCTCCGGCTCTCCCTCCAGGTACCGCCCGATTTGCCGGGGATCGGGGTTGAATTTGGGGCGGCTGGCCATGGCCAAAATATCCCCGCTGCGGGCATCCATAACCACGACCGCGCCGTTTTTAACGTGCGCGTCCATGACCTTTTCAACAATCCGCTGGATATCGGCGTCCAGGGTAGTAACGACATCTTGTCTTTCGGGATCGGGACCCGTTAAATTTACCTCTACGCCCAGGCCCTGTAACCATTGTCCGCAGGCGTCCGTGTAAAGCCGGGCGTAACTCCGCGGCCGGCCGGCAGCCAAATCGTGATCGTAAAAACGCTCCAAACCCGCTCTCCCGACCCAATCCCCGAACCTGGGTGAAGACGCCTGTCCGGTTGGGTTGGCCCGGCCTAAATAGCCGACAACCTGGGCAGCCAACGGGTCCGGCCCGTAACGGACGCGTACGGGCGCAACCAGCACGCCGGGCCAGTTCCGTTCCCGGATAAGCCGGGCCTGCCGGGGCGAAATTCGATCGGGCAAGACCTGCGGTTTTTTCAGCGCGGCGAGAAGTTCGTGCTCACTACTCCCTAAAATTTCCGCCAGTTCTCCGGCAATAAGCTCCGGGTCGCTAATGGCCTGCGGAAACACCACCACGCGGTTTGACCAGTAGCTTTGCGTCAGGGGACGCAGGTGGCGATCTAAAATCTCGCCCCGCGGAAAGTCTTCCAGGGGCACGGTTACCGTTTCCCGTTCCAGCGCGCAGAGCGCATAATATTCCCCTTTGGCCAGCTGGATATAGCCCAGGTGCGCAACCAGGACGAAAAAAAGAAAGAAAAGAACGTAAAAGGTTTGCACCAGGCGATTTTTGGGCAAAAGTTCCATACGATCAGAATTGCCGGAAAAAGCCGTTGCCTATACATCTACAAGCAAAATGCCGCCCGGCAATTATTGCACAGAGGCAATAAGTTAAGTGCCTGGCACTTAACTTATGCAAAGGCAACAGGCGTCAGCAGGCACAAAGGGAAAGATGCCTGCTCCGTCGCTAAGCTGAGTGCCGGGCGGAGGTCTACTGCTGGTACCTGCGCTTGTTGGCGTTATGCTCGGCCAGCGTTCTGGCAAAAGCGTGCGTCCCGTCGGGCCTGGCCACGTAATACAGGTAATCGGTGCTGTCCGCGTCGACCACCGCCAGCAGGGAGGCCCTGCCCGGGGAAGCGATGGGAGAAGGGGGCAGCCCGGTAATTTTGTAAGTGTTATATGGCGAATCTACTTCCAGATCTTTGTAATACAGCCTGGGCCGGTAATTTCCCCCTAAGGCGTACTGCACCGTGGCGTCGATCTGCAGGGGCATCTCCTTTCGCAGGCGGTTTAAAATGACCCCGGCAATCACCGGACGCTCCTCGTCAACTTTCGCCTCCTTTTCGACCAGGGAAGCAATAATCAGCGCCTCGCGGAGCGTCAGGCCCGCCTGATGGGCCCGCCGCTCGTAATCCAACGACGCCACCTCCAGGGAAAAACGCTTGAGCATGAGGTCAATTATATCGTGCGCGGAAATATTCTTGCTTAGATGATAGGTATCCGGAAAAAGATATCCTTCCAGCCGCTCCGGCCCGCCCGGCAAATCCGCCAGGAAAGGATAATCGAAAATTCCCTGGGCCGCTTCTTTTAAAAAGGACTCTTGCGCAACCAACCCTTTTTCCGCAAGGAGTTCGGCGATCTGACGGATCGTCAACCCTTCCGGGACGGTTACTTTCACAATTTCCGGTTGTCCTTTGATTAACTGGTCAACAATTTCCCGCAAGGAAAGGGGTGGCAAAAACTCATAATTTCCGGCCTTAAGCCGGGCGTCAAGTCCTTTAAAGCGGGTGTACAGGTTGAAAATAAACGGACTTTTAATCAGCTTTTTTTCATATAAAATTTTACTTACTTCCTTGCTGGAAGCATCTTCGGGGATGACTACGGCAATCGTCCCGTTTTCCCCGGCAGGTTTTAAAGGCTTAAAAAAAGAGGAGAAAATGGCTATGCCCAACAGCAAAATCAGCACCGGCAGCGTGAAAAGTAAATACTTCTTTTTCACTAACCTCACCCGGCAATTCAGACGTTGGAACTATTCAGCACCTCAAACGGCACTGCAAAGAAGGCATGGTAATGGTTTCCCTGTACATTTACCCCCGGGGGCCGTTTTGAGCCTCTCCGGCACTTGTCTCCTTTTTCACCTGATCCTTTTCTACCGGTTGCTGCTGGCCGTTTTCCCGCTTCCCGGCGGGGGGAATAACCGGAGGTTGTTTTTCGCTTACTCCGGGGGGCAAAAATACCGGTACTTCCTTTTCTTCCTTGGTGCCCAGGACGATAATTTTATCCACCGGCTGGTAAGCGCTTTGGGGCAGCACTTCTATTTCCGGCTGTCCGTTTTCCCAGGTAACCCGCTCGGCAATCACCTGGTACCCCTTTGACCCTTCCTGTTTCACAACCTGCTCCCCTTTTTTCAGATAGGGGTCTTTCTGGTAAATGGTCTTCGGCTCCGTCTCCTTGATAATTTTCGTGCGAATGGTGACGGGCACTTTATAATCCGTATTTCCGTAAACTTTAAAGGTAAGCTGTCTACCCTTCACCGCTGACCGGATGTAGATGTAGCTTTCCGTATTGTTCCTGAACTTTAAATCGATGGCGCCGTAAACCACGGTGGCGTCCCTGCCGATGGGGACGTAGGGCACCGGCAGGGAGTGGTTCGTCCGGTCCAGGATTTCTAAATTGGCCAGCAAAATAGCGTTATAAAGAGTGCTGCTTACCTGGCAGACGCCTCCCCCGATCCCCTCCACGTATTCATTGTTGATGATTACCTGGGCATTTTTATAGCCGGCGTCGGAACTGCGCGGCCCCACCACTGCGTTAAAGGAAACCTCTTGCCCGGGAGGCACCAGCAAACCGTCCAGGGCGGCGGCCGCGACCCGGATGTTATAGGCTCTGCCCACGTTCGCGGGATCAAAAACGGTGGCATAGGAAGAAAGCAAGCCTTTTAAGCCCATCGCAGCTACCGCTTCGGTGGTCCGGCGGGGTTTTACCCGGATCAGATTTAACTGGATCCGGGGTCCGGCCTGCCCCTTCCCCAGATTATCCAGGAGCTGCCGGTAGGCTCCCTCCACATCCACCTGCAGCCCGTCTTTGCCGGGGACAACCGCGACGCGATCGTCTTCGGTAATCCTGAAGGAAGCGTCTTCCGGAGGATAACCCAGCCCGGCTGTAAAATCCATAATTTTTTGCGCGAATTTCTTTTTATTTAAGTCGATCATCAGCGGGAGTTCGTAACCCTGTTGCCTGATCTGACTCCTTTGTTGCCACTGCTGGAAAAACGAACCCGCTTTGCCCAAGCGCAAGGCAGTGTCCATCATGGCCGCGGCATCCAGGTTGAAATCGACATCTTTTAAGGACAGTTCCCAGGTTTTGTCCTGGTACTGGCAAATCACCGGGTGGGCCAGGATCTCTTTTTCTAATTCTTTGAGCGCTTTTATTCCGTCGTCCTTAGCCAAACCCTGTAATTCTACTCCCTGGGTCTTAACGCCTTCAATCACTTTGTCGCGCCCGGACCACAAAAAAGTGGCGCCCAGGACAGCCGTTGCCCCGAACAATATCCCGGCGACCAAAATGGGAATTAAATACCGCGGCTGCATAGTCCTTCCCTCTAATTGCCAGGCCTAAAGTTGCGCCCGCCCAAAGGCACAAAATTTATATTGATCGGTCCAATGTTTGTAACCTTAATTTGCCCCTCTGGGCCTTTGTGCCTCCGTGCCTTTCCTAATAAAAAAGCCGGTGTGCCCAGGTTCTCCCGTCACCAGCTTTTCTATCCTTACCAGGCTCTACTTTTCTTCGATGATCATTTCCTCCCAGGCGTCGGCTACCCGCTCCCATTCTTCATCATCCTCGATGTCAACCAGTATTTCATTGCCTTCTTCATCCGTGGCATACTTAAGGATGATGGCCTCCCCCTCATCTTCCTCTTCTCCTTCTTCGTCCAACGGGAGCAGGATGGCGTAACGGGAACCTTCCAGTTCGACTATGTCGAGGATGGCAAAGTCCTGTTCTTCTCCGTCTTCGTCAATCAACGTTAAAACATCCGTCGTATCCTCAAGCTCGTCCCCGTGGTTGTGTCTGGACATCCGATCACCCCTTTTCTCAGGATGTGCCTATTCTAACTTAACCGGCCCACCTTTGTCAATGTTCTTTACCTCTTTTGCATCCAGGAAATTTTGCAGGATGAGAGCAGCGGCAATTTTATCGATCACTTTTTTACGCCGGGCACGGGTCAGGTCGGCGCTGATTAATACTTTTTCCGCAGCCAGGGTAGTCAGCCTTTCGTCCCAGGTCTGCACGGGCAGGCCGGTGGCCCTTTTCAGCTTTTCCGCAAAGGCCACCGCTTTTTGCCCCTGTTCGCCCAGCGTGCCGTTCATATTCCGGGGCAATCCGACCACGATTAAGCGCGCCGGATATTTCCGGAGCAACTCCTTTATTTTTTTCAGGTCGCCTGCTTCATCCCGACGCCTGATCACCGTAACACCCTGGGCAATCAATCCCGAGGGATCACTTACCGCCACTCCAATAGTTTTATCCCCTAAATCAAGACCTAATATACGCATGATCTATTTCCTTGAAAAAGTTTATTCTTAACTTTGTGCCTTTGTGCCTCTGTGCCTTTATGCCTTATATAATTTTTATGCAAAACTCCGGGCAGGCGCTCCCGCAGTACCCGCATAAACGGCATTGTTCAGGATTAACCGCCGCTTTACCGTTCACCAGGGAAAGTGCCCCGGCGGTGCATCGTTCCACGCACCGTCCGCACCCCGCGCACCAGTCTTCAATAAGCAGGGCGCGCTTCCTTTTACCGACCTCCCGGCGAATTTCATCCGGTACTCGCCGGTGGCGGAAGAAGGCCACGTTATAATCGACTTCCGCCGGAGTCGCCATCCCGACGGCGATTGCCGCCAAATCGGAAATGTCCAGCGCAAAATTTAAGGCTTCGGCGACCTGATCCAAAAGATTCCCGCCGCCCAGGGCCTTCATCCCGTAAAGACCCTTGCCTAAAGCAGCGGCTTCCCGGATTGCCGCCAGCATTTCTTCGCGCCCGCCGC
Organism: Bacillota bacterium; assembly: GCA_040755215.1. Lineage (GTDB taxonomy): Bacteria > Bacillota > Desulfotomaculia > Desulfotomaculales > Nap2-2B > JAIMBK01. Next base: position 4,462 of record JBFMBG010000038.1, on the reverse strand, counting down.
CCTTAATGCCTATTCCCGCCAGGTTCACGATCGGCTGCACCACGTCAAACTCGGGAATCAAGGCGGCCGCCCGGACGGCCTCTACACAGTGGGTGGAAATCCCGATTGCCCGGACCAGCCCTTCTTCTTTCGCCCTGACCAGGTATTCAACGGCCTCCCAGTGGCCTTTAATAGTAAAAAAAGATTCTTGCTCGTGCAGTAAAAAAATATCGATGTAATCCCTCTGCAGGGAACGCAGCGCCAGCTCAACGCTTTCACGCATGCCGGCGCGGGTGCCGGCAAATGAGCGCGAGGCGATCACCACCGGCCCGCAAAAGCCTTTTATGCTTTCCTTGATATGCGCGTACGTCCCGTAAAGTTCCGCCGTGTCAATAAAATTAATTCCGGCCTCCAACGCGTGCCGGATTACTTTTGCCCCCTGCGCAACAGGTAAATTGGCCTGGAGCGGACCGATGGTCAAGGCGCCAAAACAAAGCCGGGAAACCACTAGGCCCGTTCTCCCCAGTAAACGGTACTCCATGAGGCTTTTGCCTTTCCAGTCAGGCCCAAGAGACCACAGGCAGGGTGCCTTTGTCCCTTCAACTTCAGCCCTCTATGCCTCTGCGCCTCCGGACCTTCCTCTTTATCCCTCTGTGTCTTTTTGCCTTTTTGCCTTTGTGCCTTCCAGATAATTCTTCACCAGTTCCTCCAACAGTTCGTCGCGCTCGATGCGCCGGATCAGGTTGCGCGCGTTATTGTGACTGGTAATATAGGCCGGATCGCCGGACAGGAGGTAACCGACAAGCTGATTTATGGGGTTATAGCCCCTTTCCGTAAGCGCAGCGTAGACCGTTAACAAGATTTCCCGGACGCTGTTTGCTTCCTCTCCCTTCCTTTTGAACATGACCGTCTGGTCGAAACCCTTATTTTCCACCCCGATACCCCCTTCTTAAACGGGCTCTTCCGGCGCTCCTCTGACAACCCCCGGTTTAAGGAAAATCAGCAAAGTTTGCGGCCACAACAAACAATGCCTATATTCACCGCAACATCTACCGGATCAATTGCTTTTCCACCACTGCGTAAGCCTTCTCCAGGGCTTCCTGCAGGCGCGCGGGATTCTTGCCCCCGGCCTGGGCCATTTCCGGCCTGCCCCCGCCGCCCCCGCCTACAATGGCGGCGATCTCCTTGATCAACTTGCCGGCGTGCAAACCCTGGGGAAGCAGGTCTCTGGTCACCGCCGCCACCAGGTTCACCCGGTCGTTCACTTTGCTCCCCAAAACAATCACCCCGGAACTGATCTCCTCCCGCAACAAATCCACCATCGCTCGCAAGCCGTCCATGTCGGAGGTTTCGGTGCGGGCGGCCAGGAACTTAATTCCGTTTAAATCCCTCACCTGGTTGAGCAGAAACTGCACTTCATAACGGTTCAGCCGGGCGCGCAGGCTCTCGTTCTCCCGCTCCAACTCCTTGAGCTCGTCCAGCAGGCTCTCCACCCGCGGCATCAGTTCCGCGGGATTTGTTTTCAAAAGGGAGGCGATGTCGGCAAGTTGGCTCTCCCGGGTGCTGAAAAATTCCAGCACCCCCCGGCCGGTCACCGCTTCCACCCGGCGCAGGCCGGCACCGATGCTGCTTTCGCCCGTCAATTTAAACAGCCCTATTTCGCCCGTCGATTTTACATGGGTGCCGCCGCAAAGCTCCAGGCTGAAGTCGCCCATCTTGACGACACGCACCGTCTGTCCGTATTTTTCTCCAAACAGGGCGGCCGCGCCCATTTGCCGGGCCTGTTCCAGGGAAGTGTAAAATATTTCCACGGGCAGGTTGGCCAACGCTACATCGTTAACCAGTTGCTCCACCTGGCGCAATTCCTCGGGCGACACGGCGCCCAGGTGGGTAAAGTCGAAGCGGAGACGCCCGGGCTCCACCAGCGAGCCGGCCTGGTTTACGTGCCCCCCCAGCACTTCCTTTAACGCCTTGTGCAAAAGGTGCGTGGCGGAATGGTTGCGGGCGGTCGCCCGCCTTCGCCCGGCGTCCACCCGGATATAAACTTCGTCATTTTCCCGCACCACGCCGCCGGTCACTTTGCCGCTGTGCAAATAAATCCCTTCGACGGGCTTAACGACGTTGTCAACCGCCAGCTCGCCCTCCGGGGCGCGCACGTGCGCGTGGTCGGCCACCTGCCCGCCGGATTCGGCGTAGCAGGGGGTAACGTCGCAGATAAACTCCACCCTCTCCCCGGCCACCGCCTCTTTCACCCGGCGGCCGCCCTTGCCGAGGAAAACAATGCGGCCCTTCGCCTCCAGGGTATCGTAGCCGACAAAGCCGGTCTCGCCGGCTTGGTCGCGAACCGTCTTATAAAAAGCGGCGTCTGCCGATAAATATTCCACTTCCTGCCTGGATCTGCGCGCCCGTTCCCGCTGCTCCGCCATGGCTGCGGCAAAGCCCTCTTCGTCTACCGTAAAGCCCCTTTCGGCAGCTATTTCTTTGGTCAACTCCAGCGGAAAACCATAAGTATCGTACAGGCGGAAAGCATCGGCGCCCCCGATTACCGACCGACCGGTCTGGCCGGCCCGGGCGAAAATGTCCTCCAGAATCTCCATTCCCTGGGCGACCGTTTCCAGAAAGCGCGCCTCTTCCGCCCGGACGACCCGGAAGACGTGCTCCGCATTCGCCGCCAGTTCCGGGTAAACATCGCCCATCTGGCTGACGATCGCGGCGGCCACGTGGTGCAGGAACGGCTCCTTAATCCCCAGCTTCCGCCCGAAGCGCACGGCCCTCCTTAAGATGCGCCTCAACACGTAACCCCGCCCCTCGTTGGCAGGCAACGCGCCGTCGGCAACGGCAAAAGTAACGGCCCGGCCGTGGTCGGCAATCACTTTCAAGGCGCGGTCCGTATTTTGGTCGACGCCGTAACGCACCCCGGCAAGCCCGGCCGTGTAATCCATAATTTCCCTGAAAAGGTCGGTATCGAAATTGGTCGGCACATTTTGGAGAACAGAAGCCACGCGCTCTAAGCCCATCCCCGTGTCGATCCCTTTTTGCTTCAAAGGGGTGTAATTACCGGCTTCGTCACGGAAGAACTGAATAAAAACCAAATTCCAGATTTCCAAAAAGCGGTCGCAATCGCAGCCGACTCCGCAGGTGTCCAGGCCGCAGCCGCGCTCCCCGCCCAGGTCAACGTAGATCTCCGAACAAGGCCCGCAAGGCCCCACGCCGATTTCCCAAAAGTTCGTATCTTTCCCCATGCGCACAATGCGGCTTTCGCTTACGCCCACTTTCCGGTGCCAGATGGCGAAGGCCTCGTCGTCGTCCAGGTAAATGCTCACCCACAACTTTTGCGGATCTAATTTTAAAACACCGGTGACGAACTCCCAGGCCCAGGGAATGGCTTCTTCTTTAAAATAATCCCCGAAGGAAAAATTCCCCAGCATCTCAAAAAAGGTGTGATGCCGGGAAGTCAACCCCACCGATTCAATATCGGGCGTGCGCAGGCATTTCTGACAGGTAGTCACGCGTAAACAATCGGGCCTGGCCGCGCCTGTAAAATAGGGCTTAAAGGGAACCATTCCGGCGGCCGTCCAGAGAATGCTCGGGTCGTTGTGGGGAATCAAAGAAGCGCTGGGTAGCCGGCGGTGGCCCCGCTGCTCGAAAAATTGCAAAAATTTTTCCCTGATCTCCTTACCGGTCATCAGCTTACCCTCCAAACATAAAACCGGCCTACCAAACACCCCCATTGCCGGCTGATGAAAGCATAAAACGAGGCTTGATTTTCGGTGTAATTATACAAAATATACCGCGCCCTCGTCAAGCTCAAGACAAGAAAATAGAGGAAAGCACCCCTTTCCTCTATTTGATCATCCCGCCGACGGTCCTGGTCACTCCTCTTAAAAACCGCTGCGCCCTGGTTCCCGGTCGTTGCCTTTTAATCCTGGCCAGCAGCGGCCTTTTCCTTTCTTTTGGTTTCCGGACCGGCCTGCCCACCAGCATGCTGAATAAAGCCCCCAACAGACTGCCTGCGATTATCCCTCGCCAGAAATCAAAGCGCACACCCCTTCACCCCTTTTTCATCAATTTAATAGATGGCTGCTTCATTGAGCGGGTCAAAGGACACCAGGCTGCCGTCTTCGGCAATTTCGTAGATCTGCACCCCTTCTTTGGTCAGGCGGTATTCAACACAACAATCCCAACAGTAATACTGATCGATACCTACTTTTCCGGTAGCCTTGCCACCGCAAATCGGGCAACTCACGCGCGTTTTTCGCCCCCTTAAGGAAAAAGGTTCTCGTTGTGATAAGGTTCCTGAGATCGATTATGCCCGGTGCGGAGCAAAAAAATACGAGTGTAATTTTAAAGATCAGGCACAAAGTAAACAGGCACAAAGGCACAAAGCTAATTCTCCTGGTTCCGTCCATTTCTCTTTGTGCCTCTGTGCCTCTGTGCCTTTGTGCCTCTGTGCCATTGTGCCTTAGTGCCTTTGTGCCTCTGT
>JBFMBG010000037.1:0-29919 GCA_040755215.1 Bacillota bacterium | reverse complement strand
TGGGCGTGGCCAGCGGGATGCGGGCCACCGCGCGCAACGGCGGGATGGTGATGGGCGTGGCGCTGGCCGGGGTGGTTTTCAACCACCGGCTGCCCGTGCACCTGGCCGCCCTGGCCGAAGCCGGGATGACCCGGGGCGCCGCGGCCGGCACCGCCTTTTCCGCCGCGCTCCACGACGCCATGCTGGCGGGGACCGTGGTGGCCGTGGCCGGCATCCTGACCTCCCTGGTGCGAGGCACACCCGCCGCCGCCCCGCCGCCCGCCCAACCGCCGGCTCCGGGCCGCCCGGGGCCGGGACGGGGAAGCTAATTAATTAACAATATGGTTAGTTCTTGAGATAAGGAGAATTGGGATAATGTCTTCCAGAAATGTAGCTGTTCTTATCTTCGACGAGGTGGAAGTGCTTGACTTTTGCGGGCCTTTTGAAGTCTTTTCGGTTGCGGGAAGACGAGATGGTTTGGACCCTTTTAACGTTTATACGGTTGCCGAGAAATTGGAGCCGGTAAAGGCCCGCAATGGTCTAAGCGTTAATCCCCGCTATCCGATTGCAGGTTGCCCCCGGCCTGATCTCCTGGTGGTTCCAGGAGGTATGGCACTCGCCGGGAAATGAATAATCCGGTTTTGATTGACTGGATAAGGAACTGCTCGCAAACGGCTGAGCTGGTTCTTTCTGTTTGTACAGGGGCCCTCCTGTTGGCCAAAGCCGGTTTACTTGACGGCCTTTCGGCAACGTCTCACCACGGGGCGCTCGAGCTGCTGAAAGAGGTAGCTCCGAACACAACTATTCAGGGAACGAAACGATTTGTAGACAACGGCAGAATCATTTTATCCGCCGGAATATCGGCGGGAATTGATATGTCTTTGTATGTTGTCGCCAGGCTCCTGGGGAAAGAACAAGCCCTGGAAACTGCTCAGTATATGGAATACAACTGGCGGCCCGAACCATGATCCTGCATAAAGAGATAATGAAAAACATTGAGACCTGCAACTTCCACCCGGTTATCCGCGACGTTCGTTTCCATACGGGATAAACCCCGCCCCACAAAATTATTCGATGGTTCCCCCACACCTTCACCGCACCGGCTGTCCCAGACGCCGCAGGATTTCCCTGATCATCCGCCCGTTAATCACCGCCTGCCCGCGGTAGTGGTTGTTCATCCTGACAAAGGTTTTCCGGGTTCTTTCCGCCGGCTTCACGATGCGGGTTGGCGCACCGAAAGCCGGCCGGATGACCTGGCCGCCAGTATCTCCAGACCAGCCCGGGCCGCCGCTGCGCCCGGAAGTAATTATTTTCGGCCGTAACCCAAAAAAACTCTTGACCCTCACGTATAGGTGAGGGTTTATAATCGAACCGCAACAGCTAAAAAGGAGGATTAAACTATGTTACGTGAATTAGTGACTCCCGGAAATGATACCAGGTACATCTTTTTCGCCGGTAAAGGCGGAGTGGGCAAGAGCACCATATCTGCCGCCACTGCTGTTTGGCTGGCCGACAAAGGCTTTAAAACCCTGTTAGTTTCGACCGACTTGCAAAGAAGTTTAAGCGATATCTTTGAGAATAACATCGGCTGCCGGATGACCGCCATTCCCGGCACGCCCCTTCTCACCGTAATGGAGACCGAACCACAAGAGCTGGTTCGGGAGAACTGGCACCGGCTGACCGGGGTCGTTCAAGAGGTATTCGGCCCCTCGGAACTTCTAGAACTGATGGGCAAGGAGATAACCCCCTGCATGATGGAGATGGCCAGTTTTTATAAGTTGATGGAATTGTATACGGAAAGAGCTAGAGATTTCGACGCTTTGGTTTTTGATACGGCGCCGGGAGGAAGGGCGCTAATCGAGATCGCCCTTCCCTTTACCATGGCGAAGCGATACGGGTCAGTCGACCTTTTCGCCGAATTTCGCCCCGGTAACAAGGAAAAGAAATTAACTCAGATTACCAACCAGGAACGTCGCACACGGGAGACTATGGAACTGATCACCAACCCCGAGCGAACATTTTTTGTTTACGTTTTATGCCCGGAAAGCCTACCCATCGCCGAAGCCGAGAGGGCAATGGGGGAACTCCGCGCCAAACAAATTTCAGTCCCCGGGATAGTAATCAACCAGGTGCTCCCCCGGGAAGAGGTCCTGCACGCAAATACAACTTATTTCTGGAAAAGGCTAGAAATGCAGCAGAAGTACCTCACTCGCATCCAGGAGGCTTTCCCGGACAAAGAGATTGCGGTAGTACCACTCTTGCCCAACGAAGTTAAGGGACTGACCGCCTTGCGGACAATTGCTTCCAACTTATATGGGAGTGACGAAGATGAATGATCCTGTTATGGTGAGAGTCTTTCCAAGGTTAGAGTGCTGCGTTCCGGATTTTACCGGAAAGAATGCCGCCCTGGCCGGAATTCTTCACCAGGTGAAACAAGAGGTGAGCGACCTCGCCAAAATCGAAGTCGTTCCTAACACCACCAGCGCGGAGAGAATAATTTATTATGAGCAGATGATTGATGCCCTGTTGGCCGGGGGATACGAACTTCCTTTCCTTGAGGGTGCGAGGGAGTGGGGGGCACTACGCCGCGAACATAGTGCCTTAAAGACTAGATCGTTCTACAGTTCTGGAATTCTGAAAAGGTCCAGAGAGATCGGTTTCTTTCTCTTTTCGATCACACCGGTCATCGCGATTAACGGCAAAGCCGTATTCGTTGGAAAGGTACCTTCGGCAGATCAATTGATCGAAGCAATCCGCAGCAGCTTATAGAAGAAAGGAGATAAACCAATGAAAACGGATCGAAGCACCTGGAGTATCTTTACCGTGATCCTGGCCATGTTTTTTGGCACTATGGAGATGACCGTGATCATCACCGCGCTGCCTACCCTTGGCAGGGCTTTTCCTCAGACGGAGAACTGGCTGCCGTGGCTCACGACCGCAACCCTCATGGCCGCCGCAATAGCCATGCCTATAGGAGGATATTTGGCCGACAACTGGGGCGTAAAAAAAGCTTTCCTTCTCGGGTTGGCCTTCTTTTCACTGGGTTCGCTGTTCGGGGGATTGGTGGGACTGGTCCTCCCTCACAATATGGGACTACTTATAGGCTCCCGTTTCTTGCAGGGGTTCGGAGGCGGCATCTTTGCGCCGGTAGGATTCAAGTTGATCAGTGTGGTCTATAAGGGCAGGCTACGGACCAAAACAATAGGTCTTGCCGGGATGGTGACCCCCCTGGCGGCGGTTTTAGGACCAAACCTGGGAGGATTCCTGGTAGACCATTTTCCATGGCAGGTTATCTTCCTTTACAACGCGCTCATGGGGATGTTAATCGCTCTACCAGCAGGGGTTTTCATGCAAGAAGTGGTAACTGAAAGGCGAAAGTCCCCGCTGGACGTTGGAGGGATAGCGATTTTTTCGGGGGTAATTCTATCGTCCATGCTCGCTTTGACCCTGACCCGCCACTCAGGGTTTACCTCTCCATTACCTTTGGGATTATTGATCGTAACCGGGTCCCTGATCATCCTGCTAATCCGGTTTGAAAATCGTTATGCCACACCCTTACTTGACCCTGTGCTCCTCACCGCCAAGGGAATGAGCGTCATTTTGGGAATGTCGTTTCTCCAGGGCTTGATCATGTACAGCACCCTTTTCTTTCTATCATTTTACGCTCAAACCCATCCTTCTATCCTGGCTACCCCCACTCAAGCAGGGGCATTGCTCACTCCCGGTGCCCTGGCCCAGATTCTTGCAGCACCGCTGGTAGGAAAATTTATTCCCAAGGCCGGCTACCGTTTAATGATTATGGGGGGGATGTTGACCACAGCCGGGTCTCTACTGGCTATGTTCTGGGGCCCGACATCCCTGGTGGCACTTTCGATAATTCTTGTTTTCAGCCGGGTGGGAGGTACCATGGCCAGCATCCCCCTGGCAGCAATAGGCCTGGAGGTCAATGTCCGGTCAGCAGGGATCATCAGCGGTCTTCGGCAACTTAGCAATGTCCTGGGCGGCGTTGTGGGTCCGGTGGTTTTAAGTGTAATCTTTCCACTTTCGCGGGCGGAAGAAGGTCGCCCGGAATACGTTTTTGTGCTCATGGGATTACTTGTTCTTTTTGCGCTACCCGCCGCTCATGGTATTCCGAACCGGGAATCGGAGGTTAGCATTATTTCACAGACACCCAATTCGGGAGAAAAATAAATTATTTCCTTGTTAATACTTCTCTCCCGGGATTATAATTTTATTAAAAGACAGGGCAATAAAAATAGAGGTGTATGCAATCATGCAGGAAAATGGATTGATGCGAATCGGAGAATTGGCCCGGCAATCAGGCCTGACCATCCGAACCGTCAGGTACTACGAGGAGCGCGGCCTCCTCCATCCGGTAGGCAGGACGCAAGGTAATTACCGTCTTTACAATCGGGAATCTCTAAAGTTGCTCCAAACGATCAGAAGGTGCAAAAAGCTGGGGATGAGTCTCGATGATATCCTGGAACTCAAGGATCTTTATGCTCGTAATAATGGCGATTGCACCGGTCAGTTAAGGGAAAAATTCCTGCGGCTCGTCCAGGACCGGATCCAACAAATCGATCATGAAATTGCGGAATTGACCCTCCTCAGGGAGGAAATAAGCTTTCATTATCAGCGGCTAAAGGAATTTCTGGGCTGTCAGACCAATGAGGAACTGAACCAGATCTGCCGCAATGCACTGTATATATCACCCGAACCCGTTTTTTCCGCACCTGTGTGCCACTGAACTACAGCCGAAAAATTCATTGAGAATCACCGCGAAGAAGTGATCTCATGGCCCGGATCGGGATCATCACCTGCTCTAATTGCACCCAGGACCTGGATTGCGCGTCCGTGGTCTGCCTGGGGGATTTGCGGAAAAGAAAGGGGCTGTTTCAGCAATACCCACCCGAAGAGAAGCTGGAACTGATCGGCATCATCAACTGCGCCGGCTGCCCTACGGTAAACGCCCCGGAAAAAATTCTGCGCCGGGTAAGATCCCTGGCGGAATTCCGGGTGGACGCCATCCACTTTTCTTTTTGCCTGACCGCCGTGTGCCCCTTCAAGGAAAAGTACGCCGGAGTGATCCGGGAAGCCTACCCGGACATCAGGCTGGTCATGGGCACCCACACCCCCAGGGACCCAAAGGCTTTTCAAGAAGAGGTCAAGGCACTGCTGTGCGCCGCCCGGTTGACCATGACCGACCTCATCAAAGGACGCCCGGCCAATCAACGCCTGTTGGGAGAACCTGTCGTTCAAAAATAACCGTGAGCTTCGGACCGGAAAACGGCATCCCCGGAATTTCTCCGAGTATGCTCAAAAGGTAAAATACCGGCTCTTGCCAGGGATCTGGCAGGCCCAAAAAGCAAGTAATCTTTTCGTACCCCAGCGTCAGGATATCACCCGGGCCGCCTTTTCTATATCCTGTTGCAAAAGAGCCAGCTTTTCCCGCCCCCGGAAAACCGCCGCAGGGTGGAAGGTGGGCAGTATTTTCATGCCGTTTCGCTCAAACCACTGCCCGCGCACCTTGCTGATTTTTACCTCCGGACCGAGAAGGGCGCGGGCGGCTGAAGACCCCAGACAGACGATGACACGGGGGCGGACCCGGCGGATCTGCTCCTCCAGGTAGGGGGAGCAGGCGGCGATTTCCTCCTTGTGGGGCATCCTGTTTTACGGCGGCCGGCACTTAACCACCGATGTTATGTAAACTTCCTCCCGTTTCACCCCGGCGCCGGCCAGAACCTTGTCCAGTATTTTTCCCGCCGGGCCCACAAAAGGGCGCCCGGATTCGTCCTCTTTGGCCCCGGGAGCCTCCCCCACCAGCATAAGGGCCGCTTCGGGGTTTCCTTCCCCCCAAACGATATGGCGCCTGGTTTCCTCCAGAGGGCAGCGCCGGCAATCGCTGGCGGCCAGCATTCTAAAGACCTTCCCTTTCCAGTAATCGGACACGCACTCGTACTGATTTAATGAATTTATGCTTTTTCCCTTCAATATTTTACTTCAATGAAATTCTATTCAGAAGCATTGGAGAACGGAGGGATAAACCCCACCCCATAAAAATTATTGATGGTCCCCCCACACCTTCACCGCACCGGCTGTCCCAGACGCCGCAGGATTTTCCTGATCATCCGCCCGTTGATCACCGCCTGCCCGCGGTAGTGGTTGTTCATGCTGACAAAGGTTTTCCGTGTTCTTTCCGCCAGCCTGACGATGCGGGGCGCCCACTCCCGCAACTCTTCTTCCGAGTAAAGGTAATCGTAGCGTTCGTGGGTTCCCTCGTGGCCCGAAGGGACCCTCCTTCAGCCGGGATTCCAGAATGGCCGTGAGCGCCGCCGGCCCCACCCCTTTCACGATCCCCAGGCCGGCCCGCACCGCCCGGCCTTCGACGGTAAAGCAATGGGCGCTGCGGTTGATCTCCGGCAGGCGGAACTGGATGCCCAGGCGCAGCCCGTCCTGGATGTAGACCCCCGGCCCGTAGTAGCCGGTGCCGGTCCTGAGCAGGGCGGCCAGGTAATAGGGTGTGCAATGGGCCTTCAGGTAGGCGGTATAGTAGGAAAGATGGGCGTAGGAAACGCTGTGGGCCTTGTTGAAACTGTAACCGGAAAAACCTGCCAGGAGGTTAAAAATCTTTTCTGTTTCCTCCGCCGTGTACCCCCTTTGAACAGCGCCCCGATAGAATTTCCGCCTGTACTCCGCCACCAGTTCCCGGTTGCGGGAGCCGAGGGCCCGGCGCAAAAGATCGGCTTCCCCCAGGGAAAAGCCGGCCACCCGGTGGGCAATTTTCATGATCTGCTCCTGGTATAACACAATGCCTCTGGTTTCTTCCAGGATCTCCGCAAGATCGGGGTGGGGGTAGTGAACCTCTTCTTCGCCCCTTCGCCGGCGCAAAAACGTTTCCACCATCCCGCCCTCCCAGGGGCCGGGGCGGTAAAGGGATAAAACGGCGACCAAATCGTCAAAACATTTTGGCTGCAGTCTCTTCAACAACCGGCGCATGCCCGCGCTTTCCAGTTGAAAGCACCCCAGGGTGTTCCCTTCCGAAAGCAGCCGGTAAGTTGCCGGATCATCCAGGGGAATCCCGGCGAGCGAAAGTTTTCGCCCTTCGCCGGCCTGCACGAGGCGCAGGGTATCGTCAATAATGGTTAAATTGCGCAGGCCGAGGAGGTCGATCTTCGGCAGGCCCAGGAAGGCCAGGGACTCCTGATCGTACTGGGTGACCACCTCTCCTGTGCCGCCCCGCTTAAGGGGGAGCAGGGAAGCAAGCTCCCGGCCGGATACCACCACCCCGGCTGCGTGGACGGAAGGATGGTGAATGAACCCTTCGAGCAGCCGGGCTCCGGCAAAAAGGGTCTTGAACGGTTCTTTTTCGGCCAGGCGGGATATTTCCGGAAGCTTCGCCAGCGCCTCGTCCAGGCCGCCCGGCCCGGAAAACGCCGGCATGTGCCGGGCCAGGCCGTCAAGCAAGGCCCGGGGGAAGTTGAGCGCCCGGCCCGCCTCCCGCACCGCCCCCCGCAAACCCAGGGTGCTGAAGGTAGCGATCTGGGCCACCTTTTCCGGACCGTAACGCCGGCGCAGGTATTCGATCAGCTCCCCCCGCCGCCGCTGGCATACGTCCAGGTCGATGTCCGGCGGGTCCGGGCGGGAAGGATTTAGAAACCGCTCAAAATAAAGGTTATGTTTGATCGGGTCGACCCCGGTAATCCCCAAAAGATAAGCCACCAGGCTGCCGGCCGCCGAACCCCTCCCCGGACCTACGGAGATCTCCCGGCACCGGGCAAAGGAAACCAGATCCCAGACAAAAAGGAAATAAGAAGCGAATCCCCTGGCCGCAATGACGGCCAGCTCCTGTTCCAGGCGGGCCGGAATTTCCGGTCCCCGGCGGGGATAACGTTTGTCCAGGGACCGCAGGCACAAAGTGCGCAAAAAAGAATCCGGGGTCCGGCCGGCGGGCACCGGATAGGCCGGAAAAGCCGTTTGCGGCAGTTCCAGATTACATTCCCCGGCTGTTCTCAGCGTGTTTTCCAGCGCCCCGGAAAGGCGGGCAAAAAGGCCGGCCATCTGCGCCGGGGTTTTGAGGTAAAATTCGCTGTTCGGCAGCCCGGGGAAAAGCTGCTCCGGAGAGCGATAATTGCGAACCGCCGTGGTCAGCCTGTGGACCTCACCGTCCGCCGGCTCCAGGTAATGAACGTTATTGGTCGCCGCCAGGGGAAGCGAAAGGGACTCCGCCAGTTCCACGAGCAGCCGGTTGCACCTTTTCTCTTCCGGCAGGCCGTGGTCCTGCAGCTCCAGGTAAAAACCGTCCGGGCCGAAAAGATCCCGGTACTGCCGGGCCGTTTCTTTTGCCCGCTGGTACTTCCCGGAAAGAAGCAGGGCCGGGATTTCCCCCCGCCGGCAGCCGCTCAAGGCAATCAGCCCCCGGGCGTGTCCGGCCAGGGTCGGCCAATCCACCCGCGGGGGAGAGGAGGTACTTTCCAGGTGGGCGGCGCTCAGCATCCGGCACAAATTTTCGTATCCGAAAGCGTCCCGAACCAGCACCACCAGGTGATATTCCCGGCCGGATTGACGGTCTTGCTCCCGGCAAAAGGACAGCTCGCAGCCGAAGACCGGCTTTACCCCCAGCTCCCGCCCGCAGCGAAAAAATTCCACCGCCCCGTACAGCCCCATGTGATCCGTAAGCGCCACCGCCGGCATCCCCAGCTCCTTCGCCCTGGCCAGGAGAGCGGCCGGCCGGGCCAGGCCGCCTAAAAAGCTGTATTGAGAGTGCACGTGCAGATGAACAAAAGACATTAGCCCCACCCAAAGAACGTTTGTTCTAGATGCAAGATCATTATACTTTACCGGAGGCTTAAACTAATGGTATATTGTGACAGCATTTTTCAGTAATCCAACTGTCTCCGATTCGGCGGCACCGGAGGCGGGTTCGCCGGAGAAAAGAAGAAAACCTCCAATGCAATCAGCTGGATTGCATCCATTGACCTTATATTGTATCATTGAGATAAGCAATTGTTTTATGAAGGGAGAAATATAAATGGCTGTGGATAATATATTTGCCGAAATTAAAAAGCTTTCCCGGCCGGAGCGGGAAAAACTGAGACTGCTTTTGGATGCTGAAGAAGACTCCCCCGGCGAAAGAAACGAAGCGTTTGCGCGTTCGGCCGGAGCGTGGAGCGATTTTGATGCCGAAAGTTTTCTTAAGGACATCTACAAGCACCAGGCCAGGGCGCAGTACCACGGGTTAACGGTGCTGACCAACAACAAAAAGCACTATGAAAAAGTTCTAAATCCGAGGAAGATTATTTCACTGGAAACATAACCCCTGCCGAGAAAACAGGGTTTTAAGATCCATCCTGCGCAAAATACGACCGTGAAAAATCAAAATAGGAGACTTCTCTGGTCAAAATCCCGGAAGCCTTGAATTTTGGGCATTTTTTGTATCGGAGGGCCGACTTTACTTTATTCGCTTATTAGCAATCCCTTATCCTGACTAACTATACCCCGCCTCCGCTGACCCCCTCCCAAAACCCCCGTGGGCGATGTCTTGATGGGTTATGCCCAAAAATCCTTGCTTTCCCCCTGGCTCCGGACTAAACAATTTCCTCCCTTTGCAACCCAAGCCCCTGCGGCCGGCGGAAAATTTCCGCCCCCGGAGCGTCGAATCCGGGAAGCAGGGGTGAGGCGAGGGAATCCTCCGGTCCGTATACCCCGGCCAGCAGCCAGCCTTTTTCACCGGCGCTGAACACCTCCACCGTTTCGGCAGCGGGATCCACCACCCAGTACTCCCTAGCTCCGTAGCGCAGGTACAGCCTGCTTTTCCGCAGCCGGTCGCGGCGTCCCGAGGTGGGCGAGAGCACTTCCACCACCAGATCGGGCATTCCTTTCAGGCAGTCTTCCGTAAGCAGGGAAAAACGTTCCCGGGAGAGGTAGAGCACGTCCGGCTGCAATACTACGTCGTCGGCCGGCACGACGTCAAAAGGTGCAAATAAAACGAGACCCAGATCGTTCTTTTCCACATAAGCACGCAAAAGCGCTTCGACATTGGCCGCAATGTACTGGTGCGAAAATCCCGGCGAAGGCGTCAAGGCCAGTTCCCCCTCCAGCAGTTCGTAGCGCTGCCCGTCGTCAATTTTCAAATAATCAGCGTAAGTCAAATTCTTTCGGGTGGACGGTTCGCGGGCAACTGCCGTTTCCAGCACCGCAGATCACCCTCTCTTCAAAATTTACCATTGACTATTATTATAAATGTCCCCGGAAAAAATTGCAATTGCCGCTGCCATCCGGATACTGTTAATATGAAACGGGGCTAACGTCAACGCTTAAGCCGAAAAGGCACAAAAAGGTAATAACTAAGTATGGCTACTTTAAGAGTAGCTTGTTAAGAATAATTATTGTTCCTTGACAATTACCCGGCTTTAGGAATGACTTCATAACCAAGAGATTCCAGATGTTTGATCATTTTTCGCGCTACTTTCGGAGGCTTTAGTTTAAGCAGGTAATCTCCGCCAAGTTCTTTGTACGGTTCTTTTTAATGATCTGAAAGACGGCAATGATAATGTGTCTGGCCGTGGCGATCGCTGCTTTCTGGGGTCCCCGTCGGCCTTTGATGCTGTGGAACTTAGCAGCAAGGTAAGTGTCCTTGGTGTGGGCAGCGGCATGGGCGCACTGGCAGTGATCGTCTTTATATATTGGTTTCCTGGCCTGGTTCTGGTACTTTTTTTACCTGCGCTTTTATTATTGCCTGGACTCAAGCCGGCCCAAGAAGCGAGGCGCTCCTGGGTTTCAAAGACCGACATGTCCGGGCCGACTTCAGCAAGGATTGCTTGCGCAGAGACTTTATCCACCCCCGGAATGGTGTCCAGCAATTCCATTTCCTGCTGGTAGGGCTTGCATTTTTCCTCAATGAGGCGATCGATTTCGGCCAACTGCTGCTCATTGAGGAAAACGAGGTGTTCCAGGACCATTTGCAGCATCCTGGCGTGATGAAGACCCATCTTGCCGTTTAAAGCACGGGTGAGTTCAGGGATTTTCTCCCGCAGCTTTCCCTTGGCCAGTTGAGCAATTTCCTGGGATCTGCTTCTTCATTTTTGTCGATCAAGGCTTTCACCATCGCCATTCCGGATGCTCCAAAGATGTCCGAGGCAACGCTGGCCAGCTTGATGTTGCAAGCCTCCAGGATATTATGCGCCCGGTCCTTTTCGGAGGTGCGCATGGAAACTATTTTGGTTCTGTGCCGTTGACCAGGCCCAGCGCCAGAAGACCCTTTGGAAATATACTCGACAACCGGTATGGCGGCCCAAAGCGGTAAAGTTTAATATCCATGCTCGAAGCAATAGTCTTTTGTGCTTTATAGACCGCTGCAAACATGTTAATACTCGGGCCGGCGATAAATACCGGCACCAGTACTTAAACCGTGGTCTATACCGATTGTCTAATGGATATTTTACCAGCTTTTCGGCCCCGTTTCATCAATTTTTGGGCCGGGCCTGCCCGGCGTGGGGGTTAATACGGCAGTCGGTTTCCTGTCCACCCTCGACGTACCTATTTAAGGGTAAATTATTCGGGTTTTTATACCTTGATTGCGGCATATACTGCTTCACCGAGCCATTTGGATTTCGTTCAGGCTCGATAGTACATATCCAATTGAATTCATAGGCTCCTATTTTCATACAAATAACGGCAGGGCGGCTCAGGGCCGCGCGACAGCGGAGCGGTGTCGGCTGGATGCAGCGTTGGGCGGCTATTCCTATTCATCGAGTTCATACCACATACGGCTCACAGAACAAGTTTTTGAGATTCAAACTCAATAAAACGCTTGCGCCCAGCCATGATTTTTTGATATCCAACATACGGGCCGACCAATGACTTAGGCCCGCCTACAATCCACTCCGCCTCATTGTCGGATACCCTTTTCAAAGCTATGAGTATTTCAGAGAGATAATGCACCTCTTCACCCACCTTGTAAGAAAAATCAGGACTCAGGTGAGCTTGTGCTTGATCTTGATCACTGAATTTTGTTCTGAACCAGTAACCCAAGTAGCTCCTATCCCGGAAAACAAGGGCCGACTCCGTGGGTAGGTCCGGCAAAAAACTTGCTACCTTGGCAACATGATTCGACCAGGCATCCAGTAGTTCTTCATCAATCTTCTGTTTGAGTAGTTCGTATTTTAGAGGCCATTTTGCTTCAATCGAAGCCACTATGAAATTTACCAACTTGGTCAATGTCTCCCTGGACCACTTTGAAACCTGGCTTCAGCGGCAGTTGCGGCGGCTCGGGCGGTAGCGCCACATCCCGGGCCGGCACCCGGAGCTTGACATTCTGTGCGCCACCGAAAGCACAAGGCCAGGAACCCGAATCCACGGTCTTCTCCAACAGCCGGGTCTTAATCGCCCCGTCGATGGCCTCCCGCACGGTTGCCCAGGGCAAGGGTTTGCCGGCCTTGCGCGAAAGCGCACCAACAATGGTCTGCTCGCGCCGCTCCCGCCCTACCCCAATGGTGGAGATTTGCAGTTAACAAAAGACATTGGCCCCACCCCAGGAACGTTTGTTCTAGATGCAAGATCATTATACTTCACCGGCGGGGCTCAGGCTAATGGTATATTTTACTGCCCGTGAACTGTTCAGCAAGCTTTGGCGGGCAAAATTTTTCTCAATAAATAAGGAACCAATATTTGCTTTCCAGCGTCTATATTCCAGGGAGAAAAAATTCACCACTGCTCCTCTGAAGGAGGGAAAAACCGTGGACAAAAGCAAGCAAGAGGAAAGCCCCGGGACGGAGCAGAGAAAATTCCGGCGCCAGCCAATCATCCCGGGAACATTAATTATCCTTTTCGGCACACTGTTCCTCTTCATATTGCTCCTCAGCGGCTGTTCGAAAACTCCCGGGCAAAACGCCGCGCCGGAGCAGGCGGAAAAAATCGACCTGCCGCCGGCTGCTTCGCCGCCTGCCGCGCCGGCCGCAAATTTTGCCGTCTACGAAGAAGCACCGGTAAACGTAACTCCTGCCGTGAAACCGTACGCGGTCGCCCCGGACCTGAGCAACATCACCAATAAGGAGATGTTCCGGCTTTCCGAAGCAGCCCAAAACCTCCTGATCAAAAACGGCTTCGTCGTCGTTCCGGGCATAGAGCACCGGGAATTTTTCGCCCTCTACGAAATGAACCGCTACCGGCCGGTGCCTCTTTTTGTCACCACCGATTCCCTCCTCCACAACTACCATTTATTCTTCGACCACCTGCTCAGGGTGATCGAAACAGAAAAGCTCGCCCCGGAATTAAAAGAACTGACCCGGGCCATGCTCGCGCAGGCGCAAAAGCAATCCGCCGCCCTGAAAGGAACCGATTGGGAAAACGCCGCCAAAAGAAATATCGGCTTTTTTGCCGTGGCCGGCAGGCTATTGGACCCCGGCGCAGCCGTTCCGTCCGAAGTGAAAAAGGAAGTCGCCGGGGAGCTGGCCCTGATCGAAAAACACGCCGGGATCACCGCTTCCCCGGTGATGAACACCGGCGGCAGCGGTGATCCTTCCCTCGCCCTGCTGGAAGACTACTCGCAATACGTCCCGCGGGGGCATTACGAGAAGTCCGATCTGCTGCGCGCCTACTTTAAGGCCATGATGTGGTACGGAAGGCTGACCTTCCGTTTAAAGAGCGAAGATGAAACGAAGTCCGCCGTGCTGATCACCCTGGCCCTGGCGGAAGACGAAAACCGGCAGCGGTGGGAAAAAATCTACGCGCCGACGGCCTTTTTCGCGGGCCAAAACGATGATCTTACATTTGTTCAATTTGCGGAACTGCTGGCGAAGATCTACGGCCCGCAGGCGGACCTGCAAACGGTGGTTTCCGACCGGGAAAAATGGGCCGCTTTCCGGGAAGCCGCCCGGCAACTGCCCCCGCCGGCCGTCAATTCCATCCCCGTCTTTGACGAAACAGTCCATCCCGACCGGGAAAGAGAAATCAAGGGCTTCCGGTTCATGGGGCAGCGCTTTACCATTGACGCCGCCGTTTTCCAGCGGCTGGTTTACCGGGAAGTGCAGGAAAACAGCCGGGGTGAAAGGAGAATGCTGCCCAAGGGTCTGGACATTCCCGCCGCCCTGGGCTCGGCAGAGGCCTACGCCATTTTAAACGCAATGGGGGAGACGGATTACCGGAACTACCGGGAAAACCTGACCAGGATGAAAGCTTATCTGGCCGGGCTCGGCCGGGAAACCTGGGTGCAAAACCTTTACTGGGGCTGGCTGCACACGCTTTTGCCCCTGCTCCCGGAAAAACCTCCGGGATACCCCTCTTTTATGCTTAACGCGGCCTGGACCCGCAAAGAGCTGAATACCTTCCTGGGCAGCTGGACGGAATTAAAGCACGACACCATCCTGTACGCCAAACCGGTTTACGCGGAAGCCGGCGGCGGGGGAGACAACATCGACGACCGCGGATACGTGGAGCCCAACCCGCCCGTCTACGCCCGCCTGGCCGCGCTGGCGAAGATGACCCGGGAAGGTTTGCAGGCCCGGGGGCTGTTAACCGACCGGGACCGGGAAAGCCTGGAAAGGCTGGAGAAACTGGCCCTGTACCTGAAAACCATCGCGGAGAAGGAGTTGACCAACACCCCACTCACCGACGAGGAATACGAATTAATCCGCTCCTACGGCGTCCACCTGGAGCATTTCTGGCTGGACGCCCTGCGGGACGAAGGGATTGAGCACCGCTCCGCAATCTACGACCGGCCGGCGGCGCTCATCGCCGACGTGGCCACGGACGTCGCGGGCGGGCGGGTTTTGGAAGAGGCGACGGGCCATATCGCGGAGATTTACGCCGCGGTGCCCGTGGACGGAAAATTGCGGATCGCCGTCGGCGGCGTCTATTCCTACTACGAATTTCCCTGGCCCTTAAACGACCGGCTGACCGATCAGCGCTGGCACAAAATGCTGGAAAGCCGCCAGGCGCCCGCGCCGCCGGAATGGACCAGGGCCTTTACCGCCCCATGAAAAGGCTCTGTTTGCTGCTCGTCACGGCAATTTACTTGATTGCGGTCCTCCCGGCGGGACGGCTGGTGGTGGGGGGCTTTCCGGAATCGGGGAATTTCACCATCGCCAGCAAAAGACCGGAATCCGAACCGGTCAAAAAGCTCTGCTTCGACCTGGACAGGGACGGCACAGAGGAAAATTACGCTCTGGAGGGCGGAAAATTAACAGTCTTTGCCGGGTCCCGGATCATCTGGCAGTCGCCTGAAGAGTGGCGGGTGGACGATTTTGTTATCGGCGACGCCAACAACGACGGCATCCCGGACTTGAACCTCATCGTCTGGAAGGCAGGGAGCTTCGGTCCGCACAAGCCCTTCTGGGTTACCAAAGAAGATAAAAGGATCCGAAACCACCTGTTTATTTTCGACCTAGTCAACGGAGCGATCAAACCGGTCTGGCAGTCTTCGAACCTGGACCGGCCAAACTACGCGATCGCCCTGAAAGATCTCGACGGAGACGGCCAAAACGAGCTCATCGCCACGGAAGGCGATTACAACGACCCGAAGAAAAGGCAAATCAGCTACTGGAAATGGAACGGCTGGGGATTCTTCCTAATTTCCGGGAAACCCGGTGAATGGGGGTGGCCGGCTTCACAATAACTTGTTAGATATTGTGAGCTTTTTGAACCAGGGTTGTTCTATGAGTTTACTTCCCTATTCACCAGAACTTCTATCTCCTGCACAAGAGATCCGGCTTCTTGAAGCCACCCAGCCACATCCTCTGCTTCAAACTTGACCGGTCGGCGTAGTCTGCTTTTTGCCGGGCGTCGAAGAGCCTGTTGTAAAGCTTTCCCGCAGAAAAGCTGATTAAACCGGGTTTAACCAGCTTCTGATGAAATAGTGAACGAACCCCGGTATGTTTGGGAGAGGAATAACCCTTCAGAAGGAGGATTGCCGAAGCAGCGTAAAAACAGGCGTAATATAAACGGTTTACCGCAGTCAAAACGTGTCCTTTGGCGAGAAGTAACTCCGTCTCAGTCAGTGATTCCTTTGCGCGGCTCAGCCTGTATATACCAAGTTGCTTAATTTCCTCTTTCACAGGATTATTCCCTCCTGCCGCACATTTCGGCTGAACGGCATGGCCCGGTAAAGGGGTGCATTCCAGTCTTCCTCGCTGAAAACAACCAGGGATACGGCTATTCCCGCCTCCAGTTCCAAGGGGTAAAGCTCTTCCCGGATCCGTTCTTCTAGCCGCCAGTTTACACGACCTTTTACCAAAACCAGTAAATCGTAATCCGATTCGGGATCAGCATCGCCCCGGGCACGGGAACCATATAGAATTACCGTTGATTCGGGAACGATTTTTCTGATTAGGTCCCGGCAAAGCTGCAACACAGGCTTGTCCAGATCCCTTGTCCTATTTTCAAGTTTATTGCTCATTACAACCGCCTCTGTTCCAATTGAGGTTATTGCGTTTATAAAATCCATGCAGCTTTATCCCGGGGGGCGTTAATCCCCCCGTTTTTTTAAGGAATAATCCAGCCGGTGGTTGTGGTGGCACTTTCATAGGTCCCATTATGCCAGACCTCGTGGACGCCATGGGTGCGGTATTTTTTCCCGGGTTGGACCGGATATTGATACTTCTGATAAAAGCACTTGGCAGTATCCAAGGCTTCCAGGGTTTTAAATCGAAAGTTGGGTTAGGTACATTCATGTTATTTCCTTACCCGGATACGTGTCCTCGATACTGTAATAATCCTTCCTTGCTTCAAATCACCGGAATGGCGTTCAATCACTTTAGAAAGAAGATACTTTCGCTCTATGAATGGAACGTCTGGCAGCCTGATGATGCCGCAATGCGGTTTGCCTTTGGCAACGGACAATTCACCATGTCAACGGTAATAATAATTCGCTTTTCTTCAACAGCCCAATTAATAACCTCTTCATCCGACATGGTTTGATTTCTTTTCCGGACTTCCCGGACTTCGTGCCCTTGGTCAGCTAACCATTGACTTAACCGGCCAACATAAAAACACTCCCAGTAAATTAGGGTAATCGCAAACTGTTTCTATAGGGGAGGTTAGCCTTGAGTTGAGGTCCTTTCACTTATTAAAATGGTGGTTGCTTTTACCTCTTTTTCACAGCAAAAACTCGTATTTTCTACGTCCGTGAAAAACCCGTCTGATCTGGACAACGTTTTCTTTTACCCCGTAAAAAACGATAAAATTACCAATTACGAGCATCCGGTAACCCCATCATTTTTAATCTCTCATCATTTGGTTGGGGGCCCAGGAACGGAAATTCAGCAAGTTTAGATATTTCCCGGTCAATCGTGTTGATCAAATTTGCAGCCGCGGAAGGCTTGTCCTTCTTGATATAATCTACTATCTCCAGCAGGTCTTTTTCGGCGGAAGGGAGGTACTCAATTTGAAACCTGCCCATTGACCCGCTCCTTCAGGGTATCGATCATCTCTTGATGGGACTTTGTTTTGGCGCCCGCCGCCGCTTCCGCTTCTGCTTCCGTCAATTTGCGGTAAAGCTCCAGAAGGGCTTCCATTTTTTCATACCGGGCAATGCTCATGACAACCAGGTCCCCCTGTTAAAAGGGTTGTAACCGCAAGACCACCATCACCACCATCCCGCTGCCCATGGCCAGAAAGACGTTTTTCCACCGGTAGGCCGCCAGGGCGCTGACCAGCCCGGCAAAGAGGTAGTGGTTGTTCCAGGATAGAGCAACGTGCCCGTCCGGGGCCAGCAGGCCGGGGACGACGAAGGCGGTCAGAATTCCGATGGGAATATACTTTAAGCCGCGGGAGAGGGTTTCGGGAAGGTTAATTTTTCCCACCAGGACTAAAAAGCTAATCCTGGTCAGATAGGTGACTGCGGCCATGCCGGCAATAACGGCCAGAATTTCTATGCGCATAGGATTCCACCCCCACTCCAGCCGCCGCTCCAACCAGGGCGGCAACGATAACATACCACTTGCCGGGCAGCACCTGGCTGGCGAAAAGAGCCGCCCCCGCTGCCACACCACAACATACCCAGCTTTCCCTGTTTTTCAACTGGGGGATCAAAAGGCCGAGAAAGGCTCCCAGAAAGGCGAAATCCAGGCCGTACCGGCGGGGGTCGCCGAAGGCGTTTCCCACCGCCCCGGCCAGGGCGGAACTGCCAAGCCAGCCCAGAAAAGTAATCACTCCCGCCCCCAGAAAGTAAGCCGCGCTCCCCCCGAAGCGCCGGAAGCGGCTGACGGTGAGGGCGTAAGACTCGTCGTTGAGGCCGTGGGCGAGGACGGCCAGCTTCCCCAACCTGACCCCGGCAAGGTAGGGAGCCAGGGAGGCTCCCATCAAAAGATGGCGCAGATTCAGAAGGAAAGTGGCCAGGATGATCTGACCGGCAGACGCTCCGCTCCCCAGAAGGCCGACCGCCACGAACTGGGCCGAGCCGGCAAAGACCGCGGCGGACATCACGACCGTTTCTCCCCAGTTCAGCCCGGCCTGACGGGCCAGGACGCCGAAAACCAACCCGTAGGCAAAAATGGAGAGTGCCAGGGGAAATCCTTCCTTTAAAGCGGTGAAAAAGTCAGGACAGGAGAATTGAGCTGGCGTTAACGGTCGTTTCATATCCTTTTGCCTCTTTTGTTTTCGCAATAGAATTTTAAAACTAACAACTTTTTTCCTTGCCGTTGTCGGGAAGTGTTTTTTGTTTCCGGTAACCAGGAAGGTTTCCTCCCCGGCCAGGGCAGCCTCGAAAACGGTTTACAAAGCGAATAGAGAACACCTCGCTTCATTATCGGATGTACTAATTGTACACAAATGTGCTACATACGTCAAACAGGTTGGCTCATTCCTGGAAAAAAATCTCCGGATGACGGGGAAGGAAAAACAAAAAATTACGGGAGGGTTGAAGGATGTACGGAAAAAAAGTGAAAAATTCGCTTTCGGGAACTGCCGGGCAGTCGGTCGACTACGTGTTCGGTACGGCGGTGGGTTTATTCGTGCTGACCCATGCGGAGGTCCTGGGTCTTTGGAGCAGGCTCAAGGCCGACGAGGCTGCCGGCGAGGCGGGAGTTCTGGCCGGGGGCGCGCAGGAACTGGCCGCGCTGGCGGAGCAGGTGAACGCGGCGGTGGAGGAAACCGCTTCCGCCCACGAGGAGCTGAGCAGGCTGGCTCAAAATATCCCCAGTCGCTTTCGACCGCCGAAGTGGTCCCTTCGTCGGCCATCCGTTTGCTGGTGTATTAGACATAAACATCATAATCAATCGCAATTTTTTCTTTCTCTTCCATTATACTTAAAGTCTTTTCTTTATCGAGCAGGCCGACATTAACAACCAGAGCGTTTAAAATTGTCATGGCCGAGACAAAAGAGTATGACGTAGAATCGCTTTTCGCCAGGATAGTTATATCGGCCTTCAACGCTACAGGCGAAGACTGGCTGTCGGTCACGGCAATAATTTTATTGCCGTTTTTCTTGAAATAATCAACAACATTTGCGGTATATTTCGAGTATTTAGTAAAACTCATTGCGATCAATAAATCATTTTTCTTTACAAATGAAAAATTATCAAACACATCGCCAGTTCCTATGGAAATAAGCTCCACGTTATCTCTAAACCTTTTGAGCATAAAACTCAGGTAATAGGCTACCGTATAAGAAGACCTGAGCCCGATAATATATATCTTTCTGCTTCTTTTGATCAAATCCACAGCACTTAAAAAAGACTGGTAGAGATCGTCAGAATAAGTTGATTCCAGGATCTGAATGTTCAAGTCGATCGTTTTTTTCAGGACGTTCTCACCGGTAGTAGAAGTTGAAATAAACTCCTTCATCTGCTTCATAGGGGTGATTTCTTTTTGCAAAATTTTCCTGATTTCTTTTTGGAAATCGTTATATCCGGTGAAACCCAACTCCTGGGCAAACCTGGTAACACTGGCCGTACTGACTCCCGTTATCTCGGTTAACTCTTTTATGGACAGGAAAGGAACAATTTTATAGTTTTCCTTGACATAATTTGCTATGATCTTAAAGGTTTTGGAAAGGAAATCGTATTTACTGTCGATCAAGGCAAAAATATTTGTTTCCATTACTTACTCTCCCACAAGTTATTTGCAAAAAGATAAAAAAGCTATTTTTTTGGGATTGGTTGCACCATTCATTAGCAAGTCAATGGCTGTCATGGCCAGGGCCTTGGCGGCCGTAATCATCACGCGGTAGCCCCGTTCCGAACCCGCAGCGGCGGCAAATTCTTTAGTGTGCAGACCTACGGATGAATCACAAATGGCGATAACGGGATGAATTGACGGAATAACCTGGCTGACATCGCCCATGTCGGTTGAAAATGGCCTGACAATCCCCTTCTTTGGTTTTTCTTTTAATTTAATCAGATTCCTGGTAAAAATCAATGCCAAATTTCTATTGGTACGCAGTTCTTTTCTTCTGCCCAGAACCCTGAGGGTAACCTCGGCCCCGCTGGCCAGCGCTGCTCCTTCAGCGCACTGGCGCAGTCTTTCAACCAAAAAGTCAACGTAAGCGCTGTCCTTTGCCCGGATGGCAAAAATTGCCTCCGCCACCGCGGGTATTACGTTATGACATTCGCCCCCCTTGGTGATTACGCCGTGAATGCGGGCATCAGAACGTAAATACCCCCGGAGAGCGTTGATCGCGCTAAAGGTCTGAAGCACGCCGTCGAGCGCATTAATTCCACAATCCGGGTTTGCCGCGGCATGCGAAGACTTGCCGCTGAATACAATAACCACTTCGGCAAGGGCCAGGGTCGCGGGGTACATGGTTGTAAAACAGGCGGGGTGAAACATAAGGGCGGCGTCACACCCGGAAAACAGGTTTTGCGCCAGCATTTTGATCTTGCCGCCGCCTCCTTCTTCCCCCGGTGTTCCGAACAACAATACTGCTCCGGGAAGATCTCTCTTGATGTCCTTAAACGCCAAAAGCGCGCCGACCGAAGCCCCGGCGATCAGGTTATGGCCGCAGGCGTGCCCCAGCTCCGGAAGAGCATCATACTCCGCCAGGAAAGCCACCTTTTTACCAGGGGAGATGTTCCGGTGTTCCGCCTTAAAAGCAGTCTCGAGGCCGCCAATCCCTTTTTCCACCTTAAACTCGTGCTTCTCCAGGAACTCGCAAATCCACGCCGAGGCCTTGTATTCCTTGAATCTGGTTTCCGGATGAGCATGCAGGCGTTTTGAAATTGCGATCAACTCAGCGGCGTGCCGGTCGATTTGGGCACACGCCTTTTCTTTGAATTCCTCTTTCATAAATCGGCAACCAATCCGCGAAGTTGCCCTGTCCCCCTTCGTCTGGCAAAAACTTTTCAAAAAAACTCTTCATAAGATCTTTCCAACAGAAGTCCGGCTCGAAAATACCTTCGCCATGAGGATAAATTAACCTACATGCCCAGGTACGCTTTCCTGACGTAAGCGTTGGTTTTCAAAAACTCGCCCGTACCCCCCAAAATTATTTTTCCGTTCTCCAGCACGTAACCGCGATCGGCAATCTTTAGCGCACTGCGGATGTTCTGTTCAACCAACAATATACTTAAGCCCTTTTCGCTAAGCTTTTTAATCATTGCCAACAAATACTGGAGCATCAAAGGGGATAATCCGCAGGAGGGTTCATCGATCAAAAGCAATTTCGGCCTGGACATCATCCCCATCCCGATCGCCAGCATCTGGCGCTGTCCACCGCTGAGCGTCCGGGCAGGTTCGTTCCTTTTTTTATATAAATCTGGAAACAATTGATATACCTCCCGGAGTACCTCTTCCTTACTTTCCTTGCTTTTTACTAAATAACCGCCTAACTCGAGGTTGTCACTTACGCTCAAGTGCGGAAAGACCCGATTTCCTTCGGGAATCAGGGTCAACCCGCGCGCCACGAGATCAAACGGAGGCATCCCATGTATTCTTTCGCCATCGAATTTAATCGTCCCGGATACCGGTTTGCAAAGACCTACGACAGTTTTCAGCAGCGTACTTTTGCCGGCTCCGTTTGAACCGGCGATGATCACTATTTCGGCCGGGGCGACAGTAAGTGATATGTCCCACAGAACTCGCGTTTTCCCGTAGCTGAAATTGATCTTTTCAACTTCCAGAAGCATCTTGACCATCCTCTTTCCCCAGGTAAACCTCAATCACCTGCGGGTTATTGACGACTTCATCCGGCTTTCCTTCCGCTATCTTTTTACCGTGATCCAGGACGATGATCCTTTCCGACAACCCCATAATCGCTTTTAAAATGTGCTCGATGATCAGCACCGTAATCCCGCGGTTGTTTCTTATGCAGACTATTCTTTCCATCATTTCCTCCGTCTCCACCGGCGTAAGTCCGGCCATGACCTCATCCACCAGGAGCACGTCCGGACCCGCAGCCAGCGCCCTGGCCAGCTCCAGCTTGCGCAGTTCGCTGGTAGTCAGCGAACTGACGGGCAAGTTTCTTTTTTCATCCAGCCCGACATCCTTCAGGGCGGCGAAAACGATTTCACCTACCGCCCCCGCTTTTCCTCCGCCTCTCCCTCCCCTCCCAAAAACCGCTCCCACCTTCACGTTCTCAAAGACACTTAAACTTGCAAAGGGATGAATCAGTTGAAAAGTCCTGGTTATCCCGACTTTGCAGATCCGGTCGGGCCGCCAGCCGGTAATATCCTTGTTTCGGTAAATGACCTTTCCTTTGTCGGGTCGGTAAAATCCTGAAATTAAATTGAAAAGGGTAGTTTTACCAGAACCGTTTGGGCCGATCAGCCCCAATATTTCGCCCTGGCGAAGATCAAAACTGACCTCGTGTACAGCGACCAGCCCGCCGAATGATTTGGTGAGATTTTGGCCTTCCAAGATCAACATGCCCTGTTTACCTCGCTCACTTTTTCCACCGCTTTTTTGTTTCGGCCATCGATTAGGCCCATAATGCCGTTGGGCATTTTCAGGAATACCAGGATCAACAACAAAGCGGGCAACAAATAGAACCCCGGACCGATGTATGTTCGACCCACCTCTTCAAACACATAAAAGGCAGCGGCGCCCATAAACGGACCCAGCAAAGTACCAGCCCCGCCGAGAAATACCATGATCAGCACTTCGAAACTGATCGTACCGGCGAAAACACCCTCCGGATTAATATAAGATGCGTAATAGGCATAGAAGCCTCCCACTGTTCCGACAATAAATGCACTCAGGGCAAAGCCGGTAACCCGGCAGGCGGTAACGTTTATTCCCAGAGCGGCAGCCGCCTCCGGATTATCCCGGATAGCCGTAAAAGCCAGTCCGCATCGCGATCTGACGATGAGGAACGAAACCAGGCCGGAGAGAGCAGCAATCCCCAAAATCGAATAGTAAAAAATTTCTATGTGATACGGCTGCGGGGGAGGAATCATAAGTCCCGCCTCGCCTTTCGTGATCGGAGAAAGAACATTTTTCACGACCAGCAGAAGCAAACTGGAAAGGCCCAGGGTGCCGATTGAAAAGTAAAAACCTTTCAGCCTTAAGAAAGGAAGCCCGATCACGGCCGCAAAAAAAGCGGCAAAGCACGCGCCAATGAAGACATTCAACGGCGCCCAGTTGATTAAGTTGTGCTCCACCAGCAGAGCTGCCGCATAGCCGCCAAGGCCAAAAAACACAGCGTGCCCAAAAGAGAGATCGCCAAGATAACCCCCCTGCAGGTTGTAGCCAACCGCCATCGTTACATACATGAGCAGGCCGATTCCGTAGGCCGTCAGGTTGGGAGCCAGGACCGGCAGAACCAGCAGGATGACGAATCCGGCCCCGCAGGCCAGATACGATAGTTTCAAGTAGTCCGAGCCGGGGGCAGTTTTTACTTTCACGGCTAACCCTCCAAACTCCTGAAGATTCCGCTCGGCCGCAGCAAAAGCACCGCAATGAGCACAAAATAAACGACGATGTTGCGATAGATGTCACCGATAAAAAATGAAGTCAAGGATTCGGCCAGGCCGAGGATAAGCCCCGCCGCCAGCGCCCCGAATACGTTGCCTATCCCTCCCAGAACCATTACCGTTAGTCCTTTAACCGTCAGATTGAGTCCCACTGCCGGATAGAGGGGGTTATTGAGAATGTACAGTACCCCTCCAACGGCAGCAAGGGCGGATGATATGGCAAACGTGATCGCGGTTATCTTCCGGTTATTTATCCCGATTAAGCAGGCAAGCATCTGATCCTGGGAGGCGGCCTGAATGGATTTGCCGAGTTTTGTTTTCATTAAACCAAATAAGCATACCGCGACTACTGCGGTCACAATTAAGACCAGCAGCCGCGGGAAATTTATGGTTGTCCCCATGATCTCCAAACCGCTGTACGAATAGGACAGATCCAGGAACCTGTAGCTTGGTGAGGCGATAATCGTTATTCCGTTGGAAATAGCCAGGGCAAGCCCGTAAGTGATCATAACGGAAACCGTGGTCTGGTGTTTGGGATCGCTGACCGCCGGATTAATTAGAAACTTCTGGATGCCCGCCCCGATAAGCGCCAGGAAAGGCATGAGTAACACAAGGCTCAGTAAAGGGTCCAACTGGAAACACACAAAAGCCACGAAAGCCACGTAGGCGCCAAGAATGCCCAAATCGCCGTGGCAAACATTTAATACTTTGCCCACACCCATAATGATCGTAAGACCCAGACCGAAAAGACTGTAGATGCTCCCCGCCAGGAGACCAAAAACAATAATCTTAAATGCTACGTGCAAAAAATGTTCCATTGCGCCTAACATTTCACCTCGCCCGACAATTTGGTACCTTTCCTTTGACATTTTGCGCCTGGAGAACAGTCTGGAATTAATTTTACAGTAAGCGGCGGTCCGCAGACCACCGCTTACTGGCCAGCCAGGATTATTCAGGGTCAATTTTTACGACGAGAATGGATATACGGGATCGTGGGTCTTCAGCTCAGCAGGGTAAATGTTTTCCAGCTGTCCGTCTATCCACTGACCGGGAATAGGGTTGAACTTTTCATTCAGTCCCATCCTGTCAAACTTGACCGGTGTATAGCAGGTCTCAAAACTTTCGTTGAGCAGCACGTTGCGCAATTTTTCCGTTTCGGTGGTGCCTGCCTTTTTAATCGCCTCGGCAAGCAGCTGAATTTCAGCATAACCGGCGGCCTCGAGGAACCCCGGTTCGCGCCCGTATTTAGCCTTAAAATCGGTCTTGAACTGTTCACTTCCGCCGCCCTTGTAGGTTTTGGGCAGATAGGCAAAGGTTATGACGTGATTGCCTACCGCACCGGCGCCCTTGTCAGGGGTAGGCCAGTCAGCACTGGTCCCGGCCTCACTCATCGCCACAAAATTTACTTTCACATTTTGCTCACGCAGCTGTTTAATGAACGGAATGCTGCGGAAGTAGAAAAATTCTACTAAAATAACATCAGGTTTGGCGCTTTTAATTTTGGAAATGATTGAGGAGAACTCCATCTGATCCATTTCCACGGACTCATCCACCACTATCTTCCATCCCTGGGCCTCTGCATGCGGTTTCCAGAGCTTATGCTGTTCGATGCCCCACAGCTGATTTTCGTTGAGCACGGCAATTTTTGTGGGTTTCGGAAATCCGGGCCTGGTGTTCCATTGCTCGAAATCCCACAGGAAATCCGTCAGACTTCTGTAAAACCAGTTAACGTAGGCTTTGTTTTTCGGCTGGGCGGCAATCGTAAAGAAACTCTTCCCACCATATTTTTCCATCAGACCCGTTGAGGACGAATATCCGCTGAGAACCAATTTATTGTATTTTTCGGCAACGGCCATTGCGGGGAGAGTCATGGGAGCGCCGTAAGAACTTAGCAATACATCCACTTTATCGTCCCGGGCGAGGGTCTCGTAAAGTGACGTCACCTTCGCCGGTTCAAAGCCGTCGTCACGGACAATCAGCTCCAGCTGGGCCCCATTGATACCGCCGTTTTTATTGATCGTTTCAACTGCCAGCTGTCTTCCGTCCATAAATCTCTTGCCGTCCCCGCTGGCCGGGCCGGATAACGGCAGCGTGCCCCCAATTTTAATCGTCTTCGGAGCTTTCTTAGCTTCCCCGCTCTTTTGTTTGGTTCCACCGCAGCCAGAAATCAGCAGGCTGCCGACCACAATCAGCGCCAGCATCACGAAAAGAGAATTGTTCTTCCAACCGTTGGCTCCTTTTTGACCAAACATTGGAATATTCCTCCTTTTCTTTTTGTATCCGGGCACTACACCTTTTCAGTTAATCACCCCAGATGAAAGGAATGTATTCTTCCAGACCGAGGCGTTCCAGGGTCTCCCGGTAAGGCTTGCCTGTTTTCAGGTCCCAGCCCATAAGCTCGTAATACTCGTCAATCATACCGGGCAGGTACGGCTTGATTGACTTCCCTTTTGCCCGCCCCTCCGGGGGAGCCTCGAGCAGGCGGCCGCCAATATCGAAGTCATCTTCCTTTCTCAGCCCGTTCCTGACGTTGCACACGCGCTCCAGCTGCATGACCCGCTCGCCCACCGCCAGCGCCTCTTCCTTTGTGAAATCCCAGCCGGTGACAGCGGAAATGCACTCCGTCGTCGAAATCAGGCTTCTGGGAACGCCCCACAGCGAGTTCCAGCAGCATCCAACGCAGTCGTTGTAAAACTTCAGCATACCTGTCTTTTTGGCCGCCAGCGCCTTACCTCCTGGCGTCAGGGGATCGTCGAACTGATCGTACCCCACGGCCGGCTCCGTAGTGAAGGATGTTACACCGGGAGCGGGCCAGCCGGAAGCGCCGCCAACGATCTGCCCGAAGAAGATTCCCCACGAGGCGCGCCAGTCGTGGTGGTTCATGCTCCCGCCTTTGATGTGCGCCACCATGTTTATCGCCTCACCGCCAATACGCCTGGCCAGACGCGCAGCACCCAGCGCCAGCAGCTCGCCAAGCTTGCCCTCCCGATGGGCCGCCATGCGGATCATCCGCTCGGTCAGTTCCACGTCCCCCCACCTCAGCTCAATACCGCCCGTGTCTTCCAGCGTCAGCATTCCCTTTTCAAATGCCTCGATGGCCAACCCCAGCGTGGTGCCCATTGCTCCAGCCTCGAAGCCCATCCGGTCGTTCAGGTCGGTCAGGTGGTATACCCGGGCCGTGTCGTAGATGCCGACCATTGACGCGCTGCCTTCCATATTTTCCCCGCCGCCCGAGGGGGTAAAGACCTTTCCGGCATACGGACCCTTCACAATTTCAACTTCGTAAGAGCAGCCCAGCGGACAGCCGGGGCAGGGTTTTTTACGCACCACGGCGATGTCCTCAATGTCGTCAATCCATTCTTTCGGGCTGACCTTTAAAAGGTTCTTCGCCGAGATCAGGCTCTCCCGCTTGTCGTACTCCCAGACGGCACGCCGGCCGGCCGCGTCCTTGCCGCCGATATACCAGAACTGGCCCATCTCACAGCCAAGCAGGCTCTCCCGCCAGGCCTTGGCGGATTCAACCAGGGCTTTCTCGTCGTAAACGGGCACCTTCCCGGTGCCGGACACGCCGATTGCCTTTAACCGTTTGCCGCCCATCACCGTTCCGGTGCCGCCGTGCGAAAAGGAGTGGTGTTTATCGTTCTGGATGAGCGCCCCCGGCACCATATGCTCGCCCGCCGGCCCAATGGCGGCCACACTGGCCTTGCCCGGATCAGTTATGCCCATTTCCTCCTTGATAGCGTCCTCTGTATCGTGGGTATCCAGTCCCCATACCTTGCCTGCGTCACGGAGCTCGGCCCTGCCGTCGGATATCCACAGATACACCGGTTTTTCCGCTCTGCCGGTGATGATGATCCCGTCATAACCCGAATACTTGAGGTGCTGGCCAAACCCTCCGTGCGAATGGGAGCGCGCCGTGGTATACTCCGTCTCACCGTTGAGAGTGACGCAGGTGGTGTTGGTGGCGGAGACGGCCCTTGTCCCCGTCAGGGGCCCCGTCATGAAAATCAGGGGCGTTTTTGGATCCTTAATGCTGCGTCCCGGTTGATACTCCCGGCTGTAATAATAGAGGCCCAGCCCCCACCCGCCGATGAACTTCCTTAAGGTATTCTCTTCCGGCAAAAAATCATCTGTGATCTTTCCTGTACTGAGATCTACCCGCAGTATTTTCCCGCAGTAACCGCCTCTAATCATGTTCCGCTCCTCCTTAAAATTAAGCTAAGCAATCATCAGCCTTACCGGTGGTCCCTTTACGTTACCGGCTAATGAACAAGAAACCTTTTAATTAAACCTTTATCCACCTCCAATCCCAGTCCCGGCTTATCCGAAAATACCACTGCCCCTCCTTCCACCTTAAAACCCTCGGCAATATCGGTAACTAAAAACTCATCCGGGATCACTATATCCGCCAGATCGATAACGTTACTGGAAGCTGCCAGATGCGCCTGCGCTGCAGCACTGATGCTGGTCTGGACGGTGCTTCCCACCATGCAGCTGATTCCCGCGCTTTCCGCAACGCCCAGAAATTTCATGGCCTGGTACAGCCCGCCGCATTTAATCAGTTTAAGGTTAAACATCGAAACCGCTCCCATCCGGGCCAGGTTAAAGGCATCTCTGGCCGTCCACACACTTTCGTCCGCCATCAGGGCCAGGGGTACCGAGTCAGCCAACTTCTGCATACCAAGCAGGTCGTCGCTGCGCAGCGGCTGCTCGGCGATAGTCACTCCCATTTCAGCCATCTCCGCCAGTTGCCTCTTCGCCGACCGGAAGCTCCAGGCCTGGTTGGCGTCGACAATGATGTCCATGCCCCCGGGCAGGGCGTCCACAAGACGCTTTAAAAGCTGGCTCTCCCGCCTGTAATCCAGGCCCGCTTTAACCTTTGCAGCGCGTTTGAACCCCCGCTCAACTTTTTTGAGAATGGTCTCCAAAACCTTGTCCAGGTCATCCTCAATCCCCGCCCAGGCATTAAGAATCACCGGCTTGTTCTTAAGCCCGCCCAGCAAATCCCTTACCGGTTTGTTCATTATTTTGCCCATCAGATCAAATACGCCGATATCAATAGCGGCCTTGGCCGAGGGATTAAGCTCAACCACTTGCATCGCCTGGTGAATGCTGCCTAGATCGAAAATAGACTTCCCGATCACTACCGGAACAAGATATTTGTTCAGCACCGCCACTGCGCTGTCAATAGTTTCACCCGTTATATGCGGCCGCGGGTCAACCTCCCCAAAACCGGACAGCTCGCCGGAGCAAACCTCTACAATTACAAAACTCCCTGTTTTCTGGGTGGCCATCGACGTTGAGAATTTCCGCGCCAGTGGAATTTCTACCGGGTAAACCCGGATATCCTCAATAATCCCTTCCAGCACCTTGTTCACCTCGATTATTTAACCAGATATTCCGCCTGTGAAAACTTTGTCCGGATAAAGGCGGACAAAATGTTCCTTTCCGGTTCTAAGGCAGCTGATGTTGTACTTCAAAAATAGGTTTTTGATTATTAATTCTCCATCAATATGTAAAATCCTTTTTATCTAAAAATATTTTTGTAAAAAATTTTTCTTCATGGTGCACACGACAAGTACCTGAGCAATGGATGTTCAGGCGGTAAAAACAAGCCCCGCCCCGGCCGGGACTATTTAAGATAAAAACTCCTTGTTGAAATGTCAGAAGGAAAATTTTTATAAAAGTTCTTGTGTAAATACATTTCCTGATATATAATAAAATAAACTTCTCGGTCGGGCGCCCGTCCGACATTTTCCGGGGGTCTCCATCCGGTACAGGCCGGTCCAAAGTTCTCCGGCAAGGGCAAGCTAACGGCAAGTAAGAAGCGGTTTAGAGGAGGCCGGAATTCGTGGAAAACAACAGGGCAAAAATTCTGCAGGCGGCTGCCCGGCTGATTACGCAAAAAGGCATCCCCAATACCAGCATCAGCGACATTGCCCGGGAAACCGGGCTCAGCAAGGGCACCCTTTATTATTACTACAAGTCCAAAGACGATCTGATCTATGACCTGGTGGATCAGCATTTTCAAAAAATCATTGAGGCATTGATCGAAAATTTTCAAGCTGGAAACACTCTCCGGGACCCGGTCGGGATGTTC
>JBFMBG010000036.1:0-30448 GCA_040755215.1 Bacillota bacterium | reverse complement strand
CTCTTCGGCGGGCAAACCCCGGCAAGCCACGCCGATAATGAGAGCATTATCGCCGGCCAGCAGAAGATCGGCCATGATGACAGTCATCACCGCAAATAACGTTTCCAGGGTAAACAATTCCAAAAAATCACCCTCCTCCAGAAAAAATAAAGACCTTTACATACTCCAAAGAGTATATAAAGGTCTCGCAACCGGTACAACCGTCCCGACAGCGGGCACCCGGCCGTATTGACGCCGTCAGGAATACTTGCTACTCCCCTTCACCGACCATTATTCTATCATGGAGAAGGGGCTTTCTCAATCATTATTTTTCACTTTAGGATGATTTCTTCTTCAGGTTCCCCCGTTGCTACCGGGGCTTATTTTCAACAAGATTATTCTTTCGCCGGTTTTTGTGCTGATATCGGTATGCAGGCTGACTACCCGGCAACCCATTACCTCTGCAATTATTTCCTCGATATATTCTTTGCAGTTTTCCAATAATTTGGAACGCATGTTTTTGATCATGAGAATGCCTTCCAGATCTTTGGACAGCTCCCTTTCCGCCTGTGATAAGACGCCTTCCAGCTTGATTAAAACCAGGTCGTCAAAGATATAAGTTTTGATCGCTTCCGGACCCCGCCCGAAAAAATTTCGCTCAAATTGGACAATCTTTTTACTGATCAAATCTTCCATTTGCCCCTTGCTTAACATCATGGTAAAGGTATTCCCCTCCCGGAAATTCAATAATCGCCATGCTCTATTATAAAAATAAAAACTTTTCCGGTACAAGAGGAAATTAGCCGGAAAAGATTCCCGGGGAAGCTTTTTTACCGCCGGCAGGATTTTTTTAACCCGCATAGAATAGCATAGTGTAGAGGAAGACTCACCAGAGGGTTTCGTTTCCTGTACCAGCTGGCGGGTAAGCCGCGCCACCGAAAAAGAGGTGGCGCTTTTTAACGGCTTGGTTAAGGGAGGATACTATGCCGAAGCGAAACGACTTGCAAAAGATCATGATTATCGGCTCCGGCCCGATTATCATCGGCCAGGCCTGCGAATTCGACTATTCCGGCTCCCAGGCCTGCCGGGCCTTGAAGCAGGAAGGATACAAAGTGGTTCTGCTCAACAGCAACCCGGCCACCATCATGACCGATCCCGAAATGGCCGACCGGACCTACATCGAACCGATCACCCCGGAAGTGGCGGAAGAAATCATCCGGCGCGAGCACCCCGACGCCCTGCTGCCCACCCTCGGCGGGCAAACCGGCTTAAACCTGGCCGCCGAACTGCACCGGCGCGGGGTTTTGGCCCGGTACGGGGTGGAGCTGATCGGCGCCAAATTTGCAGCCATCGAAAAGGCCGAGAAAAGAGATCTCTTTAAAGCGGCCATGGAGCGCATCGGCCTCTCCGTCTGCCGCAGCCGCTACGTCAATTCGGTGGCGGCGGCCCTGGCCTTTGCCAGGGAGACGGGTTTTCCCGTGATCGTTCGCCCTTCCTACACCCTCGGCGGAACCGGCGGCGGGGTCGCCCACAACGTCGACGAACTGCGCGAACTGGCCGCCCGCGGCATCGAGCACAGCCCGGTAGGGGAGATCCTGGTGGAGGAATCCGTCATCGGCTGGAAGGAATACGAACTGGAAGTGATGCGGGACCGGGCCGACAACGTGGTGATCGTCTGCTCCATCGAAAACTTCGACCCCATGGGCATCCACACCGGGGACAGCATTACCGTCGCCCCCGCGCAGACCCTCACGGACAGGGAGTACCAGGAGATGCGCAACGCGGCCATCCGCATTATCCGGGAAATCGGGGTGGAAACCGGGGGTTCCAATATCCAGTTTGCGGTGCACCCCGAAACCGGGCGGATGGTAGTGGTGGAGATGAACCCGCGGGTTTCCCGGTCGTCCGCCCTGGCCTCCAAAGCCACCGGCTTCCCCATCGCCAAAATTGCGGCCAAGTTGGCCGTGGGTTACACGCTGGACGAACTGCCCAACGACATCACCCGGGAAACGCCGGCTTGCTTTGAACCGACCATCGATTACTGCGTGGTCAAAATCCCGCGCTGGGATTTCACCAAGTTCCCCGGCGCCGACCGGACCCTGACCACCCAGATGAAATCGGTGGGGGAAGTGATGGCCGTCGGCCGCACTTTTAAAGAAGCCCTGCAGAAGGCCATCCGCTCCCTGGAGCAGGACCGCTACGGCCTGGGGGCGGACGGCCGGGACGAGCTGGCCGGGCTGCTCCCCGCCCTTCCGGAAAATTGCCCCGGGGAGCCACAAGCGCAAAAACGGCGGGAAGAAAAGCTGCCGGAGGAAGTCCGGGCCAGGTTGATTACCCCCTGCCCGGAGCGCATTTTTTACCTGCGCCACGCTTTCCGCCTGGGTCTGACCGTGGATGAGATTTACGCCTGCACCGGCATCGACCGGTGGTTTCTCCACAACCTCCAAGAACTGGTCGAGTTTGAGCAGAAGCTGGCCGGGGAGCTCGCCGATGGGAGCGGGGAACTGTCCGCGGAGCTCCTGGAGCAGGCGAAAAAATACGGCTTTTCCGACCGCCAGCTGGCCTGTCTGGCCAAAACAGAGGAGCTGAACATCCGCCGGCACCGCTTAAACCGGGGGGTCCGGGCGGTCTTCAAAATGGTAGACACCTGCGCGGCGGAATTCGAGGCCTATACGCCTTATTTTTATTCGACCTACGGCCGGGAAAACGAGGCCGTCCCGTCCCGGCAGAAAAAGGTCATGATCATCGGCAGCGGCCCCAACCGGATCGGCCAGGGCATTGAATTCGACTACTGCTGCGTCCAGGCCGCCTATGCCTTGCGGGAAGAGGGCTGCCAGGTGATCATGGTCAACTGCAACCCGGAAACGGTGAGCACCGACTACGACACCTCCGACCGGCTTTACTTCGAACCGCTGACCCTGGAAGACGTGCTGAATATCTGCGACGTGGAACAGCCGGACGGGATCATTCTGCAGTTCGGCGGTCAGACGCCGCTGAAGCTCGCCCGCTCCCTGGAAAAAGAGGGGCTGCCCATCCTCGGAACCGCGCCGGCCAGCATCGATCTGGCCGAAGACCGGGAAAAGTTTTCGGCGCTTTTGCGGCGGCTCGGCCTCAAACAGCCGGCCAGCGGCACCGGCCGCTCGGTGGCCGAGGCCCGGCGGATTGCCCGGGAGATCGGCTACCCCGTGCTGCTGCGGCCTTCTTACGTGCTGGGGGGGCGGGCCATGGAAGTGGTCTACGACGAGGAGTCCCTGGTCGATTACATGAACCGGGCGGTGGCGGTTTCGGATGGGCACCCGGTGCTGATCGACAAGTTTCTGGAGGGAGCCGTGGAAGTGGACGTGGACGCCCTTTCCGACGGCCGCCTGACCGTGATCGGCGGCTTAATGGAACACATTGAGGAGGCCGGGGTGCACTCCGGGGACAGCGCCTGCTCCCTGCCCCCCTTTAGCCTGGCCTCCACGCACATTGCGGAAATGAAAAGGCAGACGGCGCTGCTGGCGCAGGAACTGGCAGTGGTGGGGCTGCTCAACGTCCAGTTCGCCGTCGAAAACGGCGAAATTTACGTGCTGGAAGCAAACCCGCGGGCTTCCCGGACGGTTCCCTTCGTCAGCAAAGCCACGGGGATTCCCCTGGCCAGGCTGGCGACCAGGGTGATGCTGGGCAAAACGCTGGCCGAACTTGGCTTCACCCGCGAACTGATCCCTGACCACGTGGCCGTCAAGGAAGCGGTCTTTCCCTTTATTAAATTTCCCGGCGTAGATATCGTCCTGGGTCCGGAGATGCGCTCCACCGGGGAAGTGATGGGCATCGACGACAATTTCGGCCTGGCTTTCGCTAAATCCCAGATGGCGGCCGGGGTTCCCCTGCCGCTCAAGGGGACGGTGCTGCTCACCGTGGCGGACAAGGACAAAGGGGCGCTGCCGGCGGTGGCCCGGGGATTTGCCCGGCTGGGATTCAAGCTGCTGGCCACCCGGGGGACGGCCCGCCTGCTGGCCGAGCGCGGCCTGACCGTGAAGAGGGTCAAAAAAATGGGCGAAGGCCGGCCCAACATCGTGGACCACATCAAAAACGGGGAGATTGACCTGATCATCAATACTCCCCTCGGGAAAGGGCCGAAATACGACGAGTACCACCTGCGCCGGCAGGCTATTATCAGCAACGTCCCGATCATCACCACCATCCGGGGCGCCCAGGCGGCCCTGGAGGGAATCGCCAAAATGCGCGGCGGCCTGCGGGTAAAATCGCTCCAGGAATACCACCGGCAATAGATGCAGGAAACCTATTTTTTGATGAGTTGCGCGATCTCCTGCACTATCTCCGCCAATGGAGGGATGCCCGCAAACCAGGGGCGGCCGGTGACTTCGTTGGCGTAGGCGCAGTAAAGCTGGGAAATCAGTTCCTTTAGGCGCGGCGGCAGCGGCGGGGGAGACTGTTCAACAAGCTCTTTCCATTTAATTTTATCTTTCTTTTTGGCCTCTTCAACCTCCCGGTACCAGTCCGTTCCTTTGTAAAAAATCCGGGCCGCTTCTTTGCTTACGGGAACCCCTTGAAAAGTGAAGCGGCATTCGTCCAGGGTACCTAACGCGTCGACGACCAGCAGGTTGCGCTCCCCGTCGAAACCGAACTCCACTTTCCCGTCTTCATTAACCAGTCCGGCCCGTCCGGTTTCCGCTGCGATCAACCCGCCGATCGTCAGCGCCGCCCGTTTAATTTCGGCAACTTCCCCTTCGGTCAGCCCGGCCAGCTCTTTTGCCTCCGCCCAGCTAAGGTAACGGTCGCTGGCCTCCAGCTTCGTGGAAACGTCCAGCAGGGGCCTCTCCAGAACCTGGCCCGGTACGGGCATTTCCGCCAGACCCAGGTCTTCCGGCTTTAAGCTGCCTTCTGAAAGCCGCCGGAAAACGCTCGAACCAGGCGGCAGAGCGTTACGGTAGATTACCTCCAGGGGGATCAAAAAATTTCCTTTCTTTTCCCGGTAAACCGAATAGTCGTAGCCGCCTTCTTTCACCGCCGGCGCGATTACCCGGAGCAGCCCGACTTCCATGACGGCAGCCGGCCCCGCCAGCTCCGCCAGCCTTTTGACCGCACCGTTCTCCACCAGCCCCCGGTAGTGGGTCCTGATCCCTCTCTCTTCCAGGCACTCAAAAAAGTAGGCGCTGACCAGGCACAGGGAAGCCCCTTTATGAGGGATATGGTCAGGCATTTCCCCCCAGTCAAAAACCGAGTAGCGGTCCGAAAAGAAAAACCGCCCCACGCCGCCTGTTTCTTCTGTGAACGGCACAAGCACCTGCAAATCCTTTACGCTGCCCAAAATAAATCTCTCCTATCCTCTCTGATTACAAAAACTATCGTTTTAGATTTTCAGTAATTGGGCGCTATGAGGTAAATGTCTCCTAAATCATCGGCAGCCTTAGGGGACCATTTTATTCTTTTACCCATTCAGCAATGCGCCTTTCGATTTCCTCACGGTCAATTCCTTTACCTTCATCCAGTTGCTTTAACCCTTTTTCCATCTGATAACAAAAATAAAGCTTGGCCATGATATCATCAAAAGACACTAATTAAAAAAATTCTCCTATCCTTTTCACCTGCTATTTTACCACTCCCGGCAGTCCTTTTCCAGCTCCACCAGGTAGTTTGCGGCGCATATTTTCAGGAATCTCAAAAAGAAGGTGAAAAAAGCGAAAGGGTCGAAATATTTTTTAAAATACAGTCTCCAGCAAAGGAGCAAAGCGAAATGGCCCTGCGGACAAAAGTCCTGCTCTCGACG
Source organism: Bacillota bacterium (assembly GCA_040755215.1). Classification (GTDB taxonomy): domain Bacteria; phylum Bacillota; class Desulfotomaculia; order Desulfotomaculales; family Nap2-2B; genus JAIMBK01. The sequence goes on along the minus strand of JBFMBG010000036.1, from coordinate 24,699 downwards.
CTCGTCGTTTTTCTTTTTCTCCTCGGCGCCATGTACCTTGCTACGGAAGCCACCCTTTTAAGAAGTTTTGCGGAACTTGAAAACAAAAGCGCAAGATCGGGCACCGAAGGGGCCTTAAACGCCCTGAACGAAGAACTCGGGTTTCTGGAAACCGCTGCCGCCGACTGGGCCGAGTGGGACGATACCTACACTTTCATCGAAAACCCTGAGGACGAATACATCAAAAGTAATCTCGTGGACTCTACATTTGTAAATCTCAGGCTCAACTTTATGGTTTTCCTCAATTCCAGCGGTCAAGTCGTCTTCGGGAAAGGTTTCGACCTCCAAAAGGAAAAAGAGGCGCCTGTGCCGGAAAGCCTCCGGGAACACCTTTTGGCAGCAGATTTTCTGCTCAACCACAGCCGCCAGGCAGGGGTCATCCTGCTCCCCGAAAACCCCTTGCTCATCGCCTCCTGTCCCATCCTGACGAGCGAAGAAGAGGGCCCTGCCCGCGGGGGGCTGGTTTTGGGGCGCTACCTCGATGCCCCGGAAGTCGAGCGCCTGGCCCGGAAGACCCGCTTGCCGGTCAGTATTAACCGCTTTGACGACCCGCAACTCCCCCCGGATTTCGCTTCGGCGCGCCAGAACCTGTCCGGCGGCGCCAATATCTACGTCCGCCCTTTGGGCGAAGACTCTATCGCGGGATACGGCCTGCTCAAAGACATTTATGGAAAACCGGCGCTCCTGGTCGGGGTGAAGATGCCCCGGGAAATTCACAGCCTCGGCCGGAAAAGCGCTTTTTATTTCCTGCTTTCGTTTCTTGTGATCGGTCTGGCTTTGGGCGCGGCAATCCTGCTTCTCATCGACAGAACGTTCATCTCCCGCCTGGAAAGGCTGAGCGTAAGCATCAACGGCATCAAGGCGAGCAGCGACTTCTCCACGCGGGTCCCGGTGGCGCAGGGCGACGAGCTGGAAAGGCTGACCACGGCCATCAACGAGATGCTGGCCGCCCTGGAGAAGAGCCACCGGGAGCTGCGCGAGAGCGAGGACCGCTACCGCAACCTGGTGGAAAGCTCACCGGACCTCATCTTTACCCTGAACAACAAGGGAAAAATCGCCGCAGTCAACCAAACTGGGCTCGCTCCGTTCGGTTACCGCCCGGAAAAAGTGCTGGGAACGCAATTTTTAAACTACATCCACCCCGAGGACAGGAAATTACTAATCAATTCGTTTCGGAAGTCTGCGGTCCGCGGTGAACAGTTCAACAGGGGGCTCGTCTTCCGGATGAAAAAGGCCAACGGCGAAATCGCCTGGGCGGAACTCAACTCCCGAATGTTTTACGCCGAAAGAAGGCTGGTCGAGACCTACGGCATAATCAGGGACATCACCGCGCGCGTGGAGGCAGAGGAACTGGTCAAGGCCATCTCCCTAAGCTCGCCGGTGGGCATATTCGTCATCCAGGAAGGAAAATTCCTCTCTGTCAACCCCCAGTTTTTAAAACTGACGGGCTACAGCGAAGACGAATTGCTCGGCTCAAATTCCCTGCGGATCGTTTTCCCCGAAGATATGAAAACGGTGCGGGAAAACGCCGTCAAAATGCTGAAAAGGGAGCGAACCTCCCCGTATGAATACAGGGTCGTTAATAAGAACGGGGAAATCAGGTGGATCATGGAAACAGTCGCTTCCGTCACCTACCGGGGGAAAAAGGCTGCCGTGGGGTGCTTCATGGACATCACCGAGCGCAAGCAAATGGAGGAAGCGCTCGTAAGGTCCGAGGCCAGCTACCGGGCGATTTTCAACGCGGCAAACGACGCCATCTTCGTCCACGACCCGGAAACCGGTGAAATCCTTGACGTAAACGAAAAGATGGTCGAAATGTACGGTTATCCACCTGAAGAAGCCCGCGGCCTCAAAATAGAATCGCTCAGCAAAGGCGAACCGCCCTACGACCAGGAAAACGCGCTGAGGTTAATAAAAGAGGCCGCCTGCGGCACGCCCCAGCTTTTCGAATGGGTCGCCAGAGCAAAGGACGGAAGGCACTTTTGGGTCGAGGTAAACTTAAGGCGCGCCGTGATCGGGGGCCGGGAATGCGTGCTGGCCGTTGTGCGCGACATCACTGAGCGCAAGCACGCAGATGAAGCGCTTAAGGAAAGCGAACAGAAGTACAGGACAATCTTCGAGGACGCCCTCAATCCCATTTTCATCGTGGACGAAGACGGACGGTACCTCGACGCGAACAGAGCCGGCCTGGAGTTCCTGGAGTGCACGAAAGAAGAGCTGCTGAAAAAATGCGTTTGGGACACGTGTCCGTCCGATTTGCTCGAACAACAGATCCGGCAACATTCCCCCTTCTTGAGCCGCCGGACAGTTGAAACGGTTTACCTGGTAAACGGGAGAAGAAAAACGCTTTTGCTCAACGTGGTCCCTCTGCAGATCGCCGGGAAAACCGTCCTCTACGGAATCGGGCAGGACATCACCGAGCGCAAAAAGATTGAGGAGCAGATGAAATACTTGAGCCTGCACGACCCTTTAACCGGACTTTACAACCGCGCCTACTTCGAACAGGAGATGCACCGCCTGGAGGACGGCCGGCAAGCCCCCATCGGCGCCATCGTCTGCGACGTGGACGGCCTCAAGCTCGTCAACGACACTTTGGGCCACGAAAAGGGGGACGCCCTGCTTACGGCCACGGCCGAAGCACTTAAAAAATCTTTCCGCAAAGGCGACATGGTCGCCCGGATCGGCGGGGACGAATTCGCCGTCCTGCTCCCAAAAAGCGAACGTGCGGCCGTCGAGAGCGCCTGCTCAAGAATCAAAAAAGCCGTCGAGGAACACAACGCCGCCTGCCCGGAGCTCCCCATCAGCATTTCGGTCGGCTTTGCCGTTGCGCCCGGCGAGCCGGTCGACATAAACGGGCTGCTGAGGGAAGCAGACAACAACATGTACCGGGAAAAGCTCCACCGCACGAAAAGCGCCCGTAGCGCAATTGTCCGGACATTGACAAAGGCCCTGGAAGCGCGCGACTACATCACGGAGGGCCACGCCGAGCGCCTCCAGAAACTGGTCGAAGCCCTGGCCAGGGCTGTCGGCGTGCCGGAGCACAAGCTGGCTGACTTGCGCCTTTTAGCCCAGTTTCACGACATTGGCAAGGTAGGCATACCGGATCACATCCTCTTCAAGCCCGGTACGCTGACCCCGGAGGAGGCAAAGGAAATGCAGAGGCACTGCGAAATAGGCCACCGCATCGCCCTTTCCGCTCCCGATTTAGCGCCCATCGCTGACTTCATCCTCAAGCACCACGAGTGGTGGAACGGCCAGGGTTATCCGCTGGGGTTAAAAGGGGAGGAGATCCCCCTGGAATGCCGCATCCTGGCGATTGCCGACGCCTACGACGCCATGACCAGCGATCGCCCTTACCGGCGGAAGATGGCGGATGAGGAGGCTGTCGCCGAGCTGAAAAGGTGCGCGGGGACCCAATTTGATCCCCGGCTGGTGGAAAAATTTGTAGCGGCAATTGAATCTCTTCCGGCGATTTAAAAGTTATGGATATTTTTGCGTTTTTGCTAAACCATTGACCGGTATTTTTGCGGAGAGGAGCGTATACTGCTCCCGATTTACTCCCCCGACCGGGGGAGCACCCGACCGTTTCCCGGTTTACGGATATATCCGGCACGGAACAGTAACCTTGCTTGCCGGAATTGATTTATCGACCGGGCATATTGCGGTGGAAAACAGGGCGAGTCCACCGATCGGCAGCCACGCCCCGGCCTGAAAATGAAAATCGATGGCGCTGGTAAAAAAGCCGGTAACCAGCAGGGGTAGGGAACTGGAAAAATTGTCGTCCGCAAGTTTAAAGCAAATTTAAGTTCGTTGCAAATTTAACCCAAAAGGCTTTGCAGCTTCATAGCCAGCATCATGTCGCCTTTAATTTTTAATTTCCCGCTCATAAATGCGGACATGGCGTTAAGCTTTCCGGCCACCAGATCCTTAAAGTCGGCAGCCGCCATGGTGATTGTAATGTTGGGGTTTTCCGCCGTTCCTTCGTTGATCACGCCGGCTCCGTTGGAAAACGAAAGGTAGTAGTTGCCCCCGTCCCCGCCCTCCAAAACAAACTGGTACACGGCAGTGATTCCCTGCATTTCCGGTGGCTGGGCCACCTTTTCTTTAAGCCCTTCAAAAACTTCCTGCAAGGTTGCCATCGTTGAAATTCCCCCCTTAAATCAGTCTTTAATCCTGTCCTTAATGAATGAGCGGTCATTCATTAAGGACAATAATTTAAAAAGTTAACAAAATGGTTAACTTCACTCCATTATACCGTTACAGTTTTTTCATGTCAATGAAAAGTTACTGGCACTTGAACAAGGTATTCAGGGAAAAACGGCGAAAATATTATTTTAGAATTTAGGAAAGGATGGAAGCAACCATAGGAAGCCGCCATTCTTTAATCTTTTTCGCCGCCCTGTTCTTCTTAATTATCCTTTTGGCTATCCAGACCGCCGCGGTTCAAGAACTGGACGCGCAGGCGGTAATCGCCGTTGCCCGGTTCCGCTGCCCCGCCCTCACCGGGTTCATGAAAACGATCACCTTCCTTGGCACGAAAGCTTTCCTGGTCCCGGCAACCGCGATCGTCACCGCCATCCTTTTCAGCCAGAGGAACCGGCAACGCCTCGTCTTTCCCGCGGTCATGCTTGCCGCCTGGTTTTCCATGGAGGGTTTAAAACTCCTCTTTGCCCGTCCTCGCCCTGAATTTTCCCCTCTGCTGACCGAAAGCAGCCCCAGCTTCCCCAGCGGCCACGCTTTTATGGGCACGCTTTTCTTTGGCTTCCTGACCGCCCTGCTTATCAGCCGTACCCCGTCCCCGCCAGGCAAACGGCTGACGCTCGCCGCCGCCTGCCTTTTTCTTTTCCTTCTGGGCTTTAGCCGGATTTACCTGGGCGTCCACTACCCAACCGACGTGCTGGCCGGCTACGCCGGCGGGTTGTTTTTCCTGGGGTTGGCCGGGCCCGGCAGGCAAAACTGAAAAATATATTGTTAAATTAATTATTTAATACGTGAAAGTAAAACTATCCAGAACCCTACTCACCGGGCGCGATTGCAAAAATTTATTGGGCACCCAGGATTCAAAGAAGAACAGGGCCCCGCCGGTAGGGTCCGCGCCGTTTAAGGCAACCTGCGCCGCCCGGCGGGCCTCCTCGCTGGGGGAAACGTTAATCCAGCCGTTTAAAACCGGCTCAAACTGGTAGGCCCCGACTTCATCCACCTGGTAAATTACCTCCGGAATGCTATCGGGAAACAGGGGGCTCAAAACGCGGTTCAAGACAACGGCCCCTACGGCCACTTTGGTGAGAAAAGATTCGGAATCCGCCTCCGCGGTAATCAGCCGCGCCAGCAAGTCAAAATCGGACCGCACATAGGGAACGCGCCCCACCATCACGCCGCCCCTGCCGGCCTGGCCGGAGCCTGTCCCCCCGGAAACCGCGCCGGGGACGGGAATAACCAGCGTCTGACCGGGATAGATCAGCGTGGACGTCAGCCCGTTAGCCAGCATGATCTCCCTATAATCAACTCCAAAAGTACGCCCGAGCAAATAAAGTGTATCCCCGGGACGAACGGTATAAGAGGTGAAATTCCCATTGCTTTGATTCGGCGGAATGAACAATTTTTGACCGGGGTAAATAAGATCGCCGGTCAGGCCGTTGACCTTTTTAATGGCGTCCACCGAAGAACCGTACCACTGGCTGATCAGATAGAGGGATTCGCCGGAACTGACTGTATGGACGGCGGCAGAAGCGCTAAGCGGAAGGAAAAGAGCAAAAACCAGGAAAGCAAGAGCAAAAAGCCAAAGACGAAAGGACATACCGTTCAATATGCGCATTTTTCCCCTCCTGCGGCCTCCGGGGTTAGCTGACGGGTTCGGGACGAGGGTTTCCCTACCAGGACGCCCGTTAGACATTCGCCGTTCGATGCGCCAAAGAATTTGCCGCGGGCAATTCTTTTTTCGCAAACTGCGAATACCTAACCACGAACTTCGCAACTCACCTCCCTAAAGAAAAGCCTGGATTCACCCCAGAATAATTTTTCCCCCGTACCTGTCTGAACAGGAATTCGGCCTTTTTATTTTTAAACGTTACAATTATACAACTTTTCCGTTTACAGAGACAAGCGGTAAATAATACCATAACCCTTTTTGAATATATTATTTACAGCCGGTTAAACTATTGTTGCAGGGTTCGTAATGGCCGAGCCCAGACTGCTGCAGGGTCTAAAGAAAGGCTCTGCAGCAGTCGGCCAAAGGCCGGTACCGGGTCGAAAGGGCTCGGTACCGGCCGGCGGGCAGATCCGGAGATGTTCTGGGAGGCTCTGCAGCAGTCCGAAGGATTGCTGCAGGGTCACAAGGGACATCTCCGGGTCGAGCTAAGATCAGTGCAGGTGCCGGAACGACAACTTGCGATTTGTCTTGGGTCCACCGCAGTCGAGAGATTGCGGTGGGCTCACAAGGTATCTGCACTGGTCGAGCAAAAGGTCATTATGGGTTTCGTAATGGTCCACGGCAGCCGAAAGGTTGTCGTGGGCTACGCAGAAATTCGTAATGGCCGGAGCGCAGGTCATTACGGGCTCCTAACATAGTCCGGCACTCAATGCTTTGAGTGCCGGACTTGTTTAAAAAAGGACAAAGTGAAAAAGGCACTGAGGCACAAAGTTGACAAAAGCTGCTCTATCCTATTGTGCGCCTTCCTTTGTGCTTTCTGCTTTTTTCCTTGCGCCTTTTTCCTCTGTACCTTTGCTTGGTGCCTCTACTTTGCGCCTTTGTGCCTTTGTACCTTTTCCTTTAAATCTTCTCCAGCGCCCGGGCACCTACCGGGCTGATCTTCAAAACCAGGGTGCGGGCGCGGACGCCGCTTTGCTGGAAGGTATCCTTCATCACGCGCGCAATCAAGTCAAAGTTACTGTCCGCAAAGGCGAGCAGGCTTGGCCCGGCACCGCTTAAACAAACGCCGCGGGCCCCGGCCAGGCGGGCGGCGGCCATTACTTTTTTCATTCCCGGAACTAAAGAGGCGCGGTACGGCTGGTGGAGCCGGTCTTCCACGGCCGCCGGCAGCAGGCTTAAATCGCCCCGGGAGAAGGCGGTAATCAGCAAAGCCAGGCGCCCCAGGTTGAAGACCGCATCCTGCAGGCTGACCAGCTGGGGAAGCACGTCCCGGGCCGTCTTGGTCAGAAGAGAAAATTCAGGTATGGCCAGAACCACCTTTAAGGCCGGCGGGGGCGCAATTTTGGCGTACTTTATTTCCCCGTCCCCGGCCACCGAAACGACGATCCCTCCGAAGAGAGCCGGGGCAACGTTGTCGGGATGGCCTTCCAGGTTCGCCGCCAGGGCCAGGAGCTCCTTTTGCGACAGTTTATTGCCCGCCAGAATATTGGCCGCGATCAACCCGCCCACAATTGCGGCGGCGCTGCTGCCCAGCCCTCTGGCCACGGGAATGTTATTGACCAACTTAATTTTTAACCCCGGCGGGGTACTTTCCGTTTGCTTAAAAAGGCGCATGGCGGCCCGGTAAACAATGTTGCCTTCGTCGCGGGCGATCTCGGCGGCGCCCTCTCCCTGCACTTCAATGAAAAGTCCGGAATTCGCGCGCGCCATTTCCACCGTGTTGTAGAGCTGGAGGGCCATTCCCAGGCAATCAAAACCCGGCCCCAGGTTTGCCGCGGTAGCCGGTACCTGTACATGAACCATAAAAATTTCCTTCTCCCCTGAAAATAGCTTCTGCCATCATTTCCCATCGGGCTGGAATTGTCCGGTTCACTCCGCTGCTCCGGGTCGACCAATTGAGAAGTGAGAGGTGGGAAGTTAGAAGTGAGATTTTCCCACCTCCAACTTCTCACATCCCACTTCTCAATTGCGCTGCCGGTTCGCTTGCCGCGACTGCGCCGTGTCTGGTTCCCGACCCTACGCAGATGTCGCTCACCCGGACAAATTCCAGCCCTCATTTACATACTTTTATGGAGAGAACGGCAGCCTTCATGGGGAACTCCCTCTGCAAAGGACTTTAGCCCACTTCCCCGAGCTCCTCGTCTTCCACCCGGATCACCGCGCACACTTCATCCACTGCGGACAGCCTCTCCACAATCACCAGGGCGTCCCGCAAATTTTGCTCGCTTACTTTGTGCGTAACCAGCACGATCTCAGCACGGCGGCCGTCCGTATGCTTCTGGATGACGGAAGCCAGGCTGACCTCTTTATCGCCAAAAGCGTAGGCAATTGCCGCCAGGACTCCCGGCCGGTCCGCCACCACCATGCGCAGGTAATATTTGCTTTGAATTTGCCCCATCGGAAGCACGGGCTTCTGCTCAAAGCAGGTGCAGCCGTTGAGGCCGGCAACGCGGTGCAGGCGGTTTTTGGCGGCTTCCATGATATCCGCCACCACCGCGCTTCCCGTGGGCAATTCACCGGCCCCCCGGCCGTAAAACATGGTGTTCCCCACGGCGTCGCCCTGAACGTAGATGGCGTTAAAAACCCCGTTCACCGAAGCCAACGGGTGCAGCCGGGGAATAAAGGTAGGGTGCACCCTGGCCTCGATCCCCCCGGCTGTTTCCTTGGCGATCCCTAAAAGTTTGATCACGTAATTCAATTCTCCGGCGTAGGCAATATCGCGGGCGGTTATCCGGCTTATCCCTTCCACGTGGACGTCGTTTAAACCGATCCTGCTGTTAAAAGCGATGGAAGCCAGAATGGCCAGCTTCCGGGCCGCGTCCAGGCCTTCGATATCCGCGCCGGGGTCGGCTTCCGCGTACCCCCGGGCACGCGCCTCGGCCAGCGCGTCGGCAAAACTTGTCCCTTCGGCGGTCATTTTCGACAGGATATAATTAGTTGTCCCGTTAATGATCCCCATGATCTTGGTGATCCGGTTGGCCGCCAGGCAATGCTTTAAAGGCCTGATGATCGGTATGCCGCCGCCGACGCTGCCTTCAAAAAACAAATCGACGCCGCCGGCCGCCGCCGCCTCGAACAACTCCCGGCCGTGCACGGCAATCATATCCTTGTTGGCGGTAACCACGCTTTTCCCGTTTTGCAAAGCTTGCAAGGCATAATCCAGGGCCGGATGGAGGCCGCCCATTAATTCGACGACGATCGCGATCTCGGGATCTTCAACAACCTCCCGGTAATCGGTAGTCAAAAGGCCCGGGTTTAAAGCCAGCCCCCTGTCTTTTTCGGGCGTGCGCACCAGAATCCGGACCACCTCCAGCCGGGCGCCGGTCTTGCGGCTGATATTTTCGGCATTACCGGCAAGGATCCGGTAAACTCCCTTCCCGACCGTGCCCAGACCCAGCAAGCCGATTTTGATTACCCTCTCCAATTTAAACCGTCTCCCTTGGTTTAGAAATCAGGGATTGGGATGCCTTTTCTGCGCTGTGCCTATTACTCCTTATTCTTTTATATCATTAGAGTAAAAAATAAGCAATAATAAAAAAACCGGTCCGCGACCGGTTAGATGATGATGCAGATTAGCCCTCCGCTTCCTTCGTTGACAATCCTTTGCACCGTCTCCTGGAGTTTGGCTTGCGCGTTTTCCGGCATCCGCTGGAGCTTGTTCTGAATGCTCTCCCTGACCAGGTCATTAACGGATTTGCCAAATATTTCCGACTGCCAGATCTTCTGGGGGTTTTCCTCAAACCCCGCCAGCATGTACCGGACAAGCTCCTCACATTGTTTCTCGGTGCCGATGATGGGCGTAATCTCGGCGGTAATATCGGCCCTGATCATGTGCACCGACGGCGCGCTGGCCTTTAATTTTACGCCGAACCGGTTGCCCTGGCGGATCAATTGCGGTTCTTCCAAAGCCATTTCGTCCAGGCTGGGCGTAACCACGCCGTACCCGGTCTCCTTGACTTCCCTTAAGGCAACCGCCACTTTATCGTATTGCCGCTTGGCCACGGCCAGATCCCGCATCAGGCGCAGGAGCTCGTTTTCGGCCGCAATGGCAAAGCCCGTCTCTTCGCTCAAAATTCTGTAGAACAACCCCGCCGGCGCGGTCATTTCAATGGCGGCCACGCCGGTGCCCATATCCATTTTGTCCAGCCTGACGGTGTCGACAAAATCATATTCGGCCAGGCGCTCCACCGCACCCTGGACATCCCGCAGGCGCCGGACGTTCGAGACGGTCTGGTGCACCGCCTCCTCGTAGCTCTTCCGCAGCCAGTGCGCGCTGTCCAGTTCCTCCACCCAGAGGGGCAGGGAGATATTCACCTCGTTGACCGGGAATTCCATCAGCACTTTTTCCAGGACGTACAACACATCCTGCTGCGTCATCTGCAGGCAGTCCAGCGGGATTACGGGTACATCATACTTTTCGCTTAACTCTTCGGCCAGCTGGAGCGTTTCCGGATCTTGCGCCCGGGCGCTGTTAAGGAGCACCAAAAAGGGACGGTTGATTTCCTTTAGCTCGGCAATTACCCTTTCTTCCCCTTCGACGTAATTTTCCCGCGGGATATCGGTGATGGTTCCGTCCGTCGTTACCACGAGGCCGATTGTGGAATGTTCGGCAATAACTTTGCGGGTGCCGATTTCCGCCGCCTCCTGGAAGGGGATCGGCTCTTCAAACCAGGGGGTGGAAACCATCCGGGGGCCCTCTTCTTCCTCGTACCCCAACGCCCCCTCAACCCGGTAGCCCACGCAATCAACCAGGCGCACCTTAACCTGCAGACCGTGATTGACGTTAATTTCCACCGCCTCGTTGGGAACGAACTTGGGCTCGGTGGTCATGACTGTTTTCCCGGCGCTGCCCTGGGGCAGCTCATCCTTCGCCCGCTCCTTGTCGTAGGGGTTTTTTATGTTGGGAATAACCAGCAACTCCATAAAACGCCGGATAAAGGTAGACTTGCCCGTCCGGACGCAGCCGCAGACCCCTATATAAATATCTCCACCGGTACGTTCAGCAATGTCGCGGAAAATATCCTGCCTTTCCATGGCTCGTTTATACGCGCCTCCCTCCTTACAAAATTTTCGGGCCGGTGATTATAAAAGACGTAACGAGGCATCCCCCCTACCTTGCCCCAAGCTGAAAACAAACCAAAACTTATTAACTGGCATACTTTAACAATATATATATGAAAAGCAGAAAAGAATATAACCACGTTGCCAGCGGTTTATGGAAATTTTTTGTTAAAACTCGCGCAGTAAAAATTTTTTTCCTGAACAGGAGGAGTTTTCAGCTAATCTGTCGAAAAACTTACTTATGATAACCAGGTTGCCGGGAGTTTGGATCATGAAACAAATAACGAAACGGTTGCTAATATTTATGTGGGCGCGTAAAAAAATAAAACTAAAAACAGCGCTGCCGGGTGCCTTAATTTTATCTTTGCTGTTTCCTTTGGCGGCCCACGCCGCCGCCTATACCGTAAAAGCCGGCGACACCTTATACGGGATCGGCCTGCGCTACGGCGTCAGCGTCCGGGCGCTCCAGGAAGCGAACGGAATCAGCGGACACCTGATCTACCCTGGCCAGCAGCTCAATATCCCGGAAAAAAACGAGCCCCGGGAAAACACCGCCACCGCTCAAAACCACGCCCCTGACTCAACCGCCGCCGGTACTCCGCCAGGAGAAAGAAACCTGAGTTACAATAACGATGAAGGAAAGCAAGAACAGTTAGAAAATTCCGATAAAGACGCCATGTTCTGCACAGTGCTGCCCGGCGATTGCCTATATACCATCGCCGGCCGCCACGGGGTCAGCGTAGAAGCCTTGATGCAGGCCAACAATCTTTCGTCCACGCTCATCTACCCGGGGCAAATCCTGGCGGTTCCCGTTGATTCAAACAGGGCGGGCAGGCCGCCCGCGGATAACTTCCCCGCGCGCGATCTTTCCTCGCGGGGCATAACCGGCCAGGCGGCAAGAAAAATTTTAAACTTTGCCGCTTCCTTTTTAGGAACGAGGTACGTTTACGGCGGGTCCGAACCCCGGGGGTTTGACTGCTCCGGTTTCGTCCGTTACGTTTTCCGGACCGCCGGGTTTGACCTCCCGCACGATGCCGCCGCCCAGGCGGACTTCGGCGTACCGGTGGAGAGAGCTTCCCTGCAGCCCGGCGACCTGGTATTTTTCAGCTACTACGGCAGCAAGGGGATCAACCACGTGGGGATTTACGCGGGGAATGACCAGTTTATTCACGCTTCGTCCCACGGAGGCGTGATGTATTCTTCCCTGAATAAACAGTATTACCGGGAAAACTACCGGGGGGCCAGGCGCCTGCTGGATCAGTAGTGTTTAGTATTCCAATTCACTGCGGGGATCCCTGGTCATTAAATTAATCACCGCTGCCCGCGGCGAGAGGCCGGCAAACAAAACCTGGTAAATCTGCTCGGTGATCGGCATCTCCACTTTGTGGCGCAAGGCCAGCTGGCGCGCCGCACGCGTCGTGCGCACTCCTTCCACCACCATTTTCACTTCCAGCAGCGCTTCTGCCAACGATTTTCCTTTCCCGATCGCTATGCCGGCACGCCGGTTCCGGCTGTGCATGCTGGTGCAGGTGACAATTAAATCGCCCACCCCGGCCAGGCCGGCAAACGTGCGGGGATCGGCGCCCATGGTGTCCCCCAGGCGGGTAATTTCGGCCAGCCCGCGGGTCATCAGGGCCGCCTTGGTATTGTCGCCAAACCCCAGCCCGTCGGCAATACCCGTGCCCAGGGCGATAATGTTCTTCAGCGCCCCGCCCAGCTCTACGCCCTTTACGTCGGGGCTGGTGTAAACACGAAAACTCTCCGTCATCAAAAGATCCTGGGCGGCCCTCCCCGCCTCCGGGGAAAAACTCGCGCACACCACGGCCGTGGGCATTCCCCGCCCGACTTCCTCGGCGTGGCTGGGGCCGGACAGAATGACGTAAAACCGGACGAGCTCACCACCGGCCTCTTCAAGAAAAACTTCCGACATCCGCAGCAAAGTGTTTTCTTCTATACCCTTGGCCGCGTTGACCAGCGGCACCCGGCGGGGCAGCCCGGGCAGAGCCCGGCGTAAAACATCCCGAAAGGCGTGGGAAGGCACGGCAAAGAGCACTGCTTCCGCCCCGGCCAGCACACCCGGCAGGTCGCCTGTTGCCCGGACGTTTTCAGGAATAAAAACGCCCGGAAGATAACGGACGTTTTCTCCCCTGTTGATTTCTTCGGCCAGCTCTTCCCTTTTTACCCAGAGGGCCACCTTACGCACTTTTTTACTTAAAAGTACGGCCAGGGCGGTACCCCAACTGCCGCCGCCCAAAACGGCTATTTTTTGCACCGTTCATCCCATCCCGCGTCCAAGCGTGCCAAAATCCGCAGTTCACTAGAAGCGCCCGATTCTGGACTCCGTGCCCGCCAAAAGGCGCCGGATATTCGGCAAGTGCTTGTAGACGGCGATTGCCGCCGCCGCCAGCGCAAAGAGCACATAAGTCCAGGGACGCGCCAGCGCCAGCATTAATACCGGCAGGGAAGCGGAGGCTATAATCGAGCCCAGCGACACGTAACGGAAGGCGCCCACCACCAGCAGCCAGAGCCCCAATCCGATGACCATTACCAGCGGATCGACGAGGATAAAAACCCCCAGGGTGGTGGCGATGATCTTCCCTCCCTGAAAGCCTAAAAAAATCGACCAGGAGTGTCCCACCAGCGCCGCCAGGGCGGTGAGCAACTGAGCGTCGCCCCCCGCCAGGTAACGGCCCAAAAGGACGGCGGCAACTCCTTTTAGCGCATCCCCGGCTAAAACCAGCAGCCCCGCCGCGGGTCCCAGGTTGCGCCAGACGTTGGTTGTGCCGATATTGCCGCTGCCGCGCCGCCGGATATCGATCCCTTTCGAGCGGGCCACCAGGTAACCGATCGGAATCGCGCCAATTAAATAGCTGATCAGGACAAGCAAAAGCAGCTTCACCAGAACACCCCCCTTAAACCAGGAATTAATCATCACTAAAGCCTGCTTTTTGCCCCCTTTATCCCCGGCGCCGGCGCAGGACAAACCGGAGCGGGGTGCCGGCAAAGCCGTAAGCCTGCCGGAGCTGGTTTTCCAGGTAGCGCAAGTAGGAAAAATGCATTAAATCCGGATCGTTAACAAACAGCCCAAACGTCGGGGGCCGGGATTTTACCTGCGTGCCGTAAAATATCTTCAACCTTTTTCCTTTATGGGCAGGGGGCGGAAAGCGCAACTGGGCGGCGGCCAGGAGATCGTTTAAAGGGCCTGTGCCCACCGTGCGGGTGAATTCCTCCCCCGCGCGCGTTACCAGGTTTAACAATTGGGACACTCCCCGGCCGGTGAGCGCGGAAATAAAAGCAACGGGGGCGTAGTCCAGAAAAAGCAGTTCTTGATAAACGGCCTCCCGGTAACGGTCCGCCGTCCGCGCGTCTTTTTTCAGCAAATCCCATTTGTTGACCACCAAAATGCTGGCCTTCCCTTTTTCGTGCACATAACCGGCGATGCGTTTATCCTGCTCGGTCACTCCTTCCGGGGCGTCCAACATAACCAGCGCAACGTCGCAAACGTCAATCGCTTTTAAGGCGCGCATGACGCTGTATCTTTCCGTGGCTTCGTCTATTTTGCTCTTCCGCCGGATCCCGGCGGTATCCACCAGTAAAAAGCGGCGCCCGGCGTGTTCAAACGGGGTATCGACGGCGTCCCGGGTGGTCCCCGGCCGCTCGCTGACAATTACGCGCTCAAATCCCAAAATCCTGTTTACCAGAGAAGACTTTCCGACGTTTGGCCTGCCCACCACGGCAATCCTGATTGCTTCCTCTGAATCTTTCTCTTCTTTTGGAGCGGGCAGCGCCTGCAAAATTTTATCCAGTAAATCACCGGTATTCAGCCCCAACGCAGCCGATACGGGAAAGGGCTCGCCGAGGCCCAGACGAAAAAAGTCAAAATGCTCCCCGGCAAATTTTTCCGCCTTGTTGGCCACCAGCAAAACAGGTTTTTTGGAGCGCCGCAGGGCCTGCGCAATTTCCTCGTCGGCGGGGGTAAGGCCGGCGCGGGCGTCAACCAAAAAGAGAAGGACGTCGGCCTCGGCAATGGCCAACTCCACCTGGCGGCGCGTCTTTTCGGAAATTTCGTCCGTTTCCTGAAAGTCGAGGCCGCCGGTGTCTACCAGGGTAAAAACCCGCCCGCTCCATTCCACGTCCTTGTACAGGCGATCCCGGGTCACCCCCGGTTTTTCTTCGACAATGGCCACCCGTTCTCCTGCCAGCCGGTTAAATAAAGTTGATTTGCCCACGTTCGGCCGGCCCACGATGGCTACAACCGGTCTGGACATAAAACAGCTCCCTTGAAAATAGTCGTCGGTCGTCAGTCGTCAGTCGTCGGGATAGTCGGAATTCGCTAAAGCGAATTCCAGATTAAACACGTTTGATCGATTTTCATGATTAATTGTGGGAACTAACGTTTTCCATGGGCAACTCCCACCGAAAAACATTTCGCGAAAATAAACAATGTCTTCTTGATCCCGGGCTGGAGGGTTCCAATTCCCCCTCCCCGATCACCAATTGCTGTCCATTAACTGCCGGCAAAGCTCTTCCGGCCCCCTTGCTTTCGCCACCGGAAAGCCCAGGCGGCGGGCAAACTCCGCAAAGGGCACATCGTCCAAAAAAAGCCCGTCTTCTTCGCGCAGCATCACCGCGGGAATGATCAAGAGATCGCCCGGGTCCCGGCCCGCCAAGGCGGACAACAAGTCCCTTGCCGTCAACAGCCCCGCTACAGTTACTTTTTCCCCAAAGAAGCGGTTGGTTATCCCGACGAGCCGGACTGTTAAATTTTCCATTTTATTAAGACGTTCGGCTACTGGTTTTAATACCTGCTCCCCCAGTTTACCCGTGACAAGCGTAACCTTCCTGGGCGCCGGCAGCCGGGCGGGCAATTTCCCGGCCGCGGTTGCCCACTCGTCGAGAAAAAGCCTGACCAGGCCGACGCCGTTCTCCGCCTGGGGAAAACCGGCATAGTCTTTGGCCGGCGGAATGGGCTCCCCGGCCAGGAGATAAAATTCGTCGCCGGCAAAGACAAAGGGACTGCCCCCGCGCCGCCGGCAGGCGCGCTGCCATTTTTTCACCAAAGCGATTACTTTTTGCGCTTCCTGCTTGGTATACGTGCGCAAAGGGTACAGATCGTTCCGGTAGCGGGTCAGGCCGACGGGCACCACCGCCACGGAGCGGACCGCCGGCCACAGGCCGTAAAGATCGCCGATTGTGCGCGCCAGCTCCGGTCCGTCGTTGATCCCCGGACAGAGGACGACCTGGGTGTGCATCTGGATGCCGGCACCGGCCAGGTAGGCAAGCTGCTCCATAATTTTTTGCGCGCGCGGATTATTAAGCATTTTCGCCCGCAAAACCGGGTTGGTGGCATGCACCGAGATGTACAAGGGGCTTAAACGCTGCCTGGCAATCCGCTCCAGATCCCGCCCGGTGACATTGGTGAGGGTAACGAAGTTCCCCTGGGTAAACGAAAGGCGATAGTCGTCATCGTTAAAATAAAGGGTGTCGCGCATGCCCTTCGGCATCTGGTCCAGAAAACAAAAAATGCACCGGTTCCGGCAGCGCCTGATCCGCCCCAGTTCGTTGGGGCCGAATTCCACCCCGAGGCCCTCTTCGTAATCCTTTTCGACCGCCAGCAGCCATTTTTCGCCGCCGGCTTTGACCAGCAACACATTTAATTTTTCACTGCAGCTAAGAAACCTGTAGTCTATTATATCCCGCACCGGCTGCCCGTTAATCCGGATAACCCGGTCGCCCGGCTCCACTCCCAGCTGGTAGGCAATACCGCCGGGAGAAACTTTTTCTACGGTAAGGCCCTCCTGGATCATTTAATGGATAGTTTCTCCTTTAAAAAGCAATACCTGGGTACTCCAGTATTGGAACACCCGTTGGTTTCCACCCGGCATTGCCAGTCTTCCTGCTTTACTTTTGTTATTTTATCATCCCAGGTAAAGCAGCGCAATCGCAATAATAAAAAGGGGGAAACGTCAGTGCCGGACGATGATGTACGTGCCGTTTTCTAAATCGTGCACCATGGCGTCCAGCGTCTTGGCGATGTACATGGCGATGCGCTCCCTTTCCTCCTCGCTGCGGGCAAAAAAAATAGGGGCGCCGCCCGCCACCTGATCCATGTTCAAAGTAACTACCGCGAGGATGCGCTTGCCTTCCCGTTCACCCAAAAAACCACTTCCCCGAAGAAAATGGATCTACCCAACCCAATCACGATATTTTTTTCTGACGTCTGCCGACCGCCGACCGCCGACCAAAACTGGCCAGGCGCCCGGCCTCGGTTTTTAAAGGCTTGGAGCGGGCGCTTTCCAAAACGGGGGTGCGTTTAACGGCCAGAATCAAGGCTTCCAGATCCCTTTCCACCGGCACGATATACAGCCCGACCGCGCCGGTGTCCGGGTTTTTGCGCGCCACCGGGGTAAACTCGGGGATGTCCACGTCCTTTTTGGTGCCCATAATCACCGCGGCGGTGTGGGCGATGGCGGCCCGCTGGCCCAGGTCGTGGATCGTCGCCCGGGCGTTGGGATCTTTCGGAATAATCAGCACCGCCAGGCCTTCCCGCAAGATTTTTTCCCGCATTTCCTTCAAGCCGACCGTCATCATCCCGATCTCGTCGACCATCAGCACGGTGTTTTTAAACCACAGTCTGGCCGGCACCACCGAGCAGATGTCGCCGATCGTCTCCCCGGCCATCAAACTGCGGCTGAAGGCGATGGTTAAAAGGGCGATGAGCAGGGCGGCCGGCGCCTGGCCCAGCTGAAAGGCGATGCTGGTGAGCAGGGAGGTAAGCATGACCAGGTAGTTTCTGGCCTCAAAGGTCCTGGCAATCCCTTCGATATAATCGCTCCCTCTCTTCACCAGTTCCTTTTCATCGAGGTGTTCTAAGGTTTTGCGCTCGATGCTGCGGACTTCCCGAAACTGGGTGGCGGCCAGGGCCAGAAAAGTAACGGCCGTATAGTCGGGCTTTAAAATGGCGGGGACGGCCACCGCGCCCAGCGCCGCCGCGATGAAGCCCAGGGAGAGGTGCGTGACGTAGCCGTGCGGGTAGCCGGGGTACTGGCGGTAGTCGACGTGCAGCATCACCAGCCGGGCCGCAGTACCGGCCAGTATCCCGGCAATAATCGTGGGTATATATTCGTTCATCCCGGATGATCACCTCGGCTCCCCCCTTTGGACCGCACCGGCGCGCCGCTTTCCTTGTTGCTTTTTTGCTTCCCGGACGCTTTTTCGGTGCTCGTCCAAAGGCCCGCTATCTCTCTTCCGGATCTTTTCTCCAGGTGATCTTCTTCAGCCGCGGCCCCAGGAAATTGGCAAATTCCCGCCCGAAGAAGTACCGCAGGCGGTCTTTCGCCTTGCTCCAGCCTCCTGAACTGATCACCAGAAATGCACCTCCGCCGACGATCGTGATGATGATAATCCAGGCCAGCGCCGTCCAGCCGCCGCTTTGCCGGGCCGTAGGGTCGGTCACGGGCTTGCCGAATTCCGGGGCCCCCGGCCGGCTGGAGGGTCCGGTAATGCCCAGCACCGCCGGCACCGCGTCGGCCAGCTGGGTGATGCCGCGCATCGCTTCTTCCTTTCTATTGGTATAGGTACCCGCTTCAATTAAAAGCGCGGTCGGCATGAGATCCTGGTTATAGTTCCCCTGGCCGATGAAGATTTCTTTGATAATCGGCCAGTGCATCTTATTGGCGTAGGCCATCAGCCGCCGGGCAAAGTCCAGATTGGCCGACATGCGCGGGTTTTCCCTGCCCACCACGAGGCGCGTTTGGGCAACGTCCTGGTTGGAGATGATCCGCCGGTAGAACCCCGCGTCTTCAACGCCGTCGCGGTGGACGTCAAAAATGGCAATGGGATTCTTTTTCAGCAGTTGGGCCGCCGTCCGGCGTGACCGGTAATAGGCGTTGTCGTCGTGGGGATCGTGCGGGGTTTTGTCGTGCAAAACCCGCGATCCTTTGCGGGAAAGCTGGCTGGAATAGGAATCGCCTACCTGAAAGATGCCGCCCCGGAAAGGAATCGAGTCGCTTCCGTCCGAAGGCTTGTAGGATTCGTCGCTGTGCGTGTGATAAATGGCCACCGGGCGGGTGCTCCAGGCCATCTTCGCGGCCGGTACTTCCATTTGCGAAAAAAGTTCCTGGTAAGCCAAAAGATCCCGGTCCATTCCCAGCAGCCGGGCCACCGCTTCATCACCGGCCGCTTTCTGAACGCGGTAGTGCTTTCCTTCCGCGGTAATCACCTCGTCCCCCGGACGCACCCGGCGGGAAATCATGGTCACCAGGTCGCCCTTTTCGTCCCGGATCGTGCAGGCTTTGCCCACCTGCAGTTCATCCTCGAGATTTTTCCAAATGCCGGGCAGGCTCACCGCCGGCAACGACGTTCCCGCCGCGCCCCAGAGAACCAAAAGAAATACACCGACGGCCAACAATCCCAAACCGACGAAAACTTTATTTCTCACCTTCTTCATCCCCAGCACCTCCCTGTCCCTCGGCCGCTCCCCGGTCGCCAACTTCCCGCTCCCCGGCAACCAGCGGTTTGCGCAGCCCTTCCAGCAGCTCTTCCGGCCTCCCCCGGTGCGCCGGTCCGCCCTGCAGGCGCTCGCGTACCTCGCCGATGATCTCCGTAATTAAAATGGCCAGCACCCCGGCCACCACGATGGCGTCAAAAACCCCTGCGCCGCCGATTAAGACGCGGCCGGCGGGAGCGCCCCGGAACAGCAGCCAGAAGTAGTAGCCGACGTCCAGGAAAAGCACGCCCAGCGTGGCGGCAATAAAAGCCGAGCGGCGGGAGCGCCCGGCCAGCGCCGCCACGACGCCGGCGACCAGGGGGTAAAGCCAGAGCGCGTCCAGAAATTCAAACCGGCTGCGCGGGTCCCCCGTTTTCACCAGCGAGCCGGCGACAAAAATGGCCAGGGCCGTCACCACCGACGCACCCAGCGCCCGCACCCACTCCCGGCGGGTGCCGGCCTTGACCAACAGGTACGCAGCCAGGCCCACCGGAACAATGGCTCCGCCAACGTTGACGCTGACCGGATAGCGCCCTCCGGGCAGCGGAATGTCGATAAAGCTGCCGATAATCATCGCCGCAATCACAAAAAGCGCGGCGCGGTCGGTTAAGCGCATCCGGTCAAGAGCACGGTGGGCCAAACCGAAAAAAATCAAGATGGAAATAAGCACTAGAATAATCAAACCGATGGGAAAGCGCGTCATCTCTTGCCCTCCTACCCCAAAACTTTGCTTTTAGACTGCCCTTTTAGCAAAAAAATATACCACCTAAGTCTATGTCGCTCCCGGCAAATCGAACCCGGCACTCAGCCTTTACGTAAGTTTACTTTTAATGTTTTCTGTGCTGGTTTGAATTTGGCTCCAATCAACAGAAAGCAAAAAGCTCGTTTTTGCTTAAGTGCCGGGCGTCCGCTGCCGGTGCCGCGAAAAAGCGGCATGGGGTCTAAAAAATAAAAAAAACGGCCAATATTGCCGTTTATTGAAATTAATCAAATGTTATCGCGCCCGGGTAACTACCCTGAAAATATCAGGCATAAAGTTTCCCAGGCACAAAGGCACAAAGTAAAATTGGCCACACCTGTTTCTTTGTGCCTCTGTGCCTTTATACCTCCGCCCTGAAAAAACATTGCGCTAATTTTCATCATCTGTTGGTACTGCTAAAAAAACAGCATGGTGGTCTACAGATTACTCTTTGTTTCTTCTAAAATATCCCCCACTACCTCCCCAATGGTTACGTTGCCGTTATTCTCCTTGGACCGGGGTTTCTGGTTTCTTTGCTTGCGCGCTTCGTAGTTGGCTTCCCGCATGGAGAGGCGAATGCGTTTTTCCGCGGGATCGACGTGCAAAACTTTGACCGCGATCTCTTCTCCTTCCTGGACCACTTCATCGGGGGTACCCACGTGGTAGTCGGCCAGGTGAGAAATGTGGACGAGTCCCTCCACGCCGGGCTCCAGCTGGACGAAAGCGCCGAACGAAGCCAGCCGGACGACCCTGGCTTTCACGATGCTTCCGACGGGGTATTTTTCCTCCACCTGATCCCACGGGTTGGGCAGAACCTGCTTCAAACCCAGGGAAATTTTCTCATTTTCCGGGTCCACCCGCAGAACCATCACTTCTATTTCATCCCCTACTTTCAGTACATCGGAGGGATGATTAATCCGGTACCAGGCCATCTCGGAAATATGCAACAGGCCGTCCACCCCGCCGATATCCACAAAAGCGCCGAAGCTGGTCAGCCTCCGGACAACCCCCTTGACTACCTGCCCTTCCTGAAGACCGGCGAAAACTTCCTTGCGCTGCCTGACCAGTTCCTCCTCCAACACAGCTTTGCGGGAAAGAATGGCTTTTCTCTTGCTCCTGTTCAGCTCAATAACCTTGGCTTTTACCGGTCTTCCCAGGTAGGCGTTTAAGTCCTCCACGTAGCTCTTTTCCACCAGCGAAGCCGGCAGAAAAGCCCGCAGACCCACATCCACCAGCAGGCCGCCTTTCACCACTTCCCGCACAATACCCTCCACGGGCTCGCCGTTTTCCATGTGCTCCTGTAATTCAACCCAGGCCTTGCGGATGTCCGCCCGTGCTTTCGAAAGAAGTAACCGGCCTTCGTTGTCCTCCACTTTCACGACGACGACTTCTATTTCATCTCCCACCTGAACAATCTCCTGGGGAGAAGTAATTTCAAAAGCAGAAAGCTCGCGTAAAGGAACAACCCCTTCTGATTTTGCCCCCACATCGACCAGCACCTCGTCGTCGTTTACCTGCACCACTACCCCCTTAACCGCCTGTCCGGGGCGTAAGGCGCGGACCTCGACGGCTTCTTTCATCTGTTCTTCGGAAGATTTTTCGGGTGCCGAAGTTTGCCCGGGCTCGGGGGTTTTTTCCGGCTCCGCACCGGTTTCCAAATTTTTAGGAGCGTCTACTTCTTCCCGCGCACCAGCTTCTTCCGGGGCTGCGCCGGCCTCTTCCGGCGCTCCTGCCTCCTGTGGCGCGCCCGCCCCTTCGGGCACGCTGGCCAGGCTCTCCCTTGCTCCTTCCGTAATGCCGGTAGTTGCCGTTTCTTTTTCTTCCACCATAGTTCCTTGTGCTTCGGTCACTTCACCCAACTCCTTCATCTGTCTTTGAACCTCCTCTACAATCCAGTGCGGCGTCGATGCTCCCGCGGTCAGGCCGGCTACTTTGACCCCGGCAAACCAGGCCGGGTTCAGTTCTCCGGCAGTTTCCACCTGGTAGGTAGGGATACCCGTCTCCCGGCTCAATTCGGCCAGCCGCCGGGTGTTGGCGCTGTTCGCGCCCCCTACCACCACCATGGCCTCCACTTCCCGGGCCAGTTTTAAAACAGCCTCCTGCCGCAAGCTGGTGGCATGGCAGATGGTATTGTATACTTCCAGGTTGCCTGCCTTTTTCTGAAGAACATCCACAACCGCCTGGAAGTTGGCCAAGGGCTGCGTTGTCTGAGCTAAAACGGCCACTTTCGGCATGCAGGAAAGAGATTCGGCCTCGCCCGGTCCTTCCACTACCACGGCCCGCCCTTTCGTACAGCCCATTAAACCCTTTACTTCCGGATGCTCGCGATCACCAACAATTACCACCTGGTACCCCCGGGCGCTCAAATCGCCGGCCAGCTCCTGCGCTTTGCGCACGAAAGGACAGGTAGCATCCACAAAGGAATAACCTCTTTCTTTGATCAGGGCCAAAACGTCCGGCCCGACCCCGTGGGCAGGGATAATTATGGTTGCCCCCGGGGGAGCTTGCGCGAGCTGTTCTATTTTTTCAACTCCTTCTTTTTCCAGCTCTGCAACTACTTGCGGGTTGTGAATGAGGGGCCCTAACGTGTAAACTTTTCTGTCCTTCCCCTGAGCGCTTTCCTTGGCCAGAGCGACGGCGCGGGTAACGCCGAAACAAAAACCTGCGCCCCTGGCCGGAATAACTTTCAACACCAATCACCGCTCTTTATCCATTAAACTGGCAATTTCCCGCATGATGGCCGCAGCCACCGTCTGATATTGCTCCTTGCTCTTTTCTGCTCCTGCGCCGGAAAACTCCAAGGGCCTGCCAATAACCACCTTTACCCGGCCAAAGACTCCCCGGGTGCCGATTAACGCCACCGGCAGCACGGGGACCCGGCCGTGCAACGCCAGCATGGCCGCGCCCACGTGCGGGGGCAACAATTGACCGGTGTGGCTTCTGGTGCCTTCCGGAAAAATCCCGACCACCTGTCCCCGTCGGAGGAGCGCCAGCGCCTTCTTGATGGCCCTGGCGTCGGAACCCGACCGGTATACCGGAAAGGCGCCCAGGCTGGAAATGGCCGGCCCCAGCACGGGAAGCGCAAACAGTTCGGCCTTGGCCATAAAAAATACTTTCCGCGGCAGGGCGCAACCCACAGCGACGGGATCCCAGTAACTGACGTGATTGCTCGCCACGATCAAACCGCCGTCCGGCGGCACGTTTTCCTTTCCGGAAACCTGCCAGCGGCGCAAAGCAAACAACAAAAAACGGCAAAAGGCCCTGGCGAAACGGTAAAACATTAACTTATTTTTCCCCTGACCCGGCTTAAAATCAACTCCACAACCTCTTCGGCGCCCAGCCGGGAACAATCGATTACCTGGGCATCAGGGGCCGGCCGCAAAGGGGCGGCTTCCCGGGAGCTGTCCAGCTGATCGCGCGCCCGGATTTCCGCCTGCAACCGGGCTAAAGACACGTTCCGGCCCGCGCTGCCAAAGTCCGCCTGGCGCCGCCTGGCCCGCTCTTCTTCAGAAGCCGTAAGAAAAAACTTAAACTGTGCTTCCGGGAAGATGACCGTCCCGGCGTCCCGGCCTTCGATCACCGCGTCCCCGCCGCCCGCCAGTTCCCTTTGCCGGCGCACCATTGCCCTCCTTACGCCGGGAGCGCGCGCCACCAGGGAAACATTTTGGGTAACGGCAACAGACCTGATTTCGCGGGTAACGTCTTCCCCATCCAAAAACACCCGCGTAGTTTCAACGGGATCGGTGGTCAAATGCATACTTATCGAGGACGCCAGCCTGGTCAGAGCCGCCTCGTCGGCCAGGTCAACCCCGGCGCGCAGAGCCTTTAATGTAACCGCCCGGTACATGGCGCCCGTATCCAGGTAGCTAAACCCCAAACGCCTGGCCAGCATTCTGGCCACCGTACTTTTTCCGGCCCCGGCTGGACCGTCGATGGTTATGTAAATTCTTTTCGACATCTCTGCCCGTTTTCCTCTTTAACCGCATTTATTTTACCGCAAATCTCCGCCCCTGTCATCCCTTGCTCCCTATTTTTTAAAAGTTTTCAATAACCATGCGCTACCCGGAGGAAACCTGTTATTTTTTCCGTAAGGAATTCAGTACGCCGGCAAAACCGGGGAAAGAAACCGCTACGCAGCCGGCGTCCTGCACCACCGTTTGCCCCCGGGCCACCAGGCCGGCTACCGCCATGGCCATGGCGATGCGGTGATCCCCGTGGCTGCGGCAGACGGCCCCCTGCAGCGGGCGCCCGCCCCTGATGATCAGGCCGTCCGGGAGTTCTTCAAGATCTGCATTAAATTTTCGCAACTCCCTCGTTAAAACGGCCAGCCGATCACTTTCTTTAACTTTCAACTCGGCCGCGTCCCGGATGACCGTTTCGCCGCCGGCCACGGCCCCCGCCACGGCCAGCGCGGGCACTTCGTCAACCAGGCGGGGGATCAGCTCCCCGGCAATAACCGTACCTTTGAGCGAAGAACTGCGCATGCGCAGGTCGGCCACTGGT
>JBFMBG010000035.1:0-32067 GCA_040755215.1 Bacillota bacterium | reverse complement strand
ATAAAAAGGTGCTTATGATTGATTTAGATGGGCAGTCCAACTTGACCTTTGCCATCTTAGATGAAGAAAAAATAAGAAACTGTTGGAATAATAAGATGTCGACATATCATTTCTTTTCTTCATTATTGGAGGACCCCCAGGTCTCGATCAATAGTTGCGCCTCTGAACGATGTTCAAATATTATAAGCACTGCAGGATGTTTGCACGTCATCCCCTCCAGTTTTGATCTTTTTAATTTTGAGGAGAAAGTCATGGAGGCTTACGAAACAGGTAGAAAATTGATTTAAATTTTTTAAAGGAGGGCTTTAAAGTGGGCGCTTACTGAGGAAGGATTATTTAAATAATTATGTTATTATTGATTGTCCGCCGAACCTATCTATCCTGACGGTAAACGCTATATTGGCGAGTGATTATTACGTAGTCCCTGTAATTCCTGAAGAGCTTTCAACTTTTGGTTTGAGGTTGATCCAAAGGAGGATAGGTGAGCTTAAAGAGCTTTATCCCGACGACGTTAAGATCGAGTTCGCCGGAGCGGTTTTAAACAGGGTTGATATGGAGAGGAGGAGTTATCTTCTATTACGTGAAATAGATTAACGGGGCCTGATATTTTTAACTGATTGCGTAACTCCCGGGCATAATGAAAAGGAGGTAGAGACATGGGACTTTACCTCCCTTTAAGCCCGGCGCCGATTCATTTCCGCCAAGTGCCTTTTTATAATCTCCTGATCATTTTCTGTAAGCGCCTCTTTTTTACTGTTTCGCGCCGCCATAACCGCTACCTGCTCTTGATCGGGCCGACCCTTTACCAGCGCGAGGATCTGGTCGCGAAAAAAGCGCCATTCCCGCCCCACTTTAGCCGCCGGCAACTTCCCCGCGCGGACCAGGTTATAAACTGTTTGATTGCTCACCCGGAGCAGGTCGGCTACCTCCTCGACATTCATAATTTCCGGATAATCGGACGCATGCAGGGTTCCCTGGATGAGGCCCTGCATCATCCGGACGTCATCGGGTTCGTAGGCCTCTTCACCACATTCCTTACACACCCAGGCTTCCACTCCCTGAAAAACGATCGTCCTTCCTTTCCAGGTGGCCTCTACATCTTTTTTCACTTTTTCCATTTTACCGGAACAGATATAGCATTCCATCTTGATCCCCTTCCCCTTTCCCTTTTATCGCCTCTTCTTAAAAGGGCCGAGGTCTTCCCACGCTTCCTCGCGGAAGCGACAAACAGTGACAATCACCGGCGGTTGGGGGTAACGAAGCGCGGCCACCAGATAAAATTCTTTCCCGTCTGCATCCACTCCCGACAACAGGACTTTTACGTCCCTTTCGTGCTTTTGTACTTCAATTACCTCTCCTTCGGCAGCACATTTGTTTACGTCTTCTTCGGCAATGTTACGTTCCCCCATTCTTTGCAAAGCATGCTTAGAAATGATAAAGAAAAATTTTAGAAAAGGGTAGCCACCGCAACCTCCCGTTGCTCCAGGACATCTCCATTGTCGACGTCGATGAGCCTGACCACAAGCCGCTCCGGCAACCGGCTTCCAAAGGAAAAGGCCGGCAGCCAGGAAACAGTTACGGACACTTGCGAAACCTGGGGACTTATTTCAATCACCTCCGAACGCTGCCGGATGCCTTCGCCAGTGACTTCGACGCACACCCGGCGGGGCGCGTCCAGCAGGGTTTGCACCCGGGCTTGCAGGGGTACCCGCAGAATGCCCGAGGTAATTGTCTCCGGAAGTTCCATCTGCACCCCCACTTTAGGAGAATACCCTGCCCGGATCACCATAACGGGCACAATCGCTTCCTGAAGGCTTAACCCACCGTGGAAAAAGGCGCCTGTTTCCCCGACGGCAAAAACGGCAGTACCGACGGGAAAAACAAAAAGCGTTTCCCCCAAAAGGCCCAGTTTCGCTGCCCCGGCCTCCCAGGTCCCGGCAAGGGGAGCAAAACGCCCGGCGGCAAACCGCTTTTTCCACACCGCTCCTTCACCGGCGGAAACCGGAAGCCGCACCGACGGGCCAGCCTCGGCCGGGAGGAAAAGGAAGCCGTGGTCGGCCGCCACAAACACCCGTCCGCATCCTAAGGAGCGCAAATGAACGATGAGCCTGCGCAGGCGGCCAACCAGCTCGAAAAAAGTTTGGGGGCTTATGTCGCCCGTAAAGGTACCGAACTCATCAATCCCGTCCCAGAAAACCACCAGCGTGCGCACGTTTCCCGGCAACTTTGGGAGCCGTTCCACCTCCGGCAGATCCAAAATGCGCGCGCCGGCTCCCAATATTCTCTCCAAATAAGCCAGTCGGCGGTTTTTGCCGGTAACCTCGCAGCTGTTCAGGTAAACGGTCAGGGTTTCCTTTTCTACTTTCACCGTTAAACCGTTTTCTGCCCCCGGGAGGAGTGCGGCCATGCCTACTTCGGTAATACCCGGCAGCGTCGCCGGGCAACCGGACAGTGCAACCGTAAATTCTCCCGTTCTGGCCAAATCCTCCTTTAAGCAACAGGCCAGGTCAAAACGCAAGGCGTCGACGAAAATTATGCCTGTGCTGCCCGGCTCATCACGCCCAACAAACCCGGTCCAAAATCTGGTCTGGGCCGGTTGCCAACCCCGGCGGACCACCAGTTCCCCAAAGTGCCTGGCCGATCTGTCCACGTACTCCCGGTAAAGCCGCCAGGCGGGAGCAGTGAAGCGCTCCTGCTGTTCCGGGGTCAGCGCGCCGCCGGCCGCCGCCAGTTTTAGCGCCCAGTAATCCAGCCGCCACCACCCTTCTTTCGCTGTATACCGGTCCACCAGTTCCGCCACCTGCTCAAGCCGGGGGAGGTCAGCCAGCGCTTGCGCGCATCCCTGGTGAAGAGAGGCCGCCAGAGCAAGCGCTTCCCACCACGGCGCCGCACCCGCCTGCGCCCAGAAAAGGCGGCGCCTTTCTTCGGCCAGGCGTTTAAGTTTTTCCCCTTGCGCCGCAAAATTCCCTCCCCGGGGGCCGGCGGCCATTTCCGCTTCTTTTCGCCAGAGGTGATCCACCACCAAAAAAGTGGGCAAGGCCAGGAGCCGCTCTTCCACATTGATGCGCTCGCCCAGCCTGTATTCCCGCTCGACGAAATGCGCCCACCTGACATACGATTCCCGCCAGGGGATACCGGCGCGCCAAAAAACAGCCAGCTCAACGGCGATTGCCCGCTTGGCCGGTTCCGGCAAGAGCTGCTCAAAAGCACCGGCCAGTTGTCCGCTTTTTTCGACCAGTTCGGTTAAAAGGAGCGCTGCCGCCAGCCGCCGGCGCAGTTCCTCCGGTGGCACAGGCAGCCCGGCCAGCCCAAGCTCTTTTTCCACCAGCCCCCTGAAGACATCAAAAAGCCCCATCTCTTCAAGGCGCCCCGCAAAGGCTTCCTCTCCTAAAAACTGCAGGACCGCCGACCGGAGATCAAAATACTGAGTGCGCATGGCAATCGCCAGCAAAGCCCGGACCAGATTATCCTTGCTCACCGGCCTGCCCCCCATCAGGATATCCCAATTTCTCACCAGCCGCCGGGAGTTTTCCGCCCGCGCTCCGGTAAAAAGACGGCGGAGTTCCTGATCTATGCTCAACTGTCCGGCATCCCGCAAAAGGGAAAGAAAATCCAGCTCCAGCCGGGCGCCAAACATCTCCCAATCTTTCAACCAGCTCTGGGCAGGCGGGGCCTCGGGAACGTAAACCAGCCATTTCTGCTCAAAAAAGGGGTCTTGGGTTTCTAAGGCAAACCGCAGGGCGAGGTAGCTGCCCTCAAAAACGAAAAGTTCCCGCTCTCCCGCAAGCTGCCTGTTCACCAGAGAAGCCAGGGTCCCTCCGGGGTCGTACCAGACAACAATAGATTTCGAAGCATAAGGGGAGAATTTAGACTGCAACCACTCCTTAAGCATATTTTTCTACCCTTTCACCCGGGCAGCTTCCCGGGCTAAAATATTCACCTGTTTCAAAGGTTCTATATTCACCCGCACGCCGTAATCCCGGTTTGGGCGGTAGCCGTTTTGGACAATTTCGTTTACCTTTTCCTTGACCCACGTACTGCGGCTATCCACCGGCAGAGGGGCCGGTGGCGGGGAAAGCAGGCGGCTTATGGCACCCGCAAAGCCAAAAAGCTCTTCTTTACGGTCAAGGGCGGCCTGGTATTCCTCCTCCCGCCGGCGCCGGACACGCGCCGGCCCTTCCCGGGCGCGGGCCACCTCTTGAGCAAGGCGCTCCACTTCCTGTTCTACGGTGGCCAGTTGAGGGCGAAGATAAAATTGCTGGACCTTGTATAATGTATCGGGATCTAACCTTGCCCAATAGAGAAAGCAAACGAAGGCCGGCTTATAAGCCGCCCGGCCCCGCCGGGGGGCAAAAGCCTGGCTGGAAAGCTGCCAGATGACCGGGTGCAGGCGGTAAAGGGAAAGATGGTAGCCGAAAAAATCCTCCGCCAGCCAGGCGTCCAGGGATTTGCCCAGGATGCTGGAGATCTCTTCCTCCAAGGCTGACAGATTTCCTTCGCCAAACTCCCGCGCCAAAAGTTCGCGCACCCGCTTGGCTAAACCCGGTTTACTTTGCCCGTCGGCCAGGTAGAGATCAAAAAGAGGAACGATACCGCCGGGATCGGCGGCCGCCGCCCGGTGGGCGAAATAGTGCAGGAGACGGCGAACATGTTCAGCAACGGTTAAGGTGGCGCTATCTTCGGGCGCTTCTTCCCCGGACTCATCTTCTTCATTGCTTTCTACGTTCTCTTCCTCATCAGCAACCAAACTCTCCCTCAGTTCTTCTTCAATCAACCGGCGGTCTTCCGCGTTGATTTCGTAAAGCCGGTAGACCTCCTCATCAATGGCCAGCTGGATTTCCTCCAGCCGCCGGCGTAACATGCCCTCCCGCCGCAGGGCCTCCTGAGCAAGCGCCTGCAAACTCACCGGTCCCTCCCAGGGACCTTTTCCTTCCCCCCGGATTTCTCTGGCTGCCGGCCAGTCGCTCCAGGCGAAATCCTGCGCCAGGGGGTGCCCGGTGACCGGCCTTTGCTGAAGGCGAAAGCCGCGCCAGATCTGAAAAACCCAGGGGGCGATAAACTGGGTGGAAGTCTCGCTGCCGGTATCCCACTCGCGCAGGAGGTCGTAGGCTTCGCGGGCTAGAGAAGAGAGTTGGTTTTCATTAAATATTGTTGGTATTATTGCGACCTGAGCTAAATGTCCAGCTTCTCTATTTCTCCCAGTTGGATTTATTAAATGTATAAGTGCAGCAGCAGTTATAGACCGGAGAAAACTACATAATATCAACTCATTAGCTTCTTTAAATGAAAGAAAAATTGCCATCCGCTTAGCGGTAAAAATTGAACCTGTTGGTAAAATTCCAACATCTAGAATTGGATAAGGACTATTTTCAATCCAAGCAGACTTCGTCCACGCCAGCCCCTCCCGAAAGTAGAAGGATTCGTTCCGCACCACCGCCCGGTCAAAATTCTTTATCTCCATCCCGTCGTTTTCCCAGTTGACCACCACAATGATGTCGTGATAAAAAGGCTTCCCTCCTTTGGCGAAAGGCGCCCACTTCTTCCCCTGCCGGGTTTCTTCCCGGCTCGCCGCGATCTCCTTAACCGGCACCTCCCACCAGAAGCGGGTGAAGCGCAGATCGTCGGCCGTCGCCAGGCCCTGCTTTACATCCGCAATCTTTGGCTTATCCGGCTGCCCGGCCACATCCCGGTCTAAAGGGGGGTACTTTTGAAAAAGCTCCCGCAGGGACTTCGGCGCCCAGTAGGCGTAAGGGGAGCCGGGCACCTCCGCCAGCTCGCCCAAAGTAGCTTGAAAGACGACGCGGTTACCGGACGACATCGCTCTTACCCCCAGCTCCCTCTTCATCTAAACGGCTCCGGATATATTCAATAACCCGCCCGGTCCGGTCGATACCCGCACTGCAGTGGACAAGAACCGGCCCGGGCAGATCTTGGAAGGCCTGCCACGCCTTTTCGAGATTTTCCTCGAGGGTCTTCCGCCCCTCCGGATGGTGAGCCGGATCCCGCACCGGCAGATTAACAACCGCAAAGCCGTTTTGACGATAATAATCGAGCAGTCCTGCTGGCAGATCATTGTAAAGGTGTAAATGTTCGTCATCAAGCAAACAAATGATCGACTGCACACCCATCCTCTGCACCTTTTTAATCCATTCATCCACCACTGCCCGGGGGACTCCTTGATCCGCTCCCAACTCGCGACCCGGCCGGCCGGATTTAGCCAACTTATCTTTAACTACCCATTGAGGACTATAGTCGTACATCCTTAAATCTGCCCTCCCAACCCGGTTGGCCATTTCTGGAGCGCTTCCTCGAACTTCACCCGTTTTTCGTCCCAATGCCACGGCGTAAGGCGGAAGAATGTCACGGGGTGTTCTTTCCAGTTCACCCCATCGTCGTCGGAACGCTTTCGCAAGGTGAAAGCCGCGTAGCGGGCGGTTGCTTCGTCCAGAACGTGAAAACCTAAATCAAGAAATACCTCGGGCAGGGCGTCGGTGCGCAAAATTTCCGTGCGCAGCCGCGCAAACGATTTCAAAAACATAAAGGTGCGCCCGGTCAGCGCGCCCACGTAGCCGCCCGGCCTGGTGAGCTTCACAGCCCGCTCAATGAAGGCGGCGTAATAGTCGCTATGGGTCAGCGGGTAATACTCCCGCGCGTATTCCTTACAGGCAGCGGGCATCGCGCCGTAGGGCGGATTCATCAGCACCACGTCGTACTGCTCGCTTAAAACATCTACCAGATTGATGGCCCTCTCGGCATCCAGGCCGAAAAACATGGTCCCCATATCTTTTTTTTCCGTATACTGGGAAATAAACTCCCGAACGGCGCACCATATTTCTTCTACCGTCATCTCTTTGGGAACGGGAACTTTCAGATCATGAAAAGAGAGCTGCTCGGCAACCCGCGGCAAAAAAGGGAAGGCCATTTGTTCGACCACCCTCCCTCCGTCCGCCACAACCGGCTTGACCCTGCTCCTGAAAAGATCCTCCAGCGGTTGCTGGATGTCCAGAAGCGAACCCAGGTGAAAAGCTTTTTCGCAGGCGGCCAGAATTTGTTCCACGATTTGCCGAAGCTTCTTGTCCCCTTCAAAATGCTTCAGAAAAAGTGCGCGCCGGCCGCCGTCCAGAAAACGTATGTCCGCACAAATGATGTTTAACCGCCCGGGGCTAAACACGTCGCCCGCTTCTTTAAACTTTTCAAAAACAACCCGGCCCTTCAGGTAAAGCGCCAAAGCGGCGATCTGGCAGGCCCGCAAATCAATGTCCACCCCGTACAGGTTGTGTTCTAAAATTTTGGCGGGAATCTGGGCGGGCGGGATCTCCGGGTGCGCTTCCCGCCACATGGCAAAGAGGAGGTCGAAAGCCTGGAGAAGGAAATGCCCGCTCCCGCAGGCCGGATCAAGCACCTTGAAATTTTCCACTTTTAATTCGCGCCGGGAAAGCCGGGTATTGCCGCTTGACCTTACCAGGTAGGACAGTTCGTTTTTTAACCGGGAAGCAGGGCGCGATTCCAGCCACAGCCTGCCGATGGTATTTTCGACTAAAAACTTAACGATCCAGCCCACAGTGTAAAACTGGTTAATTGGCGGGATATCGTCGGGCCGGGGGTTCCGCCTCAAGCGCGCCCGGATCTGGCTGCGCACCTCCGAATTAAAATACTGGTAGGCCCAGCCCAGGAATTCGAATTGCTGCCAGATTTCTTCGGGAACGGCGGCAACTCGCTCCCGCACCTCCCGGTAAGCCGGCAGGCGCGGATCAAGAATGCTGTAAGGGTCGCCCGAGTGCAGGAAAAGCAAAGGGATGGCCAGCTCGGCAGACGCCTCGGCCAGCGCCCGGCGGGCAAGTTCCGCTGGATCCGCCGTCAGGGCGGGATCGGCATCCACCAGATCGCGCTCCCGAAGGGAACGGTTTCCGTAGCGCGGCCGGGTGATCACCGTTTCTTTGATTACGCCGTGCACCTCGGCCACCCGCAGGGCAAAAAGACGGTTTAAAAAAGTAAAGGCGGCGTGGCCGAGCCAGCGCCGGCGCGCCTCATGATATGGCAGGCCTTCGCGTAAAAGCGCCCAATCCAGCTCCTCCCGCCTCACAAGGCGCTCGCCGGGGAGCCCGCCGGCCGGAAGCGCGCGTTCGGGAAGAAGCCCGTGGAGCCGCAATAGCTCGTCGAACTCTTGCTCTAAGCGCTGCCGGCAAAAAAGCACCAGCTGCCTGATCCTCCCCCTTTGTTCCCGGTCCACTTAAGCATCCTCCTCCCGCCTGATCCTTACTTCCACGACCACCTTTCTCCCGCCCGCAATGCCCAGGCGGAGATGAGCCTGCAAGGACTTAAGCAGGGCGTCTGCCTCCGCCGGCCCGCCAATGATCTCCCGGCGGTCCAGAGGAGCAAATTCGTCACCAGGACCTGACCCCACAAAAACAAGGCGCTCATCCATTTCTGCCGTAAGCCGCCGGCAAATTTCTTCCACCAGCGCCGGGGCAAGTTCTGCATACCCCCGCCGGCATATTGGGCAGAGCAAATCTTCCCCTTCTGCCCCTCCTGCACAGATCAGCCCTTGCACAGGGCGGAGCAGCTCTTCGGCCTCCCCTTCTTCATCCGGAAAAGCCGGGTGTTCTCTCAGGACAGCAACCGCCCTTTGGGCGGCGAGGCGGAAATTTTCGTGCCGGCGGTGGTAATCCCCTTGAAAAGCCGCCTTTAAGATGCCGTACGCCGCCCAGATTTCATTCCAGCGATCCAGAAGGTCGGAGGCGGCCAGGCCATCGCTAAAGGCCTGCCAGCGACTTTTTAGCTCTGTGCTCAAATCTTCCCGGGCCCAGCCGGCAGCGGCGCGGGCAAACAAGTCAAGCTGCCGGTACCGGCCGAATTCCTCTTCAAAACCGGCCAGCCGCCGGAAAAGAGGCACATTTTGGCGTAAGGCGCTCTCCTCGTCGAGAAATGCCCGCAGCCTGGCGTTGGGATCGGCACACCTGACCACTGCCTGAAGGGCGCGCTCTACGGCCAGGCAGACTTGTGCATATACGACCGGCAGTCCCAGGTCCCGGATCCGGTCAGCCAGCTGGCGCGCCCTGGCATTCCACTCCCCGGCCAACTGTTTGACCTTCTCGCTCACCTCTTCAAAGGTGTCGCCGGCCCCCTTCCCGGTAAGTTCGACGAACAGTTCTCTGGCAGCCCGCCAGTCCACCGGGGGTAGAATTTTAAACGTTGTTGCCCGGAACTGGCGACTGTTTCCAAACGCATCTTTAACCTGATTGTCGAACGGATTGGTTAACTCCCGGTTTCCTATCAGGACACATATGTTCCCGTTTTTGAGAAGAGCGGCCAGGGTTAAACGGACGAGGCGCGGGTCCCATCCGTAAGGCTGCTTCTTAAAATGTTCAGCCAAAGCCCCGCCGGTACATTCCAGCCCCTGCTGCTGCCGGCGGGCAAGTTCGCCGAATACCCGGGAGGCAACCTGGCAGCCAGGATTAATTCCCCCGCCGCCGACCAGACCCAGTTCACTGTAAACCGGGGGCAGCGGAACCCCCGGGCGCCAGCCCAACACCTTGCTGCAGTCCTCATCCCGCTCGATCGGAACGTCCAGAAATTCCGTAAACAGGTTTTGGGCTACTTGCCGGAGGGCTGAAGAGATGCCCGCCGCCAGCTGACTTCCTTCCGGCCGGCTTTCCGTTCCGGCAATAAAGATCGTTCCTGCTTCAAAAGCCCTCTCCAGCAGCCCCGGCAACCGGACCTGCCTGTTATCAAGGGCTTCCCGGCGCAGCCGGGCGACGTAGGTGTCTTGCTCCCTGGTCAGCGGCCTTCCCTGCCAGCGGGCATGCGCTTTTTCAATGGCCAGGGTGCGCACCAGAACGTGTTCGAGTTCGGAAGAGCCGGCAGCCAGCCAGAAAACGGCATCGCTTTCGGCGAGGCTTTCGGCGAGTACCTCATCCTTTTCCTTTTGCGCGAAGGAAGTATATAAGCGTACCTTCAGATCGCCGGCCCCTCTTAATTCCTGCCCGTCAACTTTGAGCGCAACTTCCAGAGGTACTTTGGCCCGCACGCCGTGCTCGTAGCGTACCCGCTGGAGCAAACCCCGCATAAGCTCATAGACAGCCTGCTTTTTTTCGGCCGGGGTAGGTTGACTTCCCCGCACTTCCCGCTCAAAATCGTGCTCTGACGGAGACAGGAACCGGTAAGTGCCCTGCTCTTCAATTACCCAGCCTGCCTCAATCAACGCCTCTAATGATTTTTTTACCGCTTCCCGGTGGGTGTTGACATCGGTGCCGAGATCCGGGTGGATTACCGCCGCCACGTTTTCCAGGCTGCAGGGCAGCCATTCTCCCACCTGCTGGAGAAGGAAGAGGGCTTTGGCGACGCACGGGGCGCTCACTCCCCCGGTGGCCACGGCGGCCACCCTGTTCACAATGGCGTCGTAGTGATCCGATTGAATAATGCTGAGCTCCGTGCCGATCGCATCAAAAAGAAGATCAAAAGTCACCAGGCGTCCCGCCGGCTGGTCCGCAAAAGGGCGCCGTGATCCTTCTCCCCGCAAAACCGCGTGGAGCGTCTGGAGCATCGAACGTTCCCTGCCGCCCAGGCGCCGCCTGGATTCCTCACTGCCGGTCCCTCTTTGCCGCAAGGCGCTGAAGATTTCCTGCAAGAGGAGAATATAATGGGGCAAAAGGGGGTAAAAGCCAATAAAACGCTCTTTCGTGATGGCGGTCGTAAGCCTCCCGCTGCGCACCCCTTTGAGCGACGCCCCGGCGGCCAGGGTTCCCGCCGCCCGGTCATACAATTCGCCCAGTTTAAGCACTGCCTCCGGGCGTTTTTTGAGCAGCCGCTCGGAAACCACCCGCTCAATATTGCCCGGCGTTAACTGAATCCGCATCCGGAAGCGGTCCTGCAACCAGCCCAGGATCTGCCGGTCGGTGGTCAGCCGCGGCACCAGTTCCGCCAGAGCTTCCTGAGCGCTGGCCACCAGCCAGACTTTCCCCCGGCTTTCCATCACCACCTGTTCCGCCAGGCTGTTTAAATCCGTAAGCCGCTCGATGCTGTCGCCGATATAAAGTCCGATCTCGTCAAGCAAGACAATCAGCCGGCCTTTTACCGGATCCAGAGACTCCGCTTCCCGGCGCAGGTGGCGGGCGACATCGCCCGGGCGCACCTCCCCGGCGCGCTGCTTGCTGTCGTCCAGGGCGCGGCGGGCGGCGGCTTCATCGTGAAATCTTTCCGGAAACAGCTCTGGTAACGCCCGGGAAAGGACCGGATCGGCGTTTAACCTGCGCTCCTGTTCCCACGACCGGCCGTAATGAGTCCTGACCCAGGCGTTAAATTCCGTCCACTTGCCTAGAGATTGGATTTCCTCCTCCCAGGAAGCCACCCAAAAATCCTTCGCCAATCCCTTCTCCTCAAGAAGGGTCCGGTAAACCAGCCGGCTGATGGTTGGGCGGGTAGGCGCCTGGGGGTCATGGTTAAGCAAGTTAATATAAAGCACCCGGTTTTTAAATTCTCTGGTCAACAGCGGGGCAAAAGAGGATAAACCGAGTTTGGCGCTTAAGAATTCGGTAGAAGACAGGGCCGTTTGCGCCGGGCCGGCTAACGTGCGGTTTTCCACGAGGTAGCCCAAAACTTTTAAAAAATGGCTTTTCCCAGACCCGAAGAAGCCGGAAACCCAGATGCAAACCTCTTCGCCGGGCAGACGCCTGCTTTCTAAAAAGCGCTCGACAAAATCTCGCAAGTATCCGCCTACCTCGTCAGTGGCCACGTACTCGTCCATTTCCACCCATACCCGGGCCGGGTCGTGGTCGTCTATTTTCACCACCCCAACTATTTCCCGGTCGGGATCGCGCTCTAAAAGAGCCCGGACCGTGAGCACTTTCTTCACCTCCGCGCTTACAAAACTTCGCCCCGGTAATATCCGGCCGCCAGATCAAAAGAGCGGTCCCGGAGCATGGCCCCTTCCTGATCACCAGGATACAGGGCGACGATAACCTGCTTCACCTTACCCTCCAGCCGGGAGAAAACCGAGGACAGCCGGACAAACGGAAACAACGCCCCCGACCGGGTTAACACCACACAGGCAAGTTCGGGATAACCTTCGAGGCGGCTCAGCAGGTGCCCCGTTAACGCCTCCGGCAGGTGTTCGGCCAGCATCCGGGTGAGTTCTTCCCGCCGGGACCGCTGCTCATATTCTTGAAGGCAGGCAGCGAATCCGTCCACGGAGGCGTTGAGCAAGTCCATTAAGGCGGCCTGCAATACCTCGACCAGGGAAATGGTCCCGGCGGCAAAACTGTTTGCCCGCAGGCACTGCACAAAGAGGCGAAATTCCCGCAGCACCTCGACTTCTGCTTCCGGGGGATACAAAAATCGGAAAAAAGGGACCTGATCCAGGGGCCGGTAAGTTCTTTGGACCACTCCCGTTACCCGCCGGTAAAGCTCTTCAATCTTTGCTCCGTTCCACGGCATGCCCAAGCCACTCCTCGACACTGTGAAAAGAGGTGGAAAACTCCACCATTTCGCCGGACCTCATCAACTGCCACCACCCTTGCTGCTGCCCGGCAAGGAAAAGATCGTTGAAATGCCCTTCATCCGAAACCTGCAAGACAACCCACAATTCCAGAGAACGGGCCTCGTGAAAAGAAAACCCCTGTTGGCGTAGCCAGAGCCAGAAAAAAGCAAATGTTTCCGGCCGGAGGTAAAAAGGATAAAGCGTTGCTCCGGGGGCATGCCCCAAAAGACCAAATGCCCGCAGCATTGAGAGCATCCCCCGCACCCAGCGGATTTTGGTAGATTCGGCCCATTTCTGCAATTCCGGATGATTTTTGCTGCTTTCTTCCAGATAGGCAAGTAGGTCTTCACGGGTGAGCGTCCCGTTTTCACCGGCCAGCCGGGCAAGCACGAGGTCACGGTAAACGTCGTTGACCAATGCATCGCTAAAGATGTAATAAGGAAAAAGGATCTGGGTCTTGGCCAACTCCGGAAGGCGAGAAATAATTGCCCTGGCTACCAGAGCGGCGGGCGGAAGCGGCGGGTGTGCTTGCAAAAAACGCCGCCGGAAGGCGCCCAACATCCCTTTTACCGTATTGGTTGAAGTTTTTCCTAAAAGATTCTTGTTCAGTGCTTCTTGTTGCAACCGGGCAAAATCTCCGTGGATGGCAAACGCTTCAAAAAGGCGCCTTGTTTCGAAAAGAAATACTCCGGTGCGGTGAAGATCACATTTATAAACTGTTGTATCTTGAAAATGATTTGCTTGTTTTTGAAAAGACATTTTACCTCCTGCCCCTGCTTACCGGCCGCTTTCCAGTGCCTTCAGCAGACACTCCTTTGGATCAGCGTAAAAAATGATTTCTAAGCCGCTTAAAAGGTCGGACGGAACCTGCCCCAGGTCGCGGGCGTTGGCGGTGGGCACGAGGATACACCGGGCCCCGTTTTCCCGCGCCAGCTGAACGCATTCCGCGAACCCCTGCATGGGCAAGACACCTCCCTGAATGGTGATCTCCCCCAAAATCACCGTCCCGCTCCGGACAGGTATCCCCACCAGGGCAGAGAAAAGCGCGGCAAATAAAGCTGCCGCCGTCTGGCTCCCTTCTTTGGCCTGCATCAGGTTGACCACCTGAAAATGGGCATCGTAATCTTCTATGGAACGGTCGATGGCAAAGCGGCTGAGGTTGCTCCGCAGGTAATCGAAAGCCGTGCGCACCGCTTCGCGCATGGCGCGCCCTACCGCCCCGGTAACACTGTAGCTACCTGTTCCTTTCATGAGCGCCACTTCCACCCGGAAAAGGGCGTAGCGACCGGATTCGACGTCCAGCCCCACGGTATAGACAATGCCCGGCGGCAGGGGATCGCCGGTAATTACTCCGCCTTCACTTTGCTCAGGCAGAGAGATAAATTTTTCCGTCGCCAATTCGCGATCCTGGTAGGAAAGGGCCGTATTCCAATATTCGATCCCGCCCATCCTTTTCAGCTGTTCCTTAACCCGGCGGCGCATCTCCAGGGCCAGCCGGAGGTACTCCTCCACCTCTTCCTTTTCTGCGGCACCATCCGGATGAAGCAGCTTGATCAGGCCGGAAACCGTTTTGCGGACCGCCTTTTCGTCCCGGCGGTTGAGGGCCTCGCCCAGCACGAAGTAACGGTCAAGAACATCTGCGTAGCTGACCTTCCGTAGTTCCCGCAGCACTTCGGCCAGATAATCAACCACCAGACCAAAGTGGCCGGTAAGCAGGTTGCTTTGCATTTTGGGGATTTCCCAGCCGGGCAGGTAAAAATGAAAGCGGTCCAAAAAAGCCAGGTCCTGCATCTCTTGCGGGAAGGGGGTAAATAAGTGGCTTGTCCGCACTGCTGTCTGGATGTCCACGTTGATGTTTCCGATAAAAACGAGGGAAGCCAGGGCCGTAATCTCTTCCCGGCCACGGCTGAAGCTCCCCGACTCCATATAATCTTTGAGCAAATTGATCGCCTGCGGGTTGGCCAGCCGGGTTAACCCGGCCACCTCGTCAAAAGCGACCACGTCCCAAAGGCCAACTAACCCGATGCGACCCCGGCCCACGTGGGCAATAAAAAGGCTGGGTACGGTAACTTCTCCGCCGGAAACCAGGATTGCGTAAGGCGAAGTCTCCCGGTAAACGTAACTCTTCCCTGTGCCCCGCGGTCCCAGTTCCACAAAGTTAAAGTTGGCCTCCACCAGGGGAAGCAGGCGACAGAGATAGAGCAGTTTAAGTCGTTCAGGGGCAAAAGAAGGAGGTTCGATCCCGATGCTGCGCAGAAAAAAATCGATCCACTCCCGGCGGGTAAAAAGGGCGCGTTTTTCTTTAAACTCCTCTAAAATTCCACCACCGCTCACGGCCAGTTGAATCGGACGCAGATTTTCAATGACAAAAGGGCGTAGTTGCCCCCGGTGGTAGCGCTCCACATCGTACACCAGCTCCACCATCGCCCAGACGCCGCCAGCTAACAGGCGCTCGTAGCGGTTAACCAGTTCATCGGAGATGTTGACGTAGTCAATTTGCAGGTTAACCAGGTTTGCCCAGTACCTGTCCTCCGTTTCTACCAGGCGCACCTTCACTTTATCAATTACCTGGTGCCGGCCCCTTTCCCGGACCTGGGCCTTAAACCATTCCGCCTGGTCGGGCCGGACATAATTCTCCCGTAAAACACGCTTAACCTCTTTCAGCCCGGCCTTGATGACCTCTTCTTCATGACTGGAACAATATTTTCCGAGCAAATATTCCAGAACATAAGTGGGAACGTTTACTTGACCCTTAAGATTATTTACCAGCGCTTTTTGGACAACGCGCCCGGGAAAGCCCTGCAGTGCCTTCCAGTCAAGGGCATCCATGATTTAAGTCCCCTTTATATAGATAGGACAACCCAAAAGTGCCCCATTTAAGCCCGTCGATAAATTTACCAGTGAGCAGCTTCATAAACCATAATTTTCGGCATGATCAAAAAAATTCCTCCAAAAAAATGAAAAACGCCAAAAGAGTTTGGCAAGGATTATTTTCTTGGCTTACCGCAAAGGAATTCAAGGGAGCGCTCAACGCTCCCGCGGTACCTGCTTTTAAAGCGATAGAGTTCTCGCTTCATACCTTACAAACTACCAACCCCCATTCATTTCTTCATGCCTAAACTTTGTTTACCTCCCCACCTTATGGATATCCCTGCATACCGGCCCGAAACGTTAAAGCCGTTCGTCCGAAAGGATGACTCCAGCGTTGCTGCATTTGCCCACCTTTTCGCCCGGCGCGCCTTCCGGCCGACGCCCGCGCCGCGGGTCTTTTTTACACGCCCCGCTCTCCGATACCAAGGTATTGGTCATCTAAAAATCAAGAATAAAATTGCCTGTTAAAGGAAATGAAGGATTGAAGATGGTGATTCTTGTCCACGAATCCCTGCCCGAGTCTGATGATATAAAATAAGCTTGCTGGACCGAAATAAACTCTGCACTTCGAATCCGGTAATTCAAACGGATATAGAGATTCTCCGGGGGCTGGTATCCGGTTGGAATTTTGCCCTGCCGTTTTACGTAAATTTTTCCTTCAATATAACCGCTTTTCATTGAGAACAGGACCTCGTACGCAAGGAGCGATTCTCGATCAAAGTATTCAACAATCATCCCTTCTGCCTGATTCTTCACGGCAACCAAAATCTCCAGGTTTTTTAGAGAACAATTGGGAATGAAACATGGTGCGTCCGGATACATTGGAATGATTGCGTTTTCCCGGATAAACAGGGGCAGATTTGTATCTTCCTCCGGACTTGTTTGATATATTTGACCTCCTTTGCGTTCTTTGCCGCACCACCACGAAAACCATGCACCTGGAGGAAGGTAACAGCTCCTGGCCGGCGTCGGGTCCATGAGCGGGGCAACTAACAGGGAGGGTCCCAGTAAAAATTCCGTTTCGCAAAATTCAGGTTTTAATGCCTCAACAGTCGGTGCACGATAAAAAATTGGTCTCATTATCGGCTGACCATTCTGGGTTGCCTCAAATAAAAGGGAGTAAAGGTAAGGGATCAGCTGGTACCGCAGTTTGATGGCCTTACGGGCGCTGGTTTCGACATTCGGTCCAAATGACCAGGGTTCTTGATCATCGGTGCCTTTTCTCGTATGGGTTCGGCTATACGGGTACAGAGCGCCCTGGAGAATCCAGCGTTCATATAACTCTGGAGACGGTGTTCCTTCAAAGCCCCCGATATCCGGTCCAACCACCGGCTGACCGGAAAGCCCGAGGTTTAAAATCATGGGAATGCTTGCCCGGAAATGCTCCCAATTGCTGACGTTGTCTCCTGTCCAGGTGGTAGCGTATTTTTGCCCCCCTAAATAAGTCGCCCTGGTGATGACGTATGGCAGATGGGTGGCTTTCAGGAGTCCTTCGTAGGTTGCCTTGGACATCAGAAAGCCATAAAGGTTGTGCACTCGTTCATGCGGAAATTTTACCGTATCCGATAATTTATGGATTACATCCGGAGGAAGAGTACGCCTGCTATCAAAGGTGGTGGGCTCATTCATGTCGCACCATATACCATCCACCCCTGATTTTACGAATTCTGCAACGAGCTCTCCCCACCATTTTTGAACGGAAGGGTTGAGGAAATCGGGAAAGTGGCTCCGCCCGGCCCAAACCCTTTTTGCGACATAACTGCCCTCTTGGTCAACTATGAACATCCCCTGGCTTACCCCACTGTCGTAAGGATGATAACCCGGTTCAATTTTCAAACCAGGATTGATAATGGTGACTATTTTAAACCCTTGAGCATGTAAATCCCGAATCAAATCTTGATAATCTTGAAAAGCTTCCCCCCACGTGAAACATTTGTAGTGATCCATATAATCGATGTCGAGATAAATGACATCGCAGGGAATATCCTTGTCCCTAAACATTGCCGCAATTTCGCGAACGCGGGAGGAGGGAGTATAACTCCAGCGGCTTTGTTGGTATCCTAAAGTCCACTTTGGTAAAGGGGGCAACTTGCCGGTCAACAAAGCTAATTGCCGCATTATCTCGGGGAGGGTTGGCCCAAGGAGGATAAAGTAACTTAATTCCGTGTCCCGGACGGCATAAGTCATTGTTTTGCCGTCCGCCGAAAACTTAAATACAGCATAACCCGGATTGTCGAAAACCAACCCCAAAGCAGGCCCATCGACGTATTGAAAGATCACCACCGGCCAGGACTGGTACAGCGGGGTAGTCCCTGTCTCGTAGATTAGCGGATCCAGGTTCCACATAACAATCGTTTGTCCAGCTTTGTTCATGGGGGGAGTATTTTCGCCCAGGCCGAACACTCTTACCTCGCCGGGACGAAAGAGATGCTTCTTGACAAGAAGCCATTTTCTCGTGCTTTGTGGAGGGAACGGCTCAACCAAAACTAATTCTGATCCCAGCTGGCAAAAGATAGTCCCCCTCGATTCCATACACATTAAATGCGCTTCGAAACCATCCGGGAAAGTATATGTAAATTCAGCAGTATCATTTGTTCTTTGAAATCTCCAACCATCTTGGTTGACGTTGGCAAGATCAATTGTCCAGGAATTCCTCTCCAGCCAGGGATCTTTTTTATAAACACTCTTTAGGTAAACCCGAAAGATTCCGTGGTTAAAGGGGCTACAAGTGATTCGTCCATACTTATTGCGAAGAACAACAGAGCCTGGTCCCTCATATTCGCTAACGTTATCTTTAAATCTCCGGCCTGTATAGGGAGGCCTGTTTGCATTGAGCCACTTCTGGATTACTGATTTAATCCTATCAAGAATTGTTTCCTGGGCTGACATTTTCATGCAATCTTCTTCCTCCCAGAAAAAGAAAAAGTGAGCAGTACGGCTAAAAATAATGGGCGCTTTTTAAGATTTTTTACCATGCTATGAGAACAGTAATATTTTTGTGTCTCTGAAATAAACAAAAAGGCAACAGGATAAACTGAACGAGGGAGCAGCCGTGGTGATAAAAAATTTCAGAAATTGGTGCCAGAAAAAGGTTATCAAAGATTTAAATGAAAAACTACGCGGAATGTTCGGATACATTACGCGCGGGATGTAAAAACAAAAAAGCCAGCTTCCCATTTCAGGAAACCAGCAACCACTTGAAAAACCACTGGTGCCGGAGACCGGACTTGAACCGGTACGGAGGAAACCCTCCGAGGGATTTTAAGTCCCTTGCGTCTGCCTGTTCCGCCACTCCGGCAACTAACCCATTTTCATTCTATCACTCCCATCAGGTGTTGTCAATTACCCCTTCGGGCGGAAGGCAAGGGAAGTCAAATAACCAAAGACCACCGCCGCGGTTATGCCGGCCGCCGTTGCCGTCACACCGCCGCTAAAAACACCCAGGAGGCCTTTTTCCCGAACGCTGGCGATTGTGCCCTGGGCAAGCAAGTGACCAAACCCGGTAAGCGGAACGGTCGCTCCCGCTCCGGCCCAGTCGACCAGCGGCCCGTACGCCCCCAGGGCGCTTAAAACCGCCCCGGCGGATACAAAGCCCACCAAAATATGCGCCGGGGTTACTTTATAACTGGTCAGATCCATTAAAAGCTGGGCGACAACGCACAGCAAACCGCCTACCAAAAAAGCTTTTAGAAAGATCATGAAATTGCCCCCCATTTTTGACTTCATGCTTCAATGACCACGCCGTGGGCGATGGCCGGGATGGTTTCGCCCTGCTGCGTGCTGGTAGGACTTAAAAGCGCCCCGGTAGCCACGCCAAAGATACGCTTTAAACGCCCCGCCTTAATTTCCTGGAGCAGGTGGCCGCAGGTTACCACCGCCACGCAGGCGCAACCGCTGCCGCCGGCGTGGGTGTCCTGTTCGGGCGAATAAATAATTGCTCCGCAGTCCATATAGCGGCTGGCCACATCGTAGCCTTTTTGCTGCAACAGCTTAACGGCCAGTTCGCGCCCGTAAACGCCCAGGTCGCCGGTCACAAAAAGGTCGTAGTAATCGGGGCTCCTCCCCGTATCCAGCAGGTGCCGGGCAATGGTGTCCGCAGCCGCCGGCGCCATCGCCGCCGGCATATCCATCGGATCCCCCTGTCCGAGGTCGATCACTTTCCCTACAGTTGCGTGGGTGATTCTGGGACCCTGCCCCTGGCGCGCCAGTACCATGGCCGCCGCCCCGGTCACCGTCCAGGTGTTGTGCAGGGGACGCTGCACCCCCTGTTCGGTGGGATAACGGTATTGTCGTTCGGCAGTGGCGTAATGACTGGAGGAGCCCACCAGCACGTATTCGGCAAAACCCCCGTCGATCAACATGGCGCCCAGCGCCATACTCTCGCACATGGTGGAGCAGGCGCCGTACAAGCCCAGAAAAGGAATGCCCAGCTCGCGGGCAACGAAGTTAGCGCTGATTATCTGGTTTAAAAGGTCACCGGCGAGCATGCAGTCAAAATTTTGGGGCGTCAGGCCGGCCCTCTGAATGGCCATCTGCATGGCTTCCATCAACATGCGCCGCTCGGCTTTCTCCCAGGTCTGCTCGCCGTAATAATTATCACCAATCACTTTGTCAAACGTCCGGGCCAGCGGCCCCTGACCTTCTTTCGGGCCGACGATCGTGGCC
This sequence comes from Bacillota bacterium, assembly GCA_040755215.1. GTDB lineage: Bacteria > Bacillota > Desulfotomaculia > Desulfotomaculales > Nap2-2B > JAIMBK01. The sequence continues at coordinate 12,056 of JBFMBG010000035.1, read as the reverse complement.
GTAGACAAGATCACAGGCGGGTTTTGGAACCAGACGGTTTGCTGGCCGTTCTTTTTCGGCGCGGCCAACACGGGCACCCCCTAACGGAAAAAGTAATATAAAAGCCCGATGATCCAGGCAGTAACGATGCCGAAAACCAGCACCGGACCGGCAATGGTAAAAAGCCTCGCCCCCACCCCCAGGACCAGACCCTCGGTGCGGTATTCCATGGCCGGCGCCACCATGGAATTGGCAAAACCGGTAATGGGCACGATTGTACCCGCTCCGCCCACCTTCGCTATTTCATCATACAAACCTAGACCGGTAAACAAAGCGGCAAAAAAAACCAGCGTGCTGGACATCGCCGCCCCCGCTTCCAGCCGGCCCAGCCCCCAGTTTTGAAAAATGTTGAAAAATACCTGGCCGATTACGGAAATCAGGCCGCCGGTAACAAAAGCCCAGCAGATGTTGCGGATCACCGGCGGACGCGGTTTGACTTCCTTAACCATTTGATCATACTGTTTTTTCCGCATTTCCGCCGGTAAAGAGTCAAGGTTTTGGGTCATGCGCAATTCCTCCCGGAAAGTTAGCATACCCTCCCCCCAAGGAATTTATACGGAGTTGACCGCGCTAATCACGGTAATCAAAAGAAAAGCAAAAAAGCAGAGGTAAAACCGCACCTCCGCCGCGTAAAATGCACCCCTGCCTGGAAAACCTGCTTCCGCCGGAAACTCCCCGCCGATTACTTATGGGCAATTTTCACATTTGCCCGGTACTCAGTGACCTGCCCGTTTTCCACGCTGGCGGTAAAATTGACCACTTCCACCCCCACGATTTCGCCCGCGGTACGGGAAGCTTCGTCCACTGCGGCCTGCACGGCGCTTTTCCAGCCGTTTGGCGACGACCCCACCAGTTCCATAACTTTAATATGCACCAATCATTCCCCCTTCATTAACTTCTTTGGTATTGACTTTAATATTATGCACCGGGGGTAAAATTTTATTCGCTGCCCTGAACTTCCATTAAATCCTTTAATTTCTTCAAAGCCTGCCGCTCCAGGCGCGAGACCTGCACCTGGGAAAGCCCGAGCCGCCGCGCGACTTCCACCTGGGTCAGATCTTCAAAAAAACGCCAGGTTAAAATTTTCCGGTCCCGCTCCGGCAGGTTAAGCAGCAGCTCCTTGACAGCCATGCGCTCGAGCAGCGGCATTTCACCGTTGGCTTCGCTCTGCAGTTGATCCAGCAGATAAATGGGGTCGCCTTCATCCTGATGCAACGTTTCGTAAATAGAAGCAGGCGATTGGGCCGCTTCCAGGGCGGTAACCACTTCTTCCCGGGATATTCCCAGCTCAGCGGCGACCTCGCCGATGGAAGGTTCGCGGCCGAGCCGCTTGCAAAGCCGCTCCCTGATTTTCTGCACCCGGTAGGCAGCCTCTTTGACCGACCGGCTGATTTTCACCGGGTTGTCATCGCGCAAAAAGCGGCGGATCTCCCCTACGATCATCGGCACGGCGTAAGTCGAAAATTTAACTTCGTAGTTTAAATCGAACTTATCAATGGCCTTCATCAACCCGATGCACCCGACCTGGAACAAATCTTCCAGCTCGTAACCCCTGTTTTGAAACCGTTTGACCAGGTTAAAAACCAGTTTTAAATTGCAGTTGACCAACCTGTCCCGGGCCCGGGCGTCTCCCGCCTGGGCCTGGGACAGGAGCCTGCGCATTTCCTCGTCGCTTAGCAAAGGAAAACGCGGCAAGTTCATTTCCGCCAGACGATTGCTCATAAACAAAGTTCCACCTTAGTGTTCGAGTTGCTCCTTTTTTCCGGAAGAGCCTACCGACTTGCTCATAGTGACCGTCGTCCCTTTCCCGGGAGCCGATTCGACGTGCAAACTATCCATAAAAGATTGCATAAAGACAAATCCTAAGCCCATTCTCTCCGGATCGGTAGAGGAGGAGGGCTCTAAAGCTTTTTTCACGTTGGCGATACCTTTGCCCCGATCGCCGACCACCAGCTCCAGAGTACCGTTGCTGATGGTCATGACGATGGTGACAATCCCGTCCGGTTGATTGTCGTAGCCATGGATTATTGCGTTCGCCACCGCTTCGGAAACGGCAACCTTGATTTCTTCTATGTCGTTTAAGGTAAAATCAAGCTGGGAAGCAAAGGCGGCAACAGTTACCCGGGCAAACGCTACATTTGCCGGAAGACTCTTAAATTCCAACTTCGCCTGATTATCCATCCCTTTTCCTCCTTACCCTTACCCTGCTCTGGCTGCAGCTTCTTCTTCGGAAGCATACTCCGGCATCACGGTCAATAAGCCCGACAAAACGAGAATGCGGCGAACCTGGGGCTGGACTCCCACCAGGGAGACCCGCCCGCCCTGCTGCTGAAGCCTCTTATAACGCCCCAGGATGACTCCTAAACCAGAACTGTCGATAAAAGAAACCTGGCTTAAGTTGAAAACTAAATGATTTACTGAATTCTTTGCCAAATTTTCCTCCAGCGCTTTCCGGAAAACGTCAGTTACGCCTATATCCAGCTCTCCGCGGGGGCGGACAAACAACGTCCCCTGCCTGTACTCGCAATCCATGTCCATATCCCCACCTGCCCTTTCTTTTTGTGGATTTTAATTTCTCTTTTTAATTAATTCTTCCTGCTAATGTTACCATATATTGGGTTAAAAAACAAATAAAAAAAGAAAAGGTCCCGTATTTCTTTATCCAGGACCTTGCCTGACTTAATCCGGCCTTGCTTTGTTTGAGCATGTCGCCCTTTTCATCACTGGCCGCGAAAAACCTTGGTGATCTGCTGCCAGAGGGTCGCTTTCGGCACGTCGTGACCCGCCAGCAGCGGGACGTTCTGCACTTCCTGGCCGTTTTTGAAGACCTTGTACGCGCCCAGCTGCTGCCCCTTTGTTACCGGAGCGGCAACCTGTTCCGGAAGTTCAACGCGGGTGGTAAACCCCTGCTCCTCTCCTTTCGGCGTTACCACCGTGACCCGGTCGGCAGTTACCACGTCCACCTGGTTGACAACGCCCTTGCCCACCTTTACGCTTTTCACTTTGGCTCCTTTTTCCGCCATAACCAGTGCTTTATAGCGGGCAAAGCCGTACTTATACAACTTTATCGATTCGCGGAAATGGCTCTTGGGTTCGGATGATCCCAGCACCACCACAATCAGCCGCAACCCGTCCTTTTCTCCGGAAGAGGCCAGGCAATATCTGGCTTCGTTCGTCCAGCCGGTCTTTCCGACGTCGACCACCGGATACCATTTGAGCAGCTTATTGGTATTCCAGAGCTTGAATTTACCACCCCGTAAATCGTACTCGTAAACTGAGGAAAGCTTTTTAAACAAGGGGTATTTCAGGCACTCCCTCAAGATCACGGCCATGTCGTAAGCCGAAGTGTAATGGCCCTCGGCGGGCAGGCCGGTGCAGTTGGCAAAATGGGTATGTTTTAACCCCAGTTCTTTTACGCGCCGGTTCATCGCCTGCACGAAAACTTCTTCCGTGCCGGCAATGTGCTCGGCCAGCGCCACGCTGGCGTCATTGGCGGAACCTACCGCCACGGCCAGCAAAATCTCCTCCAGGCTCATCTCCTCGCCGGGCTCCAGGTAAATCTGCGAGCCTCCCATTTCCCAGGCGTTTTCGCTGGCCACCACCCGGTCCGTGAGCTTGAATTTTCCCTTTTCCACCGCTTCCACCGCCAGCAACAGGGTCATGATTTTGGTTACGCTGGCCATGGGCAGCTCTTTATCCGGCTCTTTGGCAAACAGAACCTTGCCGGTGGGCGCTTCCATGATTACGGCCGATTCCGCGGCTACCTCCAGGACAGGTTTGGGGCTTTTATCCTCCGTCGCCTCCTTTTCCGGCGGTTCCGGAGCGGCAAAGGCAAACCCGGCGCCCTGGGTTAACAAAACACCCAAAACGACGGTAACGGCAACTATTTTTTTCCAAAACACCGATAATTCCCCCTTAGCTGTATTATGCGAGAGAAAAGCAAAGTTATACCTGCGCATTCAGTCGTTGGCCGGCGGACCTCAGACATCGGAAAACAAGTATAAAAATGCACGCTCTCTATTTTTTGGAGGATAATTTTTCCTGGAAATCGTAAGCCATTTTACTGATCTGGGCAATGTCCTCAAAACCTTGATCTAAATCCTTGACGCCGCCGGCTAACACCACCAGAAGGTAAGGCCGGGAGCAAAAAACCACCCCCACGTCGTTGGCCACCCCTTCGTCTAAGTCACCTTCCTTGTGCGCCACCACAACATTTTCGGGCAAATGCCCCGGCAGGCCGAGGTGATATATGGAGTGCGCCAGATCGTCCAGCAAGCGCTTGCCCTCTTCGGGATGCCGGCGGGCAAAATCCAGGGTGGCCTGCAAGTACACGCCCATGTCCCGCGCTGTAGTCAGATTTTTACCCCCGGGATAAACCGTTTTCCCCCCGATGCCGGCCATAAATTGCCGGAAATTATCCCGCCCCAGGTGGCGGGCCAGCATGCGAAAGGCGATATTATCGCTTAAAGTCAGCATCAGGGTATGCAGCGTCCGCAGGGAGTAGCGGTCTCCTTCCCGGGCGATGTAGCGTAAAATGCCGTTGCCTCCTTCGTAGTCGGTGGTTTGCTGGTACGCCACCCTGGTATTCCAGTCCAGCTTTCCTTCAACCGCCAGGGTATTCAGGTACAGGGCCATGGGTAATTTCACCGTGCTGGCCGCCACCATCGGCTTGTCTTCGTTTAGGCCAAAACTTTTTCCCGAGCCCAAATCCTGAAAATAGATTCCGTAGGTTCCCTTCCTGGTGGCGATGAATTCTTCAATTTGCTTTTTTAAAGGGGTATAGTCCGGTTCGACCTGGTAACCGTACCCATACCCGGGAAACAAAGTGACAGCGGCGAACAACAACGAGGTTACAAAAAGGTTGAAAAAACGCACTTTGAAGCCTCCTTGGCAAACAGTGGGGAATCAGCAAGGGTGTAGTATTAAGTTTTGCCCGGGCAGGCATTTTTATTCCATGAATTACTCACGCTGGCTGAATCCGTTCAACCAGTCAAATATTACTGGGCTAAAAAGCGATTAAGATCCTTTTTGGGTAGAAAAAATATAAGCAACATTGCAATAAGGTGGGTCTTATGAAAAAAATAACAGATAGATTCTGGCTGGGAATAATCTCCGGATTGGGAGGAAATATAGCCAAAACCGCGGTGGAACAGATTTTTGTGCGGGCCGGGTATACCGAAGCAACCGCTACTAATAAGGCCGCCGGCATCTTCCTTAAAAAGGGTGGTGTTTCCACTCCTTTTGGCAAACTGACGGGAATTATTGCCGATAATATGATTGCCGCCGCCCTGGGGGTAAGTTGCGTTTACTGGCTGACCTTGATGGGCAGGGATAAATATGTCTTAAAAGGATCTTTAATCGGCGCGGCAGAATGGGCGCTCATTTACGGGTTCCTCTCCAGACTTGGGGCAACGAGCGTTTACCCGGTGAAAAAACCTCATGATGCCTTGATTGCTTTTCTTTCGCACCTTGCCTTCGGCGCGACCAAAATGGCCATCACGGCGAATTTGGGTGACGAGCGTTTATTCAATCCCCGGAATTTAACAAAGAAAATCGAGACACCGGAAAGATTCGCAAGTGCTCACCAAAGAACGGCCTTCCCGCAAGAAAAAACCCTTCGCGAAAACCGCGCTTGAAGTCAAAAAAGCGCCCTTGCCGCGTAAGCATTTACTGCGCCCGAAAATAATTTACCACCCCCCGGTAAATCGCCCAGGCCGCTCTCCCCTGGTATCCGTCTTCCTGCAACTTTCTTTCCTCTTCCGGGTGACTTAAAAAACCAACCTCGACGATCACCGCGGGTATCCGGGCATTGCGGCAAAGATAAAAATCACCCGCCAGCGCCTGCCGGCCCGAATCAATTAAAAAGGCATTCAGTTGGGGCTGGATCTGTTCGGCTATTTTTTTTCCTTCCGCCGAACCGCGCTGGTAAAAAACCTGGGCTCCGTACTCGGAACGATCGGAAAAATGGTTTAAATGAATGCTGATCAACAGGTCTGCTTTTGCTTCGTGAGCAATTTGCAGACGCTTGCGCAGATCTTCAACTTTAGTCGGGTTATCCGGGTCGCCTAACTCCTGATCCTTCTCCCTGGTCAAGACAACCTTCGCTCCCGCCTGCTGAAAAAAGATTTTGAGTTTTTTGCTTACCGCCAGGGCAACATCCTTTTCCAGGGTCCCGCCATAACCCACCGCACCCGGATCCGCCCCGCCGTGCCCGGGATCGATGACGACCGTGCGCCCGATCAACTCCCAGTTCGTGGCCGGACGGAGCGAACCGGAAGCAGCACCCTGGCCGAAACATAAATTAACGGGCGGTAAAAACAAAAAAAGAAGCGGAACAACCCGTGCGGCGGTTCTGATCAATTCCAGTTTAAATCTTAAACAGCGCAAAACCGGCCTCCAATTCGCAAGGGGTTTGGAACCGTTTCCGGTTGAAGCATTTCCAGTCGGCTTTTTGCCCGGTCGCGAGTGTCTCCAGTTGCAAACACCTTTATTAAGTTTTACAGTAAACACTGTTTTTATTACAAAAATACAAGCAAATAGAAACAACTCGCTTTTGGCTGTGGCAACCTGATCAGGCAACGCATACCATATATAAAATAAGTACTGAAATCAGTAACCCGTTTCCAGGAGGTGCTATAATCGTGAATACGCATGATGACCCGGTCAACAAAGAAGAAAACGTAAAGGCAAGTGCGTTTGTTGCCTCGGTCAAACTGGCCCAGGCATACGTTCCCTGGCAGCGCTACGGCGTAACCTTCAGCCCGCAAGAAGCGCTGGAAAAAGGTACTCTCTTTCCGGAATTGTACCGCCCATACCCGTATTAACTTACCCATAATAAAAAGGATTCGTCCGGGCCCAAGGCATACTTCCTTTGGCTATTTCTTTAACCCTGAGTTCCGACACCTGCGCAATAAATAATTTGCAAAGGGGGAATTTACCATGGATCCTAACCAAATGCAACTGCTCCGCGAAATTCAGCAACTGGAATTTGTCGCTATCGAATTAACCCTTTATTTAGATACCCACCCCGACGAACAAGAGCCGCTGCGGGATTACAACCAAGCCGCAGAACGTTTAAACCAGTTAAAGATGCAGTACGAAAGGCTTTACGGCCCGCTGGCCGCTTACGGTGTCTCCACCAGCAAAGCACCCTGGCAGTGGTCCGAGCAGCCCTGGCCTTGGGATATCAACTATTGAAAGGGGGCGGGCAAAGGATGTGGATTTACGAAAAGAAGCTGGAGTACCCGGTGCGCGTAACGCAACCCGACATCCGCATGGCCAAGTATTTGATGGCGCAATACGGCGGGCCGGACAGTGAGTTGTCCGCCGCCGTCCGGTATTTAACCCAGCGCTACACCATGCCGACCAACCGGACGAAGGGCCTGCTCACCGACATCGGGACGGAAGAACTGGCCCACTGGGAAATCGTCGGCACGATGATCTACAAGTTGTTAAAAAATGTGCCTCCCCAACAACTTCACCACGCCCATTTAGGAGGCTACTTCACCGAGCACGATAACGCCGTATACCCGGTGGACGCCAGCGGGGTGCCCTGGACCGCCGCCTATATCCAGGCCACCGGCGACCCGGTGACCGACCTGCACGAAGACATGGCGGCAGAACAAAAAGCCCGCACAACTTACGAGCACCTGATCAGGTTGACCGACGATCCGGGAGTAAAGGATACGTTGAAGTTTCTCCGGGAAAGGGAGGTCGTCCACTTCCAGCGCTTCGGCGAGGCGTTAAACGAGGTGCAGGAGGAATTGACGAGGAAAAAGGTGTTTTAGAAGATAAAAGCCGCTCGCTTTAGCGCAGAGCGGCTTCTTATATTTTAGAGCGGAGGATTTACATGTTTCTCTCAAATACCTTCAGCCAGGTTTCCTTTTCCAAAAAACTGCCCGCGACGTTTTCTTCCATCTGCAAAAACAGCCGGCATCACCGGTACGTCTTTTTTGCGATGGCTTCCCTTCGTTCTTTCTTTTTGCCAGGATAAAAGCGCGGAATTCCAGGTGAGCTTTACCTGGATGGCCGTTTTTTGAGAAGTAGGATCAAAAGCCCCCGCCGGTTGACGCAAATCGCAACCGGCCTCCTGCTTTTTTTGCTTGACAACTTCCCTCCCGGGGAAATATAGTTTATCTATCAAAGTTTTTATGGCTTTAAGTTTTTATCCAGGCAATGCCCCGGCTGAAAATGCTTGCGGCGGCCCTGTTCTGTAGGGGTCGGGGCTTTTCTCTGTTTTCCCGCCCTGAGCAAAGAAGATGGAAATGGAAACGGGACGTTAGACGAAAAAGCCTGACCTGGCCAGTAATATTTTCTGGTGCCACTATTCAGCCCCCGGGAGGTGTAAAAACAGCGCCGCTCCCTTTACCAAACGGGGACCGGCCCGCCGAATGCGATATGGACAAAGCCAATACCGAACAAAGGTATGTTTTACTTGTGGCGACCCTTTCCTCTTTTTTAACGCCCTTTATGGGCAGCTCCGTCAACCTGGCCATTCCCGCCATCGGGGTGGAATTTCACGCCCCGGCCGTTATGCTGAACTGGATTGTCACCGCCTACCTGCTGGCCTCCGCCGTGTTCCTGGTGCCCTTCGGGCGGCTGGCCGACCTGCACGGCCGGAAAAAGGTCTTCCTGGCCGGAATAGTTGTTTACACGATGCTCTCCCTTTTCTGCGGGTTGGCCCGGTCAGGGGAGGCGCTGCTGGCTTTCCGAGTGATACAGGGAATCGGCGGGGCGATGATTTTCGGCACCGGCGTGGCCATCCTGACCAGTGTTTTTCCGCCCGACGAACGGGGTAAGGTTCTGGGCCTGAACACCGCCGCCGTCTACACCGGCCTGTCCCTCGGGCCGGTGGCCGGAGGATTTTTAACCCACCAGCTGGGCTGGCGGTCCATTTTCTTTTTAAACTTCGTCCTGGGCCTGGTGATTTTGCTCGTCACTGTCATCAGGTTAAAAGGCGAGTGGCGGGGGGCCGGGGGCGAAAAGTTTGATTCTGGCGGCGCCGTTTTGTACAGCGTCAGCCTGGCGGCGCTGATGACCGGGCTGGCCACCGTGAAAACAGCTGCCGCCGCTCCCTGGCTCTTTTTCCTGGGCGTCGCCGGTTTGCTCGGGTTTATCGCCTGGGAACTGCACTTTGCCCAGCCGGTGTTAAACCTGCGCCTTTTCCGGAACCTGGTCTTTGCCTTTTCCAACCTGGCTGCCCTGATCAATTACAGCGCCACCTTCGGAGTGGGCTTTTTGCTATCCCTGTACCTCCAACTGGTCAAGGGATTCACCCCGCAGACGGCTGGCTTCATCCTGCTGGCGCAGCCCGTTTTAATGGCCCTGCTTTCCCCCTTCGCCGGCCGCCTCTCGGACCGGGTGGAACCGCGCCTGGTAGCCTCGCTGGGCATGTTCTTAAACTTCCTGGGCCTTGTGCTTTTTGCCTTGCTCAACGAAGCCACCGCACTTTTTTGGATTGTCGCGGAGCTGGTGCTGATGGGCATCGGCTTTGCCCTGTTTTCGTCGCCCAACACCAACGCGGTGATGAGCGCCGTGGAGAAAAGGTACTACGGCGTAGCCTCGGCCACTCTGGGCACCATGCGCCTGGTGGGCCAGGCGCTGGGCATGTCCCTGATCACGCTTATTTTTGCTCTTTACCTGGGCGGCGCAAAGTTGACCCCCGCCGCGGCCCCGCTGCTTTTGAAAAGTATGCAGGCGGCCTTCGGGATCGCCGCCGCCCTTTGCGCCGCCGGCGTCTTCGCTTCCCTGGCCCGGGGCCGACTGCGGGAACGGGGAGAGGGCTGATTCCGGCGAGCCTTGCGTTACGCTATTTTACCCCGGCTACCCGGCCCTGCTACCCATAAACTTTTATCACTGGGTGATTAATTCCTGCTTTTCCTGAGCTAAAAAATAATGCGAAGTAATTTTTTGCCCGTTAAGGTACCTTTTCATGGCCAAAACCATCCCCAATAGGGACACTTTTCTTCGCATTAGGCGCCTAATACGAATACGTTATCCGAACCGAGCAAAAGCCAGATCCTTGAGAAAATATGGGGGACCTCGGTATTGCACCGAGGTCCCTATATGTGAAAGAAGGAGGTAGTGGGCATATGCTGGGAATGTTGCATGCATTTGGTAGTGACAAGGCGACTTCAATTCCTTTTAAAGCATGGTTAACATCATAGTACGCCATTGGGAATTATTTTCCCGTTTGATTTTTGTAACTATTGCCATATTTTCCATCTCGGTAACTCAGCAAATCAAAGACAACGTCCAGTTTATCGTCAGTATTGATTTGCTTTGTCGGATATAACCACGGCGAGGTTAATTAGCAGTACCTCTCTGGAGAACAGCCTTTGCTTTTAAAACCCACTTCGGGTCGGCCGGCAGGGCGCGTCCGATGCCCACCAGATCGGCGATCCCTTTAATAATTACGCGGTTTGCCAACAAGGGATCGCCCAGGCCGCCGGTAATCATCACGGGGACGTTTATCGCGGGCTTGATAGCTTCGGCCAGATAGAGGAAAAAACCGCTCCCTTTTTTGTCGGAAGCGCCGCACATACCGCCGGAAAGATCCAAAACGCCCATCCCCGCCTCGACCAATAAGGAGGCGGCCCGGTGGCTGTCTTCAGGCGTAATGCCGCCGGGCTCTGGTCGTCGGCGCCGAAACGGTAGAACAAACAGAAGTCGTTTCCCACCGCCCGGCGCACCGCCGCACTCACTTCCCGGGAAAAGCGGAGCCTGTTTTCAAAAGAACCCCCATATTCGTCAGTACGCCGGTTGGTGAGTGGAGAGAAAAACTGGTTCAGTAAATATCCGTGGGCGCCGTGGATTTCCACCAGGTCAAAACCGACCTCCTTGGCCCGGCGGGCGGCGGCGGCGGCAAAAGCATCCGTGATCACCTGGAGGTCGTCTCTGGACAGCTCCGCCGGCACCTGCTCGGGACGCCTGGGGCGAGGAACCGAAGAGGGGACCAGGGGTCTGTGCCCGAGCACCTCCTCGGTGGTGTTGCTGCCGGCGTGGGTGATCTGGATGCCGATTTTGGCACCGCGCTTGTGCACTTCTTTAACCAGTCTGCGCAACCCGGGGATCAGCGCGTCGTCGTAAATGCCCAACTGCCTTTTGGTTGCCCTGCCCGGGAAGAACGTAACTGTACTCAACGATGAGCAGGGCCACTTCCGCTTCTGCCCGTTGGTCGTAGTGGGCGATCAGCACATCGTCAACGGCTCCGCCATCAGCCAGGTTATTGGCCATGAGGGGCATGATGACCCGGTTTTAAGGGTTAGTTTGGGTGTTTCTAACGGACCGAAGATATTGATCATGTTTTTCCTCCTCGCTATTCAGCTATTAGACAATATCGGCACGATCTTTTCTCACGTATCCTTTGCTGCCAGATCGTACGAAACGCCAACAAACTAAAAAGAACTCGATGTTCTCAAGTAAATACCCGCGTAAATAAAAGCGGCTAAGTTGATCAATTCCTGGTCTTATAACCAATTCACATCCCCGGCGAGTGCTGGATACCTGGGCAGGCAGCTCTTTTTCCGCCCGTTTTTCTTTCCCGGACCCGGGAAACAAAGATGACCCCTGCGAATCCCAGCGCGGAGAGGAAGATCCAGCTTAGCCGGTAAGAGCCGGTTGTATCAACCAACAATCCAAATAATGGCGGAAGCAGCACCTTTCCTATCTGGTTTGTATTCATCCCTAAGCCGATGGCGGTGGCTGCGTTCGCGGGACCGCCTGCAAGTTCGGCGATAAGGGCCACGAAAAGACCGTTCCACCCAATGGCCGTAAAACCCAAAAGGAACACGATAGCAGCAATCCACCAGGAAGGTGTTTTTGGTGTAACAAGCAACATCATAAGCGCTAAAGTTGCGGCCAAAAGACCGACTAAAAGCAGAACAGGTTTGCGCGAACTACCGAAAAGTGTATCACTTATCGCCCCCCAGGAAATCCGCCCGATCACTCCTCCTAATTGGACCAGGGCCAGGAATTTACTGGCAACGAGGACGGGGTAACCCATTTCTTCGTGGAGA
>JBFMBG010000034.1:0-32533 GCA_040755215.1 Bacillota bacterium | reverse complement strand
ACGCCCTCGAAGACGGCACCCTCTGCACGGAAACCTTCGATCTCGTCGTACTGGCCGTAGGCCTTAACCCGCCCGCAGGAATCCGGGAGCTGGCCGAAGCCGCCCGCGTTGAACTCGACCAGTACGGTTTCTGTGCTTCTTCCGAGTTCGCCCCCGGGTGTACCACCCGCCCCGGGATTTACGCCGGCGGGGTCTTCAGAGGCCCCAAGGACATCCCGGAGACGGTGATGGAGGCGAGTGCGGCCGCCTGCGCCGCCGCGCAGCTTTTAAGCGATGTCCGGGGAACAGCCACGAAGAAAATAGAATTCCCCCCGGAAAGGGACGTCACCGGTCAAAAGCCGCGGATCGGCGTGTTTGTCTGCAATTGTGGAATCAATATTGCCGGCACCATTAACGTCGCCAAACTGGTCGCTTACGCATCCCGGCTGAAAGATGTAGTGCACGTGCAGGAATTCTTATTCACCTGTTCCCAGGACAGCATCACGCAAATTAAATCGGCCATTCTGGAACACAATCTGAACCGCGTGGTGGTCGCTTCCTGCACACCGCGGACGCACGCGCCTTTATTCCAAAGCGTAATGCGCGAAACAGGCTTAAATCCCTACCTCTACGAACACGTCAACATCCGGGAACATTCCTCCTGGGTCCACCGCAACTACCCGGAGGCAGCCACCGCCAAAGCGCGGGAATTAATTAAAATGGCCGTAGCCAAAGTAAAACTGCTTTCGCCGATTACGCCCTCCGCCAGCGCAGTCAACCCCGGCGCCCTGGTCGTGGGCGGCGGCGCGGCCGGCCTTACGGCGGCCCTTGCGCTGGCCGGACAAGGGTTCAAAGTGACGCTCGTGGAAAAAACCAACCTTTTGGGCGGTCACTTAAACCATCTTTACTATACAATTTACGGCAACAACCCAAAAGACCTCCTGACCAACTTGAAAGCCGAAATCCAAAGCAACCCCCTTATCGAGGTCTTGCTGGAAACCCGCATCATCGATACCAGGGGTTATCCCGGCAATTACCGGACGAAACTTTCCGTCGCCGGCATTGAGCGGGAAATCGAACACGGGGCAACCATTATCGCCACCGGAGCCGGGGAATACCGGCCCAGGGAATACCTGTACGGCAGCGACCCGCGGGTAGTGACCCAAAAAGAGTTCGAAGCGCGGCTGGCCCGCGGCGAAACACCCAATGACGTGGTGATGATTCAGTGCGTAGGTTCCCGGGACGAGGAACGCCCGTACTGCAGCCGGATTTGCTGCCTGACGGCGATTAAAAACGCCCTTCGGCTCAAAGAGTTAAACCCCCGGGCAAACATTTACGTCCTTTACCGGGAAATGCGTACTTACGGCTTAACTGAGGAATTTTACACCCGGGCCCGAATGGCCGGCGTGATCTTTATCCGTTACGAACCGGAAAAGAAACCCGCCGTTGAATCTTTACCGGACGGCCTGGAAATCACTGCTTTTGATCCTATTCTCCAGAAAAACCTGATTCTCAAGGCGGATTTACTCGTGCTGAGCGCAGGAATCGTCCCTGCCGAAGATAATAACCGTTTAAGCCAGCTTTTTAAGGTCCCTTTAAACAGCGACGGGTTTTTCTTAGAAGCCCACCTGAAACTGCGCCCGGTGGATTTTGCCGCCGACGGCCTTTACCTGTGCGGCCTGGCCCATTCTCCCAAACTTTTGGAAGAATCGCTGGCGCAAGCCTATGCCGCCGCCATGCGGGCGGCGACCTTGCTTTCCAAAGAACATCTGGAAAATGTCGCCATCGTTTCGACCACCGACCAGGAAATTTGCGTCGGCTGCGGAATCTGCATCCAGGTTTGCGACTACCAGGCCCGCCTGCTTAACGAGGAAACCGGGAAAGCGGAGGTCGTCGAGGCCCTTTGCCAGGGCTGCGGAGCGTGCGTGGCGGCCTGCCCTAGCGGCGCCGCCGGCCAGAAAGGATTCGAAAAAAGCCAGCTGCTGGCCATGCTGGACGCGGCCATGGGCTGAGTGCCGGGTCGGCCCGAAGCATCGGAGCGAGCCGGACAATTCCAGCCCGATGTAAGGAATGGTAGAACGCGATTTCCGAGAGAGGAGACAAAAGGGTATGATCGGAGCGGTATTGATTGTCGGCGCCGGGATCAGCGGCATGCAGTCGGCCCTCGACCTGGCCGAAGCCGGCTTCAAAGTCTACCTGGTGGAAAGGTCGCCGGCCATCAGCGGAACCATGAGCATGCTGGATAAAACCTTTCCCACCAACGACTGCTCCATGTGCATTCTTTCGCCCCGCGTGGTGGACTGCGGCAATCACCCGAACATCGAGATCCTGACCTGCTCCGAACTGGTCCGGCTGACCGGGGAAGCCGGCAGCTTTCAGGCGACGGTTAGAAAACGGCCCCGCTACGTAGACGTAAACCGGTGTGTCAGCTGCGGGAAATGCGCCCAGGTGTGCCCGCAGGAAGTTCCCAACGAATTCAACCAGGGCCTTGATCAGCGCCCGGCAATTTACAAAGTTTACCCGCAGGCCTACCCTAACGCCTACGTCATCGACAAAGAAAACTGCCTGGAGTGCGGCAGCTGCCGGGAGGCCTGCCCGCGCCAGGCTATCGACCTGGAAATGCCGATCGATATGGTCACGCTTTCCGTGGGGGCGGTTATTCTTTCTCCCGGAGTGGAAATTTTCGACCCGGCGAAACGTGGGGAATTCGGCTACGGAATTTACCCCAACGTGGTCACCAGCCTCCAGTTTGAACGGATGTTGAGTGCTTCCGGACCTTACCAGGGGCACCCGGTGCGCCCTTCCGACCACCGCGCTCCGCACAAAATTGCCTTTATCCAGTGCGTGGGCTCGCGCGACCTGGCCCTTGGCCATAACTGGTGCTCCAGCGTTTGCTGCATGCATTCCACCAAGGAAGCGATCGTGGCCAAAGAACATCTTCCCGGCTGCGAAACCACCGTTTTCTGCATCGACGTCCGGGCCTACGGCAAGGGATTTGAGCAGTATTACCAGCAGGCGCGGCAAGAGTACGGGGTTAACTATATCAAGTGCATGATCTCTTCGGTGAAAGAACTCCAGCAGACGAAAAACTTAAGGCTGCGCTACCGCCTGGCGGATGGGAGGGTAAAAGAGGAAGATTACGACCTGGTGGTTCTGGCGGTAGGTCTGCAACCGCCCAAAGGTTCCCGGGAACTGGCCGCCGCCGCCGGCATCGAACTAGACGCGTACGGTTTTTCCCGGCCCCGGGACGGCAACCCGGTTTTCACCTCCCGGCCCGGCGTATTTGCCAGCGGTGCCTTTACCGGCCCCAAGGACATCCCCGAAACAGTCATCGAGGCCGGCGCCGCGGCGGCCTACGCCGCCCGTCTCTTAAGCGGAGCCCGGGGGACGCTGGCCGTGACCAAAGCCTTTCCCCCGGAAAGAGACATTTCCCGGGAAAAACCCCGCATCGGGGTTTTTGTCTGCCATTGCGGGGTGAACATCGGAAGCGTCGTCGATGTCCCCCGGGTAGTCCAGTACGCCAAACAACTGAAAAACGTGGTGCACGCGGAGGAATTCCTTTTCACCTGCGCCCAGGACAGCATCGCCAAAATCAAAACCCGGATCAAAGCCCGGAACTTAAACCGGATCGTGGTGGCCGCCTGCACTCCGCGCACGCACGCTCCCCTGTTTCAAAGCGTGCTCAGGGAAGCGGGACTGAACCCCCACCTTTACGAGCACGTGAACATTCGTGAGCACTCCTCCTGGGTGCACCGGGAGCAGCCGGAGGCAGCCACCCGAAAAGCGGAGGAACTGGTGAAAATGGCGGTGGCCAGAGTGCGGCTGCTTTCTCCCCTTACCCCCTCCTGCGGGGAAGTAAACCCCGGCGCCCTGGTCGTCGGCGGGGGGGCGGCCGGCCTGAGCGCCGCCCTGTCCCTGGCCGAACAGGGATTTAAAGTATTCCTGGTGGAAAAAGCGAACGCTTTAGGGGGGAATTTACGCCACCTCCACTTCTCGCGCAACGGCCTCGACCCCCAGGCGGTTTTAGCCGAACTAATCCGGAACGTAACCGCCCATCCCTTAATCGAAGTGTTTTTAGAAACGCAGGTCAAAGCAAGCGCCGGCTACCCCGGCAATTACACCACCGTCTTAAACGTCCGGGGAGAGGGCCGGACAATCAGCCACGGGGCGACAATTATCGCTACGGGAGCAAAAGAAGCAAAGCCGCAAGAATACCTTTACGGCGAAGACGAACGCGTTTTCACCCAGCGGGAGTTCGAAGCTAAACTGGCTGACGGGGAGAGTTTTAGCCGGGTGGTAATGATCCAGTGCGTCGGTTCCCGGACGGCGGAGCGCCCCGCCTGCAGCCGGATCTGCTGCACTCAGGCGGTCAAAAACGCCCTGCAGGTGAAAGCCGAAAATCCCCAGGCCGACGTTTTTATTCTTTACCGCGACGTCCGCACTTTTGGCCGGAATGAAGACCTGTACGTACGCGCCCGGCGGGCCGGCGTAATTTTCATCCGCTACGAACCGGAGGCGAAGCCGGTTGTGCACCGGACGGAAAACGGGCTGGCCGTGGTGGTCAAAGATCATGTCTTAAACGAAGAACTTTGCCTGGAAGCCGAGGCGCTGGTTTTGAGCACCGGGGTACTCCCCGCTGACGACAACGAAGCTTTGAGCCAGCTGTTTAAACTGCCCCTGACCGACGACGGCTTTTTCCTGGAAGCCCACCTGAAGTTAAGACCGGTGGATTTTCCCGCCGGCGGATTCTACCTGTGCGGCCTGGCCCACGGCCCCAAGTTTTTAGAAGAAGCGGTGATCCAGGGAAACGCGGCGGCCATGCGGGCGGCCATCCTGCTGGGCAAGGAAAGACTGGAAAGGGTGGCCATCACGGCTTACGTCGACCAGCGCCGGTGCACCGGGTGCGGAACCTGCGTAGAAGTCTGCGATTACCAGGCCCGGCAGATTAACGAACAAATCCGCAAGGCGGAGGTCATCGAGGCCCTCTGCCAGGGATGCGGGGCTTGCGTGGCCGCCTGCCCGAACCGGGCCTCCCGGCAAAAAGGTTTTGAGAAAAATCAAATCCTGGCCATGATTGACGCCGCGGGATAAAGAAAAAGTCCCGGGGTAAGGGCCGGCCGCTGAAAAAGATGATCAAACGAAAGGTGTGGATAATCGTGGCTGCTGAATTTGAACCAAAAATCATCGGTTTCGTCTGCAACTGGTGCACGTACGCGGCGGCCGACCTGGCGGGCACTTCCCGGATCCAGTACCCGCCCAACATCAGGTTGATTCGCCTGATGTGTACGGGTTCCATCGATCCCCTGTACATTTTAAAGCCCCTCGCCGAAGGAATCGACGGAGTGCTGGTGGGCGGGTGACACGCCGGGGAATGCCACTATGTTAGTGGCAACTTAAAGGCCAGACGAAGAATTGCGCTCATCAAAACCCTCCTCCGGCAGTTCGGCCTGGAAGAAGAACGCGTCTGGTTCCGTTTTATCAGCGCTTCCGAGGGAAAGCAATTTGCCGAAACGGTTCAGGAAATGGTCGCTGCGCTCAAAAAATTGGGTCCAAATCCCCTGGCGACGGGCAGAAATAATTTTCATTCAGCAAAGGAAGTGCAGGTAGAAACCCCATGTATAAGTTAAAAGTGGAGCAACAAAACCCGGTCAGGGCCCTTTCGGAGTTCCTGAAAAACCTTTTGCGGGAAAAAGTTATCGATGCCCTTTTACTCCCCCAACAGCGGGAAGAAAAGGTCGGTTATACCCTGGTTACCCAACCGGAAGGGGTGATCGCGGCCGATCCTTTCTCCCCGGTGGCGTATTTAAACGCGGCCTGGCTGGCCAGGGAGGTAAGCAACCGCGCAAGAAAAACCGGTGTCCTGCTCAGGGCGTGCGAAATAAGCGCCTTGATTGAAATGGCCAAGTTGAACCAGGCGGAACTCCAAAACCTTTTGATTATCGGCATCGATTGCGTGGGGACGTACGAACCCGCTGTTTTTCAAGAACTTGCCGCATCCGGAAAATTTCACCTGCCTTCCTGGCTGCCAAAGGCGGCTTCGACCGGTGAAGGGGACATAAGCGGCGCCCGGTTTAGAACGGCCTGCACCATCTGCACGCAGATTGCCCCCGAAAACGCCCAAATCAGCATCGGGTGGGTAGGGCTCGACCCCCGGGAAGAAATTGCCGTGGACAGCAAAGAGGAGCTGCCGGTGGAAAAACTGAGTCTCCTCCCGGAAGAATCTTTTTCCAACCGGGAAAAACTGATCAACGAATTAAAAGCCATCCGAACAGCCCGGCAAGAAGAGGTTTGCCGGGAATTCCGCCGGCGGGTTAATTCGCCGCAGGCCTTGCGCAAGGAACTCTCTACCTGCATCCGTTGCTATAACTGCCGCACCGCCTGCCCTTTGTGCATTTGCCAGGAGTGTATCTTTGCCAGCCCCCTGTTTCAATACGAACCAGACCATTACCTGGAGCGCGCGGACCAGCAAACGTTCGTGGAAATGCCGGCCGACACCCTGCTTTTCCACCTGACCCGGCTGACCCACGTCGGCCTTAGCTGCGTCGGCTGCGGACATTGCGAGGCGGCCTGCCCCAGCAAAATACCGCTCAGTATTTTATTTACGGCCACCGGCAAAAAACTTCAGGAGCTGTTTGACTACGTTCCCGGCCGCAATCCCGAAGAAAAGCTTCCCCTGGTCAGCTATAAATTAAACGAGCTTGCGCCCCCTTTTTAATATTGAAAACGGGGTGATCCGGCTTGCTGAAAACGGCAAGTATCACGGGTCTCGGTTACGTCCTGGCGCCCATTGTGCACAACGAGGTCATGCCGTACGGGTACGAATATTCGAAAGGCGCGGCCAGAAAACAAAGAACGATGCCGCTCATGATCGAACGTGACGGCCGGGTGGTCCGCACCCAGGTTCCCGTTGTGTCGGGAAACGCGGTTCGGGGGCTGGGACGAAGGTTGTTGATTGACCATTCATTTGCCGAACTGGAACTGAATATGCAAAACCTCCTGGGCAACAAAGAAGAAGCGCGCCGGATGACCTACTTCTTCCGGAACGGCGGCCTGACGCCCAGGGACGTTGCGGTGGAAAAAGTTCCGGTCGGCACGTACGAAAGTATTCAATCCAGGATCCCTTTCCTGCTTGCCTTGGGAGGCGTTTACCAGGGACACCACTTCGAAGGCCACATGAAGATCGGGATGCAGGTCCCGCTGACCTTGGAAACTTATCCGTTGTATAAAAACATCCTTTCTGCAGAACACCGGAAAATAGTGGAAGAAAAACCCTTTCCATCTTTAAACGACCTCTACGCCGAGATGCGCTACACCCGGCGGGCCGGGGAAGATCAGGGCGAAGGCACGGAATTAATGATTTACGGAACAGAAGTAATCCCGGCAGGAACGTATTTAGGCAGCTGGGCGAGCGTCGTAACGCCTTACGAGAGCGCCGTGAAGACTTTCCGGGCGATGTTTTGGCTCCTTGCCGAATACGGCTACGTCGGCGGGATGTCCGGGCGGGGCCACGGAAAAGTGCTTTTCTCGTTCCGGTACACCGACGAAAACGGCGAACGGGAGCTCCAACCCGAGGATTACCAGGATTACCTGCACTATCTCCACAGCCACGCCGGCGAGATCAAAGAAGCAATCAGGAGCATCCCCGGACTGTTGAAATGGAGAACGAAAGGTAAAGAAGGGGGTGCGGTCCAGGCTTTGCAAAGCGAAAACAAAAACGGCTGAGGAGGGTCTTTTCAGTTTGACGCCCTTAAGCGCAACCCAGATAATCTATGCCGGCTTATCTTCCGGCCGGCGGCAAGAAGGACCGGGCGAAATCGACCTGCACCGCTTTTGCCGGATCTGCGGCGGGCCGCTCCTGCTGCCTCCGAAACCGCTGCAGGAAAGATCCGGTTCCTGGACCGACGAGAACCTGTGCCGGCGCAAGGATTCCGCTTACCTTTGCCGGGCCTGCGGGTGGTTCACGGAAGGCAAAAACCGCGCGCGGCTCTGGGGAGCGCGGCCGGTTTTTTACGCCTCCCCCCGGGAAAGCCGGACCATGACCGTACCGGAGCTGTACCATTTTTTACGGGAGGAATTTCCCGCCCCGGCCGTTTTCCTGGTTCGCGGACATGACCCGAACCTGCTCCGGAAGCATATTCAGTGGCGCGTCCTGGATGCCGTCACTTACGGCCGGAAGAAAACCAGGGTGCTTTTCTGCGGATTGCAGCTCTGGAGGCACGGCGGGCAAACCACCGGAACGGCAGCGTTTGACGCGGACGAGTTTGTTTTGCTGGTAGATTTGTTGAGCAGGCAAGCGCGCCCCTACATCCAACTGTTGCTTGCCCGGCAAAGGGACAAAAAGAAAAAACCAACCGCCTGGTTCACCCAAAACCTGGTTATGGAAAACTTCCTGAAAGCGCTCCACCCGGATCTGACGATGAATCTCTACCTGGCCGCGTACGTGGCCTCCCACGTCTTGACCGAAGAGTTGCTTTCCGGGAGAGGGGGGTAAGATGCCCCGGCTGAGGTTTTACCTGCAGACGCCCATTGCCATCTCCGGCCAGAAGCCGCCGCACCCCTTGATGCTGGACGGCATCCTGGGGTACGCCTGGGCGTTGCGCAACGGCTACGGGAAGACCCCAGCGGAGGTTCACCCGGAAAACCTGGTCTTCCCTGAGCTGCCGCTGGAAAAAATCGGGGAAAGGTGCTACGCGGCGAGCGCCGCTTTTCTTCCGCCGGAAGCGGCCATGTACCCGACGCTGCTGGTGCGGTGCGCCGACTGGAAAAGCGCCATGGCCCGGTACGGGTGTCCGGAAACCGCCTACGACGTGGCCGCGGGCTGGAGACAGGCGCACCGGGAACCGTACTGGCTGCTCTCCACGCCGTACGTGGATTTCTATTACCGGGGGGACAATCAGGGAGTAACCGGACTGCTCTCGATAATTTTTCAGATCCGCTTCCTGGGCGGCAAAAGGACGGCCGGATACGGGCAAATCCGCAAAATAGAGCTCAAGGAAAAAGCCGCGGACTGGTCGGTGTGGCGCGACGGCCGGCCCACCCGGCCGGTGCCGGTAAAAATTGCGGGCGAGAGAAAAGACCTGACCCCGGAATGGACAACCTACTACCCTCCCTACTGGGCGGCGGCAAACAATGCGTGGTGCTACACCCCGCCGGTCGAGCAGTGGCTGCCGGTCCGGAAAGCAAAGGAGATAGCCGATACCCTGGAGCTCTTTTTTGCGCAAAAAAAGGAAAGCCTGCCGCCGCAGAAGGGGAAGGAAAAATGCGGCGAGCAGCGGTAATTTTCAAAAAATACGGCGTTCATACCCTATCGCACGGCCAGATCGTCGCCATGGTCTACCAGCTTTTGTCGGCCGGGAATGCAGCGCTGGCCGGCGGACTGCATAAGTCGGCACAAAAATTCAAGCCTTTCACGCACGCAGCAGACGAAAGCAAAGGCAGCTGCACCCTTTATTTTTCGTCATTTATGCCGGAGATTACCGGCACCTTCCTGGCCGGGGCCGGAAGGTACCAGGCCGGTGGATTAATGCTCGGAAATTGCCTGTATAAAATAATTGACTCCGTAAGCATTCCCGACGTAAGCCATTTGCCCGGCAAAATGACGATCAAGACCCTTTCTCCCATTGTCCTTTCCCGCTGCGCCGAAAACCGGAAAAAAGAATACATTCTTTACCCCAAAAACGAAAAAGTCTGGCTCGACGCGCTGGCCAGAAACCTGGCCAAAAGAGTGCTGGCTTTTTACGGCAAGGATGCGCAGGTCGAGATTCGGGCGGTTACCCGGGGAAAAGCCGCCCTGGTGGAATATCAGCAAACAAAAATTCCCGCCCGGCACATGACGCTAAAAATAACCGGCGGACCGGAAGTTTTGGAAATGGCGATTTACGGCGGCCTGGGTGAAAGAACGGGGTCTGGATTTGGAATGGTGTGGCCGGTATAATTTTCGTCCACCTGGAAGGGATCAAAACCTGGTGGAAACCATCGGGCACTTTCCCGGACATTCCGAGGGGAATTCACCTGGAAGGGATAAAAGCATCAAACGGGCTTCCCTGAGCATTTCCAGGCCATCCGATGAAGGCTTTACCTGGAAGGGACCACGCCGAACAAAAGTGCTTAAAAGAGCATGTCAAGGCAAACCGGAAAAGGAATGTTGAGCAATGCTGTTCCTGGGATGGATAACGGAAATTGCGAAGAATTCACCCAAAAACAAACAGTCGCGTCCCGGCTCGCGAGAGCAGGGCCGGTTCCAGGGGCGCATGGAAGTCACCCAGGTCTTCAACGACCGGCATTCCGCCATCGAAGGAAAAATTCTGCCCTTTGAAATGAAAAACCGCGTCCTGCCGGTCAATCTTAGAAAAGGCGTATACGTCCGGGTGCGCGGAAACATTGCGGAATTAACCAAAAAGAAGAAAATAATCGTGGTCGAAGAAATCCTGATCGAACCGCCGGAAGCAATTAAAAGAGTCTACGAGCGGGAAGGAATAGACGTCTGGGAACTCCGGAACAAACTGGCGGACAAAGAAGCAATCTCCCTGGCCGAAGCTTTCCGGAATGGTTACGCCGCCCAGATCAAGAAGCATTTATACACCCAGGAAGTAGCTGCCCTGCAAGAATTGCTGGAAAAGGGCAACATCTCCTGCGACGTGGAAGTGCCGTACAAGATCGTCGACTTCTTTGCCGGCCGGGCCGCCGCCAGGGGATACGGGACGGTGTCCGGGATGATTGACGCCAACCCCTGGGTTCTCGGGGAAATGGAAGAGTTCCGGCTGCCGGAAATAAAAAGACTCGCTGTCGCGCTGCAGGCCAACGTCAGGGGTGACGTGGAGATATACGCCCACCTCACCAGGGCCGTCTGGAGAAGCACCAGACAGGGGAACAGCTATGCCCCGCTCGGCCTGCTCGCCCTTCGGATGCGGCAGATCCTGGCGGAACACGGGATACCCCGGAACGAACACCGGAAGTACATTATTTCCCTGGCCAGGTCAAAAACAGACGAGTTGCCCCACAAAAGCATGAGCAAGCTGGTTCCCTTCAGTCAATACGCAGAGGAGGCGCAAAAATATTATCAGGACGCCTACGGCGCGGAGGAAATTGCCAGGGCGGAAATAAAAGCCCGGGACACCGCCAGGGGGATCTACCTGGTTCGGGCATACTACTCCGAACGCAACGCGGCAGAGATGTTCGCCCGGTTCGCAGGGCCCCACTCCCTGGGAATCGCCCTCTCCGCAATAAAAGCGGAAGGATTGGATGAAGATCAGGAAAAAGCAATCGCCAACGCCCTGGCCAACCGCGTAAGCGTGGTCAACGGGCACGCCGGCGCGGGAAAGACCTACGCCATGGGAAAACTGGTTCAAATTCTGCGCCGGCACGGCTACAAAACAATCGTGCTCGCCCCCTCGGCTTTGGCGGCGGCAGTGGCGGCGGCAAAAACAGGCCTGCCGGTGGACTACGCGACCATCCACCGCATCTCGAAAATCTTGCCCGAAGAAAGCGACTACGGGGAAGACGGCCCGGGGCGTCCGGGCGCCGGAGTTATTTCGGAAGACGTCGTGATCGTAGACGAAATGAGCATGTGCGATATTTGCACGTTCAGCCACCTTCTCTTTGCCCTGGCGGGAAACCCGCGCGCGCACCTCGTCCTCGTCGGCGACACGGCGCAACTGCCGGCCATCGGGCCGGCCGGCTTTTTCCACCAGCTCGTCCGGAGCGGGGAAAAAGAACTGGGCATCCCGGTCGTCAAATTGCGGGGTCAATACCGGCACACGGACGAAATATCCGTCCTGGCCAACCTGGTCCGTAAAGGGAGGTTTCCCGAAGACCCGGGAGATTTCCAGCGGGTCAAGACGGGCCGGGCCCGCGACGTACAGCTGGTGGCGGAAAAACTCCGGGAGGAAGGCTTTCGTGCGCAGGATATCCTGTTCCTTTCCCCGGTGACCTGGGGAGAATCCGGCACCAGAAAGCTGAACCAGATTTTACGGGCCGTTTTTAACCCCGCCGGCGAAAGGATCAATAGCCTGCTGCATGCAGGCGATCCCGTCATCGCCATTAAAAACGACTACGCGGACAGGGTTTCCCGGCGGGGCGGCTACTGGGCCAGGCACCGGCACCCCGGCCGCAGCGGAGTAGACGTCTTCAACGGAATGCGCGGGGCGATCAGGGGTTATAACCCGGACACGGGGACCATCACGGTAGAGTACACGACCCCGGGGAATAAGTTTACCGTCCCGTATACCGTCCAGGAAATAACCCACTGGGTGGACGCAGCCTACGCCGTCACCGTGCACAAAGCTCAGGGCGGGGAGGCCGGGTGCGTCGTCCTGGTCAACGACAGGAACTTCCTGACCCGGAACATGCTCTACACGGCGCTCACCCGGGCCAGGGAAAGAATCTACCTCCTGGGGAAGGGCTGGGCAGAGGCCGTACAAAACCCCGCCCCGGAGCCGCTGTCCAAATTCCTTTTTCGAGCCGAAGACGCACTGCGGAACAGGGTTCCCGCCCGAACCGAAAACAACGGGGCGGATCAAGAAGGCCAGGAGGAAAAAGTTCTTTTCGGTTAACAACCAGACCAGCTTTTAAAATCCTTGCCCCAACGAATTTCTTTGGGCGCCTCTTTTAACCCGTGCCGCCTGCCAAACTCCCGGGCTACCTCCTCACCGGTGCGGAAAATTGCCCGCCGGTAATTTTCTTCCGGATAATCCAGGGCCGGATTCCCTAAAACCACGTCCAAAAGCTTCCGCCGGTTATCCGGCCGCAACTCCGCCGCCGGCGGTTCCTGCCCGCCGACGTGCCATACTTCCCCGGGGAAAGAAGTCAGCGCGGTCAAAAGAAAATCAAGGCCGCCGGAATCTTTCAGGGCCCGGACCAGTCTTACGCAAAAAGGCAGGGCCAGGGCTTCTGCGGGCAGGCGGCGGTCGATTGCCCCGGGAGGTAAAATCTGCCCGCCGCGCTCGTGATCTCCGTTAAACCAGATCCCCGCTCTTTGATATTCAATAAACTTTTCCTGGGTATCCAGGGACAACCAGACCACCTGCCCTCCGGGAGCCCAGCGTATCGTCAACATCCCGATCCCGTAAAATGATGGATCAAAACCCGGATCTTGAACATTTGCCGGTATTCCGTTGGCGTTAAAAAAGAGGTTGCTTAAACGGATCACCTGTTCGGAAACCGAAAAAAGTGCAAATACTTCTTCCTCTTCCGCCGGAAAATAGCGCAGGGAGAACAAGCCCTCCCGCCAGCCGCCTTCCGCTCCTTCTCCCTCCTTTTCCCGGCCCCTGGAAGAGGCACAGCTTTGCCCTTAAGCGTATGCCCCAACCGGTTGACTAAATACGTGCGCTACTCATTTGGGAAGTTTTTCGACAAACTCGAATACTAACCGGGCCAGCTCCAGGCGGCTCTTTCCTTCCGGGGAAAGGCCCAGCCGCCGGGCCGTTTCCTGCAGAATCTCCAGGGGGTAGGCCTGGGTGATGCTGTAGCTGCTTTCTACGGAGGAAAAGAAGGCTTACCAGCCCTGGCACGCGGCAGTTTCCAGATCTTCGGCAACCCGCCTATGCACACCCAATTTCCAGGTCCGGTATTCCAGGGCGTTAAGCAACTTTTTAATGGCCACCTGGATGTCCGGCTCCAGGATAAAGTAGCCACCGTACACGTCGCCGGCAATCTGGGTCAGGATGCTGTAGATCAGGTCGCAGCCCTCCACCGGCGGCATGGTTCCTACGTGGGTGGGAAAGCCGATGGTCACGCACCAGGTGCCGATGCTGGTCGCCTTCCCGCTCATCGCCTCCGGCGCCGAGGCAACGAAGGGCACTTTTGGCGTGTCTACACCGAGATCGTCGGCCATGAGCATCAAAAGTTCGGCAGGCCGGGAGGTGTCCACGCACGAGCCGATATGGAAGACCGGCGGCAGGCCGTATTTTAAACTGGCCTTTTCGCTGATGCGCCTAAAGAAGCTCTTTAAACCCTCACCGCAAAGCTCGTCCACTTTATCCGGGTCCATCAAGCCGGCCTTGGCGCACGCCTGGGCGTGGCAGCCGGTGGAAATGACGAAAACGTCGTTTTTGAGCATCGCCTTGGCGATCTCAATGTGCGCTTCGTCCTGGAAGGTCTTTAAGTTGTTGCAACCGGCCATTAAAATAACTCCTTTGAGCTCCCCGGACAGAATGGCGTCGTTGAGCACGCGCACCGGGTTGTCAGGATTGACGGACTTAAATACCGCAAAGATGGCCTCCAGGCTCCAGCCCGCGACCACCTTGTTCTTCACGTTCGGGATGTGCGTCGGGCGCGCGCCCCTTTCCTTATAGGCGGCGATGGCGTGACGGATCACTTCTCTGGCGTTTTCCATGGCCCTGGCTTCCTGATAGTCGATGTGGATCGTGCCGGGATTTTTGACTATATCGGAAGTATAAATAAGCCTGGTGCCGAAACACTGGGCCACGGTATTCAGGCCCGGCATGATGCACTGCACGTCCACCACCATGGCGTCCACCGCGCCGGTGCAGATGGCCAGTTCCTGGGAAGAGAAGGAGGTGGAATTGGACAGAAAAAGTGCCCTCCTTAAACAAACGCACTGGCCCCGAAGAGAAAAACAACGGGGGACTTTCCACAAGTCCCCCTGCTTTCCATCGGCCCTAATTACTTCTCAGATAAAAAGAACCAATTTTAAATCATTCTTCTTCTAGCGTGATTGCTTCTTCGGGGCACTCCATAACACATTGCTCGCAAGCGGTACAATCGTCAGGGTGGACGACCTGGGATTTTTCATCCACCATTTCGAACACTTCGTTAGGGCATACATCCGCACACGTCCCACAGCCAGTACATTTTTCCAGATCGACTTTTGGTGGCATTTTCAACCCTCTCCTTCTTTCAAAAAAATAATTGGCTTGAAAAATAATAACAAAATAATTTTACATATGTCAACAACTAGCGTAAAAAAGTTTATTCCTGACCCAACTCCAGCCCCGGTTGCTCAACGGGCAGCTTCTTAACCAGGATAACAAATTTGTGAAGAGTTTTTGCTGTCTGTTAAAGTCCGGTTCCCTCGTATCTATTTCGCTTGTAGTATAGTTTGGAACATTCCCGGCAGGAGGCGCCCAAGCGCCCGGTGGAAAAAGAACGCCGGAAACTGACGTAATCCTTTTGTCGCCAGATGCGGAATAACTCTTGCATGTGAACGCTACCAAAGGCCACCCGCCTGTACTGGCGAACCGCTCCGCGAATCAGATACGTTGCTTGGGCAACCGGAATATTAGTAAAAACAGGAAACGAAGTCGAGGGTGGTGAGCAATAAACGCAGGCCGCGTTGCAATAAGAAGTAACCTCCACCTGGAGCCAGTCGAACGCCGGTGCGATGAAGGCAAAGGGGAACCCGAACACAGCCCAGCCACCACCCGACGCGGCATATTCAATGCCTGACCACAATTGCCTGACGCAGTTCTTCTTCGGTAGATATCTCCAGGATCCTTTCGGCCAGCGCTTCAAGCTGGGCCATTTCCAGAGTGTTGAGTCTTTCTTCAATATCCGGAGGCACCGCACCGAAACGTTTCTTGATTTGTTTTAGCAAGATGAATCGGGTTCCTTCCAGCTTCCCTTCCAGTTTTCCTTCCAGTTTTCCTTCCAGTTTGCCCATCTGTCTTCCTTTTTCCACCAGCCCGGGGTCGTAGAAAGTTTTGATCATTTTCTTCACCTCCTGATCGATTTTGCTGTATTCGCCATATTTGCTGTACAAATGCCGGAACCTGGTAGAGCAGGGCTTCCTGTTTGGGGATCTTGATTTTCAACTGGAGGGTGTCAGGTATTTTTTCGTTTTCTTCGATAAAGATCACCCGCGGGTCAGGAAACGCCAGCTCAAGGGGTTTGGATAAATCCGTTAAATCAAGAAGTTCTTTTGCTTTTTCAAAACCATACCGGAACATTCTGATGACGATGTTTTTGTCGTAGGTAGTTTGAAATTCGATGTGGTACCGGTAAATAGTGTTGCCGGAGGAAACTTCGATAAACATGTCGGCCGTGCTTTTGACCAGGTCGTCCCGGATGAATTCCGTGCTGCCGTAACTCATTTGGGCCGTTTCGACGAGGTTATCTTCGTATAGGGCGTTTAAAACGTTAAGCAGGGGCTTTTTCGATAAGTGAAACAGCCTTTTAATCAGTTCGTCCATTTTTATCGCGGTTGGTTCGGTGTTCATGGCAACACCTGCCGAAGAAGAGTTTGTTTTAATTTTACCATCGCAAATGAAAGAATTCCATGGTTTTTTCTTTGGCCTTATTGACACCAGGACAGTCTGGCTTCCGGAAACGAATCGATACCGGGAGAATACGGTTTTATATCCAGCAGCGGGCTTTCGTCCAGCGCGTCACACCCCCGCACGAGCAGGCGGTTTCGTTCCCGCTCCAGGCTATACCCCAGCGGGCTATGAAAATAGATCCTTTTTCCGGATGTGCGTTCAGGAAAGCAATTTTTTATTCCTATTATTCCAGGGTTAACTTTTTAAACCCGCCGAAATCTTTGGCCATCTGAGCGTACACCGGCTTGCCCAGGAGAAACTGGTAAATTTCGTCCGCTTTCTTGGCCGGATCAACGTCCTTAAACTGTTCAGGGTAGATTACCTTTCCGGCGTAGTAGGCATCGGCAATGGCCGTGTCTACGTTCGTCGTGTAGTAATTGTAAGGAATCTGTCCGTAAAGCTGTCCTTTTTTCACGGCGGTCAGCGATTGATAGAATTGAGGGTTCTTCCGGTAATCTTCCCGCACGAGGGTTAAGCCGCCTTCGTCGATGAAAATTATGTCCGGGTCCCAGCTGAGCAGCTTTTCCCGGTCAATGGAGATGCCCCCCTTTTTGCCTGTCTCGTCAACTACATTTTTCGCGTTTACAGCTACAAAGGGCGGATACTGGCCCTGCGTGCTTTCGATGCCGTGCGTTCCTTTCCTGCCCAGGGCCCCCACGTAAACCTTGGGCTTTTTCTCCTCCGGAATGTTTTTAGTGCGATCGTGCAAGTCTTTCTGGCACCGCTCCAGGTAGCTCACCACTTCCTGCGCCCTTTTTTCCTGGCCGGTGATTTTACCGATCAGTTCTAAAGACTTGTAAACTTCCTGATCAAAAGTCGCCAGCTGGCCATAGCTCAGCACCACCACGGGAATGCCGGTTTTTGCCTGCAGGGTGTCCGCCTTTGCCTTGTCCACGAGATAAGCGGCAAAGATCACGTCCGGCTGAACACTGACCAGCTTTTCGACATCGGGCGTGGAATCGGGTCCCCCCGGTCCAATGGTGGGAAGGTTTTTCAGCTCCGGGTAGGCCAGGACGTACGGCCGGCCGGTGGGTTGCCTTTTCTCCAGTTCTTCCACCCCCGTTACCTTTTCGGCGCCGTGGACATAGCAGACCAGTCGCAGCGCCCCGGGGCCAATGGCCACCACCTTTTGCACGGGAGCGGCAATTTCGACCTCCCGGCCGGCCATGTCCGTCACTTTTATTTTCTGCTTCTGCGACGCCGCCGGCTTTTGTTCGCTTTTCCCCGCGCAGCCACCGAAAGCCGCCGCCAGGTAGAAGGCAGCCAGGATCATCAGCAGGGTAGTAATTCTTTTCTGCACCTTCCATAACCTCCTATCGAGAATGGATTAACCGCAAGACGCAAAAAACGCAAAGATTTTTAAAAATGTAATCAAGAAGGTTTTCACCGTAGATGCTTAACTGATTTTTTGATCTGTTCGGTTACAAGGGAACAACCACCGGCACGTCCCGTAACCTTTCCACGGCAACGGGGACGGCGTAAACCGCTTCGATATTTTCCGGCGTCATCACCTCGAAACCGCCCGCCGCAAAGACGGTCCCTCCCTTCAGGAGCAAGAATTTGCTGGCAAACCGGGCCAGATTTAAATCGTGCATGGTGACGATGGCGGCAATGTTCTGTTCCGCAACCACCCCCTTGATAATCCTCAAAACCTCCAGCTGGTTTTTCAGGTCCAGGTTGCTGGTCGGCTCGTCGAGCAAAAGCGCCTGCGGTTCCTGGGCAAGGGCCCGCGCAATCACCACCTTCTGCAGTTCGCCCCCGCTCAACTCATCCAGAAACCGCAAGGCAAAGTTGTCAAGCCTCATTAACTGCAGCGTCCTGTGCACAATTTCCATATCTTCCCTGGAAACGTCCCACTTTAAATGCGGTTTTCTACCCAATACTACGGCGTCAAACACAGTGACCCGGCCGCCCTCGCTGCGCTGGGCGACGTAGCCGATCCGCCGGGCCACCTCCGGCCGGCTCAGTTTCCGGAGTTCATCTTTTTCAATAAAGATCGTTCCCTTTTGGGGTTTTAAGATCTTGTTGACACATTTTAAGAGCGTCGACTTCCCTACCCCGTTCGGGCCGAGAATGGCCAGGCAATCCCCCTTTTCCACGGTAAACCTGATTTCTTTTAAGACGGCCCGGCTGGGGTAGGTAAATTCCACCCCTTGAACGGACAAGATCACTTTCTCCGGTACCCCCTGGCAAGCAGATATAGAAATAACGGCGCGCCCAGGAAGGAGGTGACGGCCCCCACCGGCAGCACCACCGGGGCAATCACGGTCCTGGCCAGCGTGTCGGAGGCCAAAAGCAAAAGGCCGCCCATCACGCAAGACCCCGGAATCAAAAAGCGGTGGTCGCCGCCAATCAACCTTCTCATCAGGTGCGGCCCGACCAGCCCGATAAAACCGATAATCCCCAGGAAGGAAACGACCACGGCAGTGATCAGGGAAGCGATAAACATGCCGCCCAACCGGATTTTTTCCACCTCCACGCCAAGACCTTTGGCCGTTTCCTCCCCGCTGTCCAGGGCGTTATAATTCCACCGGTGATACAGAAAATAGGTTACGGCAAGCCCGATGAGGATGGTCATCATCTTTACTTCCTGCCAGGAAGCCCTCCCCAGGTCGCCAAAGGTCCAGAACACAATGGCGGCCACCTGAACGTCCTGGGCAAAATACTGGATGATTGTCGTCGCTGCCGCAAACAAAGAACCCAGGGCAACCCCGGCCAGCACCATGGCCTCCGGGGACATCCCTTTAAGTCTGGCCAGCAAAAGCACCACCAGGGTCGCCGCCAGCGCCCAGAAAAAGGCGGAGATGGTAACCAGGTAGGGGTTGTTGATCACCACCGCGTCGGCGCTGGTGCTCTGCGTGCTCCCGGCACCCAAAGCAACGATGGCGAGGGCGGCGCCGAAAGCCGCCCCCTGCGAAATACCCAGCGTAAAGGGAGAGGCCAGGGGGTTGCGCAAGATGTTTTGCATCACGCACCCGGAGACGGACAGGCCCACCCCGGCCACCACGCCGGCGATAATCCTGGGGAGCCGGATATTCCAGATAATGACCTGCGCGCGGCCCTCCTCTTTACCCAGCAACGTCAGCAAAACCTGAACCGGGGAAAGCTCCGCCGAACCGGCGTGAAGGGCGTAAATACCCAAAACCCCGGTGAAAATAGCAAGCAAGCCGATAATCGCCGTTTTTTTCCGGATGTACCGCAAGTATTTTTCCGGAATTTTTTCCGGCCGTGCTCCGGCGACGCTCCCCACCGCCTGCGCAACCTGTTTCACCGGCGCCCATTCCTTTCCCGTCCGTTTAAGCCGCTCAATACCACCGGCAAAACGACCTCCTTTAAGCCGGTTTTTTACAATTTACCCGAGATGGAAAAAACTGTGGTAAACAAAAAAGCCCTTTTAACCAACCTCCTGGTCGGATAAAAAGGCCTTCCTGACCTTGATTTCATTTCCCTAAGTTAAGTTGTTCGACGGATCCAAAGAAACTCCTGCTGCAAGTTAACGATTTTTTCTCTCCGAAAAAACGCTACCAGCCACCCGGGCAACTTAACATTCTTCTTGTATTTGCGCTTGACTTCCCAGCTCTTCCCGTGCTACTATCCTGGTAACATACGTTCATAATTATTAAAGTAAGGGTGAAAAATATGCCCGTTTACGATTATCAATGTCAAAGCTGCGGTCACAGGTGGGAAGCGCGTATCCCGGACCCGGCGGAACATCCCGCGCAATGCCCCCGCTGCCACGGCGAAACCATTAAGCGCCTCTTTCCCGCTCCTTACGTAGCCAGGGGAACTTCTCGCGCCCCGGGTACCACCTGCTGCGGCCGCTTGGAAAGATGTACCACCCAGCCCTGCTCCAACGGCGGCTCCTGCCGGAAAAAAATAACCCTACGCTCTGATCATTCTCGTTCCGCAGTGGGGGCAATTGATGCCGGTACAGGGATTTCCCGGCAGGTGCGGTACCTGCGTGCCGCACTGGGGGCAGACACAGTTTCCCGGAAAAGAAGCCGCGCCTTTTCCTCCTGCCGGGGAGGTGCTTTGGCCAGGCCCTTTTCCCTGCCCACCCGGAACCCCACTCCTACCTCCACACATTCCTCTGCCCCTGCCGCCGCCCGTCCCCCTGTCCCGTCCACTGCCCGGGCCTCCGCACCAGCTGCCTGGCATATTGGCCTCTCCTTTCTTTTAAATGGACATTTGTATAATAAACCAGATTCTGATTCCGGTCAATAGAGAATATGACCAAAAAATTTTTATCCGGAAGGATTTTTACCTGACAAAAAAGAATTAACATGAGAAACAGGGATCATGAAGGCACCGGAAAGTCTTCCACCAAAGAAGAAAATTCCGGGAAGATTTTTTCCGAAGATTTTTGATAAGGAGAAAAAGCATGCTTTTGACTTACACCAGAAGCAAACACGCCTGTGCTGCCGACCTTCCCGACGGCAATCTGGCGGTGAAGGCGGCGGTGGAAGAAACTTTTTTCGCGGCCAAAGTCGAAATGAAAGTGAAAATCCCTGATTTAGAAATCGGCTCCGTAGAGGGGGTCATTGAACGGTGCTTTTCCGCTGAATGCACAAAAACAACGCCTCGATTACAACAGGCGGTTGGTTTGCGCATCGGGCCCGGAATCATCAAACTGGTCAACAACCTGGTCGGCGGCTCACACGGCTGCCCCCGGCTGGCCGACCTGGTGCTGGAATGCTGCGAACAGGTAATTTTACGGTATACAGTGGATCCCCTGGGGGAAATTTTGTCCAAAGAAGGGCAGGAATTGATCGAGGCGCATAAAAAATTTCTGCGCCAGAACCCCAGGCTGATCAACAGCTGTATAGCCTTCGCCGAGGGCAGTCCGTTAAGAGAAGGCGTCGAACTCGACCTTTAAGTTCCCGGGACAAGGGGACGTCCCGCCACTGAAAAGTGCAATCCACTGAAGAATTACACTAATGGAAAGGAGAAAATTTAATGCTGGGTTTCAGCCGGACCAAATGGGTTGGCGTGGAACGGCCCGACCGGGAAACCTTCTTTGCCCACGGCGTCCTGGAGGACAACATCTACGGAATGGAATTAGACGTCTGGGTCAAGGCGCCGGAATTTGTAATTACAGGGATTGAAGGGAAAATGCGCCGGGTAACCACGCCTGTTTGCGAGCAGGCCATTCCCGTTTTAAAAAATGCCCTCGGCCTTGCCATTACCGCCCCGGACTTGATCAGCGCGGTGAACCGGAAAGTGGGACGGGAAGGCTGCCGCCACTTTGCCAACCTGCTCCTGGAATGCTGCGACGCTGTCTTACGCTGCGCCTTTTTTGAGGGCTGGAGCGAGCGGAAGAGAAAGGGGGCGGCAATCAACCCGGACACCTATCTCCAGGAGCAGATCAAGAACTTCCCCGACCTGAAAAACAGTTGCTATACCCTCAGCAACGCTGGAGAGCAAAGTGAAAGGAGCCAATCCAAAAAAAATGATCATTGATCTGCACGTTCATACAAACGCCCTTTCCCCCTGCAGCAATCTCGACCCCGAAGAGGCCGTCCGGGAAGCAAAGCGGATCGGCCTGGACGGCATCTGCTTTACCGAGCACAACAAACTCTGGAAACCGGAAGACCTGGAACGCCTGAGCAAAAAGTGGGATTTCCCGGTTTTCTGCGGAATGGAAGTTGAAACCAGGGAAGGACACATTCTCGTCTTCGGGTTAAAAAACAATCAGGCAGGCATCCTGGCTGCAAGCGATTTGCGCAAAACGGTTGACGGCGCCGGCGGGGTAATGATCTCGGCCCACCCTTTCCGCGGTTTTTTGCTTTTTGGTTTTGCCGACCTGCAGATGACCCTGCAAAGCGCCTGCACGCGGCCGGTCTTCCAAGTTGTCGACGCCCTGGAAACCTATAGCGGCAAGTCAACAAAAAAAGAAAACGAACTGGCCCTGGCCGTCGGCCAGAAAATCCCCTTAAAAGGCGCGGGCGGAAGCGATGCCCATTCCCTTGAAGAGCTAGGGCGCTGCGTGACAATCTTCGAGCACCAGATCACAAATCAGGCGGAATTGATTAACGAATTAAAAAATGGAAGCTACCGGGCCGGCTATTTTCGCAGATAATAGCTTCCAAAAAGCAAAACAAAAAAAAATAGGGGAGAAAGGAGAGAAAATATTGGGGAATCCAGTTGACTGGAAGACGCTAATCAGGAAAATAGAAGCACTCTTACGGTTAAAAACCTTTCCCGTGGGGATGAAACTTCTCGAAGACCCCGGGGAACTGGCCAAAAACAAATGGGTCCGCCGCCCCGTTGCTAAATCAACCCTCTGCCAGTTAATCACCATTGTGCGCACCTACGACTGGACGGTGGGCGCCACCGCCGACGACCTGCTGCCGTTGAATATCTGCGCTTCCATCATCGGCCTGGCCCAGACTCCCGAACAGGTCGAGGACGGGACCTTTCGCAGTTTGGTCTGGTGCAAAACGAAAGAAGATGCAAAAAAGTTCGAGGATTCCATCCCCCGCATCCCTGCCGGCAGGTACCGGGCAGTCCTGCTGGCCCCCCAGGTATACGGATCTTTTGAGCCTGATCTGGTTTTAATTTACGGCAACCCCGCCCAGATGATCTTAATTATTAACGCCCTGCAGTTCGAGGACTACGAACGTCTGCAGTTCTTCTGCGGGGGGGAAAGTTCCTGCGCCGACGCCATCGCCCAGGGTTACCTGACCGGAAAACCGGCGCTGACCATCCCCTGTTACGGCGAGCGCCGGTACGCCCATGCCCAGGACGATGAAATGGTCATCGCCCTTCCCCCGCAGTACGTGGAAAAGGTCGAGCGAAACTTAGAAGAACTTTACAAAAGAGGGGTGCAATATCCCATTTCTTACCTCGGTGCCGTCTGTGATCCGCTGGCCGGCATGCCGCCGGGATACCATCAGGCGGCCCGGGGAGAAAAAATCGACGGGCTGGGTTTCCCGCCGCGCAAGATCACCAGGTGGTAAACAAACGGGTCCGCAGCAAGCAGGGGCACCTCTCTTGCGCGAAGCATATTTCCCATTACCGGGGTGGCCATCGGCGGCCGGACGGAGCGCAGGCACCCGCACGCGGCCAGGACTTTTCTGTGCCCAAAAAACACCTGGGGTACGTCGTTGACCGAACGGGCGATCTGGGTAACCTCAAAAATAGGCTTCCCCACCAAAAGCCTGGTGCCCAGAGTTGCGCAGTTACACATTCACTTATATTTTCGCCAAAACCGTCGGGGTCCTTGATACTTCCCACGTTCCGGGGGTTCAGGGCGTGCTCCAGCACCGTCCCACTGTATTTTCCGGCCAACGACCCCAGCCACGACCTCCTGACTTTCGCCGGCAATCCCGGCAAAAAGCGTCCCGGCTGAAGCACCGGGGACAAACATTGCCCTCTTCGACAGGAACGGCTTCCCACTCGTAGCCGCAATTTTTACAGGAATAGGGGAAGGGTACCAGATAAAAATTACCGCCCCCTACCCTGATTGCCTTCCCGTGCACCAACGCATCGGCAACTTTCGTCCTGGCGCTGGCCAGGATGCGCTGAAAGGTGGACCGGGACACATTCATTCTCAACGCACACTCTTCCTGTTCCAGACCTTCCAGATCCCTTAAACGCATAGCTTCTATCTCCTCTACCGAAAGCACCACTTCCTCCGGCCTGCGGATACTTTCTCCGGCCGGTCCAAACGGCCGAAAGTACGTTTGCTGGGGAATAAACGCGATGCGTCTACATTTCGGCGGTCGAGGCACCCTTACCATCTTTCCCCAAGTTTTTCGCCAAGCTTTTCAAACAACCCTTGAAAAGCCCCCGTTTGATATTCTTCGATCCGGCCGCGATCACTTAACTCCGCAAGCCTGGGGTCAACAGGTAAACAATCAATTAACTCGATCCCCGTAGACCGGGTGATCTCCTGGACGTGACTACGGCCAAAAAGATATACTTTTCTCCCGCAATGCGGACATTCCAGGTAGCTCATGTTTTCCACCAGGCCAAGAACAGGAACATTCATTTGCCCGGCCATCTTAATTGCTTTTCTGACCACCAGCGAGACCAGGTCCTGGGGAGAAGTGACCACCACCAGCCCGTTGAGAGGCAAAGACTGCATCACCGTTAAAGGCACGTCGCCGGTTCCGGGCGGCAAATCCACAACCAGGTAATCTATTTCTCCCCAAACCACGTCTGTCCAGAACTGCTTTACTGCGCCGGAAATCAGGGGGCCACGCCAGATCACCGGGTCGTCCTCCTCGGGCAAAAGAAGATTCAAGGAAATGACCTTAATCCCTAAAAAGGTTTTCACCGGCATGATGAAGTGATCAAATCCTTCCGGACGGGCACGCAAGCCAAACATTTTGGGAATGCTGGGACCGGTAATGTCGGCATCGAGAATGCCCGTCCGGAAGCCGCGCCGGGCCAACCCGACGGCGATTAAGGCGCTGACCAGGGATTTCCCCACGCCTCCCTTGCCGCTGAATACCGCCAGCACGTGTTTGATCTTGCTTACCTCGTTCTGCGCCGGGGGGAAAAGGGGTTTTTGCCTTTCCGCACATTCCTCATTTCCTTTGGAAACGCAAGAAGTACATTGATCGCCAGACATTTTTCTCCTCTCCTTGGACATATATTTTCAGTTTTCCGCAATCCTGCCCGGCAACTCTATTGCCGGGAAGCACCGCCGGCAAACCGTCGGCCAGCCAGGTTTGCCCGAACTGTTTTTACCTAATTTTTGCGGTAAGTTCCTTCACAGCGGCTCATCTTTTCGCACGTTGCCCAAAGAGCCAGAAAACCCTTTTCCCATTGGGGCCGGATGGCCAGGAGGGGCAGGCCGCGGGCATAGCCAACGGCAATTTCCCGCTCCAGGGGCAGCTTCAAGAGCAAGGGGAGTCCTTCACGCCGGCAAAATCTTTCCACGTCTTCATCTTTTCCGTTCGAGCGGTTAATCACCACCCCGCCGGGAATATTCAACTCCCTGATCATTCCGGCGGCCAGTTTTAAGTCGTGGAGGCCAAAGGGAGTGGGCTCCGTGACCAAAAGACAAAAATCCGCGCCCTCCACGGCTTTAATCACCGGGCAGGAGGTACCCGGGGGAACGTCGGCAATCACTGCTGCTTCCGGCGAACGGCAATCCTTTACGGCCTGGATCAGCGGTGGACTGATCGCCACCCCCACCTTTAAACGACCATGCACAAAGTTTACTTCGCCGGCCAGTCCTTCTTCCAGCCAACCAATCTCCTGCGGCACGGGGGTGATGGCCCCTTCGGGACAAAAGTGCCAGCAGCCGCCGCAACTATGACATAACCCCGGAAAAGTCAAGACATCCCCTGGAAGCACAACCAGGGCGTGGTACGCGCAGATCTCGGCACAACGACCGCAGAAAGTACACTTCGCCAGATCGACCTGGGGAACCAGAACAGTTACCGGTTTTTTGCGGACCCAGGTTGGTTTCATAAAAAGATGGCCGTTAGGCTCTTCCACGTCGCAATCCAAAAACTGAACTTTTCGCTTCCCGGCCACGGCCAGAGCCAGACTGGTCGCCACCGTGGTTTTGCCCGTGCCTCCTTTTCCGCTGGCTACGGCAACGAACATCTTTCGTTAGCTACCTTCTTTCTGTTCCTTTTCTTCCCTCAGGCATTGCCCAGGCGACAGTTGACGGGGTAATGAACTTATGTCCATAACAATTTTATGTCCTTTATGAAACTATGTCAATAATAATCTACAAAAAATTTTTCCTAAGCGAAAAATCCCCGCCCGGCAAATTACTTTCAACCAGCAGGGATTTTGGATCCATGAGCGCAAATCAATGTTTTTATAATTTTTTAGAAGTTAATTCTTCCCCGGCAAAACCAAAGCATTGCTGACCAGGTGGTGAATGTGGCTGAGCCTGGCATCCAGCTTATAATACTTGATGATGTCGTTTAACTGGTCCCAGCAGTTGTGGCAGGGGGTCACCACGATTTTGGCGCCCGTTCTTTCAATTTGTTCAGCCTTCAGTTTTCCTTTGGCCATCCGGTAAGGGTGAATATCCTTGCCCATGGAAAGGAGGCCGCCCCCTCCCCCGCAGCAGTAATTGTACTGGCGGTTCGGCCACATTTCGCGGAAGTCCAGGCAGGCTTGCTGGAGGCAGTACCGGGGCTCTTCGACAATCCCCTCTTTGCGTACGGCGTTGCAGGGGTCGTGGAAGGTCACCGGTTCGGGGTTGCGGGTTGGGTCGAGCTTGATTCTTCCTTCTTTGATCCACCGGGCCTGCAGTTGCACGAAGCTGATCACCGGGTAGTCTTTTTTCAGCCATACTTTGCGCCCCCACATCTGGGCGCGGGTGGCGTGGCCACATTCGGTAACCACGACCACTTTGGCTTTGAGGCGAACATACTCCCCGTAGATCCGCTCCAGCATAATCCGGGACGCCTCGTCGTCACCGCTGAAGTAAGCGTAATGGGTGGCGTCCCACCACCGGCTGCTGCAGGTCCAGCTGGCCCCGGCGGCCCAGAAGATCTTCAGGATGCTGGCGATATCCTGGGGGTAGTATTTGATCTCCCGGGGGTCCCAGAGGAATAAATAATCGGCTCCTTCTTTATCGACTTCGATCCGGATGCTGGGGTCGCCCAGTTCGGCGGCGGTTTCCTCCGCCATCCACTCTAAAGTTTCCAGGTAGTCTTCCCGGGTCACCTCCATCTGGTTGCCCGTTCTGATCTGGGCGTCCACCACGTCCTGCAAAAACCCCGGGGCCTTCAGGCCAAAGTTCCCCCGGACGGTTCTGACGATACCCGCCACGTCAACGTTCATGGGGCAGTGCATGGTGCAGCGCCCGCACATGGTACAGACCCAGACAAATTTGGAGTTGAGCACTTCTTCCCGCATGCCCAGTAAAATCTGCCGGATAAAAACGCGCGGGTCGGCGTTATCGTGTACGCCGTTGTAAGGGCAACCCGCGCTGCACATCCCGCAGGTCAGGCAATTGGCGAGATCCCGCGGGTTCTTGTCCGTGCAAAATTTAGTCATTATTTCCTCTCTAAATGACGGATCCAACTGGGTAGCCAATATAGTTTCCAATCTTCTCCCTCCACTTTTTCATTTTTAAAAACTACTATATCAAGCTAAAAAATTATGAACAAATGTTAAATAACGGCCTTAATGTAAAGCAAAACGAACTTATGTAAAATATCTAACTCACTCTTAATTTTACATAATTTCATAACATGAGGGCAAAAAAAGAGCGCTGGTTAAACCTCTTACGATCTAACTGGCATTCTAACAAAGGATTAACCCTCGCCCTCCTTGAAGCGTTAGCTTATCTTCGCAACTGGAGCCGTTCCCATTCTGGCAGGTACGAAAGTGTGGACACGGGTTCTCGTCAACCACCAGATTGTTGGCAAGAAAATCTTCCACCACTCTGTCCACCGGCCCACTTGCTCCTACAACCGTAATAATCCACATTTCGGCAAAAAGCCTGCGCGCCAGGTGGCCCATCCCGCCGGAAATCACATGGGTTACTCCCATTTGGGCCAGGAACCCGGGCAAAAACCCCCGTTTCTGGTGTCCCGGACTGGGAATGATAACTTTTTCCACAATCTTATCCCGCAGACCGATGGTAAATAACACGAATTCGGAACAAGACCCAAAATGTGCCGCTACGAAACCATCATCACTGGCCACGGCAATCTTCATAAACTTAATTTCCTCCTTAAAAACCGGAATTTTCTCCCCGTCCATCCCGATTATCGATTTATTGACTATCCAGTAAGCCATCAACTTTTTTCCACCTGAAGAGCTGCTAATCGATCTGCAGCTTTATGTAATCATCATTGGCAGGCCAGTTGCCGTGGCAATCTTCCGGCACTTTTTTTTCACTTCCTTCCCCAGGAAAGGGGCAACTCATCCCGCTGCCCGTTTTACTTCCCACCCGGACAAAAGAAGCCGAAATCATTTTGGTTAACATATTCCCTCCGCAATGACGGCAACGTGGTGATTCCCTATTCTCCCCTACACCTTCTAGGATCTCGGTTACCAGGCCACAATTCCGGCACCTGTACTCGTAAATAGGCATCTCCCGGCTCCTCCTAATGCAGGGATAACAGTTTCACCAGCCCATCCCACATATCGACGATTCCACCGGCAACCCGGGTGCCGTTATACTGCACCACCGGGCATCCCAGGCGAACAGCATCATTTACAACCGGATCGTAAGGTATTTTCCCAACCACCGGAACGCCTTTAGCTTTACACATCGCTTCAATCTCCAGGCTGTTCCGCTGGCTTAAATCCCATTTGTTAACGCAAACTGCTGCTTTCCCCTGAAAATGTTCTACCAGCGCCATTACCCGTTCCAGATCGTGAAGCCCCGATAAAGTAGGTTCGGTAACGATCAAAGCCAGGTCTGCCCCGGAAAGACAGGCAATCACCGGACAACCGATACCCGGAGGACCATCGGTAATAAGCAGACCGCACCCCTCTTTTTCGGCAATCTCTTTCGCCTGCTGGCGAACATAAGTCACCAGTTTGCCTGAATTACCTTCGGCGACCGCCAGCCGGGCATGGACCAGCGGACCATACTTTGTTTCCGAAAGGTAAAGGTATCCCGCCAAATGATCGACCATCTTTACGGCATCACAGGGACAGGCGTGAAAACATACCCCGCATCCTTCGCAGGCCAGAGGATTGACCGCAAACCCCCGAATGGCGTCAAAACGACAAAGGTTTTCACACAGAGCACACTTCAGACACTCTTTCTTTTCAATAACTGCTTTAGGTAAACCATAGAAAGGCTTTTTTTCTCGCTCTTTTGGCTCCAGTAACAGGTGCAAGTTGGCTGCATCGACATCGCAATCAACCATGACCTTATTCCAGGCCAGCACAGCCAGCGAGGCAGTTATAGAGGTTTTGCCCGTGCCGCCCTTACCACTGACCACGACCAGTTCTTTCATCGGCGGCTCACCCTTTCACCCGCACTTTTAATTCGGGTGTTCCTGGCCAAAGTAAGGCAGCTGCCATCGTAGTTTTATCCGTTCCCCCTTCTTTCGCCGGTTACGACAACGAACACCTGACCGTCCCTTTCGTTGCTGGTGTTAAACGCCCTTTCCGGTAAAGAGCAATTGCTCCTTGAAGAGTTCCCCTTACCCCGGTATAAACTTCTATACCGGCAGCCTGCAAGACCGCTACGGCGTTCGGCCCGACACTCCCGGTCAACACGCCCTGTATTCCTCTGTTGGCAAGTTCCTGGGCAGCATAGGTTCCGGCGCCTCCCCCGGAAGATAATCCTGGGTTGGGCAAAAAGTCCCACTGCTCCTGCTCGACGTCGACAATAGCAAAGTAATTACACCTTCCGAAGCGGGGATCTACCTGTGCATCAGGCCTTTTATCTTTCGCACTGATCGCCACTTTCACCAAAGCGTACCTCCTAAAATATCGAAATATAGTTCATAACAATTTTATTCCTATTATGAAAATATGTCAATAATGAAATGAACTTTTGTTAAATTATTTTTTTGTCTCAAGAGAAAATAAAAAAGCGCGCTGGTTATTCTTCCAGCGCGTCTACCTTTCTTTACTCTTCTTTTTACTCTTCTTTTTTCCTGGTTTCCAGTTCGCCGATCCTTTTTTTAACGTCGCTTAAAACCTCTTCAAAATAGGCTGCCTGCTCTTTGAGCAGCTCAAGCTCCCCAGGATAAGGCGGCGACGCAACAACGGGAGCGTCATACCCTGCAACACCCCGGCGAGGAAAACCCCAGGCAAAGAAGCGGGCACGTCTACGGCCCCGGCCCCAATAACCTCGCAAGCCGGGTCCATAACCCCAACCCCAGCCAGGATTTAGAGAGCCGGGCACAGGATAGCCCGCACAGTAACCCATCACTCTTCCCGTCATCGGGCCAAGGCCCCAGGGACCAGTTCTATTTCCCCACGGCATCCTCAAAGCACCTCCTTTCCAACAACACCACTCTCATTTCCACTCAACTACTAATGGTGGTCTTCGTGCCCGCAACCACCGCCGCAACCATATCCGTGCCCGCTGTGGTCGCAAAAACTTTCCCCGCCAACCAGCCGGCCGCCGATAAAATCATCAATAACCCGGTCAACCAAGCCGGTTACGCCTACCACAGTCTTGATTCCCGCTTCCCGAAAAAGGTTTTGCGCTTTGACCCCCATGCCGCCGGCAATCACGCAGTGGACATCCATTCCGGCCAGGTAGCGGGGTAAAAAACCGGGTTCGTGACCGGGACTGGGAATCACCACTTTACTGGCGAGCTTTCCATCCTGAATCTCGGCAATGGTATACTCCCGGCAGCGCCCGAAGTGTTCTGCCACCATGGCTCCTTCCGTGGCAACGGCAATTTTCAAATAAAAACACCTCCTTGTACCGTTTTCCCCTTAACCTATTATGAGCAATTGCCCATAACAATTTTATTCCTAATTATGACCCAATGTCAATAAAAAAATAATTTAAAAATAAAAAAGCATGAAGAAGGGGAATACCAGGCAAAAAAATTGGAAATCCAAATCGGGGTTATTTATCGTGAGCAGCGCAACGGAAGAAATGATTGAGGCTTTCTGTAAAGCTCTTAAGACTGGGATCTATCCATCTGTAAAAAAATCAGAAGGTAATGTGTTTAGTCAAAACCTGGCGGGGAAAGTACGGGAAGCACGGGCGCGATTTTGTTAAGGTCAGGAATTAAAGTTGCCAAAAATTCGCTGATCGAAATTGCGAATCCACCGTGCCTCCCGTTCCGCTGTCTGCGGCTACGAACATGCTTTGTTCCCTACTTTCTTCTTGCTTCTTTCACGAAGCGTTGTCTTGCGGGTAGTTGTTAAGGGTTGTTGCTTTCAATAGCCCCTGCCGGTATAAGTCAAATACCTGTTGAACGGTACCGCCAACTCCCGTATGAACTTCTATCCCGGCGGCCTCCAATACAGCTAAAGCGTCGGGTCCGATGTGTCCGGTCACTACGCAGGCCACTTTCCAGCCCGCCAATTCCCGGGCAACGCGGGCACCGGCACCTCCTCCAAATGATAA
Organism: Bacillota bacterium; assembly: GCA_040755215.1. Lineage (GTDB taxonomy): Bacteria > Bacillota > Desulfotomaculia > Desulfotomaculales > Nap2-2B > JAIMBK01. The sequence continues at coordinate 1,297 of JBFMBG010000034.1, read as the reverse complement.
GCCTGGGTTAGGGATAAATTCCCACTGTTCTTTTTGGGTATCCACAATCGCCAGGAAATTACACCGGCCAAAGCGAGGATCTACGTGCGCTCCATGACGCTTACCCACTGCAGTGATCGCTACTCTCATCCTTTCCACCCCCTTATAATTAACAAGTGTTCATAACTATTTTATCCCTATTATGAACTATAGTCAATAAATTTATCAATAAATATCCGCCGGGAAGGGCCGAAACGACGAAACTCCATATCCTGATCAGTCCAAAACAAAAAACCACCCGGCGATGTAATCCTGTAGGGTGGTTTTTGTCTACAGTTTTTTGCTTTGCAAAAAGGGATAATCTATCCCCCCACTTTCGACCGCGGGTACAGCCCGGCGCGCTCGACGATTTGGGGCACCACTTCTTCCCAGGCGACGGCCATGATATGCACGCCGGCCACACCGGGGATGGTTTTCAGGTGCTTGATCTGCTCGATGAATCTCGACTTCCCTTCAGATTCCATTCCATCGCCGAAACAGTTGGTGTTTAATTCCAAACTGATCCAAGATCTTGCCCACAGTATGATTTATCAGATCATCAATACTTTTTGGCAAGTGATAAAAAGCCGGTACGGGAGGAACAATAACCGCCCCCAGTTCCGCTAAAGCTGCGAGCAGCCTTAAGTGACCCAGGTGCAAAGGTGTCTCCCGGGGAACAACGACAATTTTTCTTTTTTCTTTAAGGGTAACGTCGGCCGCCCGCACCAATAAATTATCATTGTAGGAATGAGCCAGGGCGGAAACAGTTTTTATTGAGCAAGGGGCGATAATCATTCCATCGGTGGGAAAAGAGCCGCTTGCCAGGGGGGCTCCGAGATCATGGTTGTCATAAACGAAATCGGCAATTGCTTCTACCTGTTCGATGAGGTAGTCCGTTTCTACGCTGATGGTTTTTTTGGCGGAATCGGTTATAATGAGATGGGTTTCTATTTCCTGCCGGCGAAGAACTTCTAACAACCTGATTCCGTATATGGCGCCGGAAGCGCCGGTTATACCGATAATTATCCGCATTTATCGTCACCTTCGTCATGGATCGCCGCAAATTCTTTTATTTTTACGTGAAAACCGCCCGCCGGGGTAATCTCCGGTGGGCGGATGTGGTAAGGCTCTCAGCCATGCGGGAAACTCCTCTAAAAATATCTTCTGCCATCATTTCCCACCGGGCTGGAATTGTCCGGCTCGCTCCCGACCCTTTCGCCCGGCACTCAGCTTTTCCGTGATGTTATTCTATGCTTTCCATGCCGGTTTTAGATTGGAC
>JBFMBG010000033.1:0-32536 GCA_040755215.1 Bacillota bacterium | reverse complement strand
CTTTGCTGCGCTGGCGGACTATTGTAAAAAGCGGCCGGAGCCTCCCTTTTTGGTGGCCAGTACGCTCCTGGTGCCCGGATACGTGGATAGTGTCGAAGTAGAGGCCATAGCAAAATTTATTGCCGGGCTTAACCCGGACATCCCTTACTCCTTGCTTGCCTTTTACCCGCAGCACAGGCTTTCGGACTTGCCCTTAACTGCAAAGCAAGAGGCCCTGGCCTGCCGGGAAGTCGCCTTTGCTGCCGGGCTAAAGCGGGTGAGGCTGGGTAACGTTCATCTGCTTAAATAATTCAATCCCCCAATACCTTCATCCCTACGGGCTCAAGGCACCAAGGAGATCCGACCTCAGGACGCCAGCCGATATAGTAATTATTCGACAGTTGCCGTTTTCATCTTCTGTTGGTGCCGCTTGCGGCATGGGGAATTACCCTGGTATATTGACGCAATGCAACGGTTTTTCCCCGCGCCGGATTCTGTTGATATTTTCCGCCACCGCTTCCCCTATCTTGCGCAAAGAAATATCGGTTGCCCCGCCAATGTGGGGGGTTGCCACCGTGTTGTATCGAAAAATTGGATCCGCCGGGTCCGGTGGCTCTTGCCAAAAAACGTCCAGTCCAACCCCAGCGATCTCCTTGTTTTCGAGGGCCCATAAAAGGGCGACATAATCAATCAGCGGCCCCCTGCCTACGTTGATCAGAAAAGCGGTGTCTTTCATCATTTTTAATTCCTCTTTGCCGATTATTCCCCTTGTTTCTTCAGTTAGCGGTGTGCACAAAACTACAAAGTCCGCGACTTTTAACACCCGGGGGAGGGCCTCAGTACCCCCGTAAAAATCTATGCCTAGTGTTTTCTTTTTCTCTTCCGAAGGATGCTTTGAAATGGCCATGATGTTTATTTCAAGGGCTTTTAACCTTCTGATCAGGTTCTTTCCGATGCCGCCTACGCCAATGATTCCCGCCGTCTTTCCCTTTAGGGTAGTCCCGATGGGCGAACCGGTCTTTCGTTTCTGGATGTTTTCCTTTGCCCGCGCGAAATTCCTGGCCAGGGCAAGCATCAGGAAGATGGCCAACTCCGCTACCGACTCGCCATTGCCGGTATGCTCGCTGGGTACGTTAGCCACGTAGATACCTTTCTTCGTGGCCGCCTGGATGTCCACCCCGTCGAGGCTGGCGCCATATTGCTGAATGAGCCTTAAGGCTTTGGCCTTCTCGATAGTCTCTTTTGTTATTTCCGCCATCGAGGGAACCAAAACGTCTGCATCGTCAATCCCGTCCTTGCTCTCGACCAGGGAAACGGCCACAATCTCGTCTTCCGGCAAAAGCTCGCTGAGGTTAGCTACGATTGCCTTACTTTTCACGCAAACCACTATCTTCATTGAGCGCCCTCCTTTGGGTGATCCTTTAAGGTTCCATTTTCCTCTATAACCTTTGCTCAGTCCCGCTATGACGACACGGACCTAGCGAAGGAAACCAGATCCTTACATTCCACAAATATTATTTGACAGCATTCCTAACGCCTATCAAAACAAGATGGTTGGAAGAAACTTTAGAAAAAGGTGAAGGGGACCTTGGTATTATACCAAAGGTCCCTATATGTTAAAGAAGGAGGTAGTGGGCAAGGACCCGCAAACACTTGACAATAACGATTCTTTAAATTGATAAAAACTTTCTTTACCAGCTGGTTCTTGAAACAAATTTATTAATTTGGATTGTACTCTTAAGACGGAGATTTGAAAACCTTTAAAACGACCGTTTCGGCCACCAGGGGTAAAAATCAGGCATATCCATACTAGGCTTCATTGTAAAATTTGCCGGACGTTTTTCCAGAAATGCCGCAACACCTTCGTGGGCATCGATCTGCTGACCCATCCAGAACAACATTTTAGATTCCAGTTTGTGAGAATCCATCGGATGCTCCGCACCCAGCATTCGCCAAAGTAACTGGCGGGACAAAGCTACAGAGACGGCCGAGGTATTTTGCGCGATTTCTGTAGCCAATGTTCGTGCCGTTGGCAACAGCTCATCAGAGGGAACCACCCGACTCACCAACCGCCCAGCGAGGGCTTCTTCCGCGGAAAAAACTCGCCCAGAAAAGATCCATTCCGCAGCCTGGCTAATTCCCACTATGCGCGGCAAAAACCAACCGCTGCAGGCTTCTGGAACGATGCCGCGACGGGCAAATACAAAGCCTATTTTAGCATTAGTTGAAGCAATCCGTATATCCATCGGCAAAGTCATGGTAATTCCTACACCTATTGCCGGGCCATTGATAGCGGCAACGATTGGTTTTTTCAACTCAAAGATGCGCAACGTCAATAATCCTCCGATGTCCCGGTGTTCTTCAATAGAAGAACCGTAATCCTCGCGTTCTCTGTAATCAAAAGTTCCCTTTCCCCGTCTCAGGTCGGCGCCGGCACAAAAGGCGCGACCTGCCCCCGTGACAATAATTACTCTGACACTGTCATCGGCATCGGCACGATCAAATGCGTCACAAAGCTCCTCACACATTTGCTTAGTGAACGCATTCAATTGTTCGGGTCGGTTTAAAGTAATCATTAGAATGCGTTCCGAAATCTCATATTTAATTTGCTCGTACATCCTATATCTCCCTGCCAAAGATTTTTTACTTCCAGAAACCTGGAATTGCTCATTTTGCTCTTCCCTTATATCGATCGGCCAGCCGTATTATCAGTTGTTCAATACTGTAAAGCGGAACACGTTTCGACTGAAGCTTTATTGGCTGTCAATTGTAAATTCACTTTTAAAACAACAGATGTTATTTTGAACCATGGTACCTAATTGGATAGCCTGTACATCGAGTTCAAGCTGCTTGTAGAGCTCTTTCAAAAAAGTGAGGCAAATTTCTTGACAAGGCAAGGAAGGCTCCCCAGAAAAACTTTCCTTTATTAATTCATAAAGGGAGCATTCGTTAACAACAAAAGTCAGGCGCCTGGTCGAATTTTCCTGGATCCCCCACTTGTCCCGGGGCCTGGTTGCCAAAAGCCAGATTTCGATGTAGCGCTGGGGGATGCCTGGAGACACCAGGCCGGTTTTCCGGGCCGCCTCCTCCATTACTTCGGCGGTACGGTCCTTGTATTTTTCCCCGGCGGCCAGCACCGCCCGCGCCACCCGCTGGCCGTATTCGCGAAAAAATTCTTCCAGCGCCGGCAGGGCAAGGCCCCCCTCCAACCGGCCGGCCAGTTCTTTTTCCAGCTCCGTGACGGCCAACCCGCCTAAATCCTGGAACAAACCTTCCGGCAGATCGTAATCGTATTCAGGATAAGTTCTGGCCAACGGAAGCACCCCCTTCACGGCGGTCGTCAAAGCGCAGAGTGATGGCGCCGGGCGGGCAAATGCGGGCACATTCCCCGCAGCCGACGCAGGCCATCCAGTAGTAAGGTTTGAGGACGTATTCTTCTTCCGGCGTTTCTTTAAACTTGTAAACTTTCGCCGGTACGGCTTTGAAAACGGCCTGGGGGCAGATCTGCAGGCAGAGTCCGCACTCTAAGGGGTTCTTACAGAGGTTTAAATCAACGTTGAGCTGATCCTTTCGCATGGGTATGCACCCCCTACCATTCATTTGCCAAGAGGGGAATTTGCTCCCGCTCCACCAGGGTCATCGCGCCGTGGGGGCACCCCGTTTCGCAGAACCCGCAGCCAAAACACTTGAGCATGTTCACGGTCGCCCTGCCAAGAGAGACCTCCACGCGTACGGCTCCGAACTGGCAGCGCTCGACACATGTTCCGCAGCCCGTACATTTGTTGTAGTCCACCATCGCCACGTAATGGCCTTTGAAAAGAATCTTCAGGTCGTAATCCAGGCGGTTTCTGATTCCCAAACAAACGGGGTACTCACAGTTGCAAATGCCCCCGATATAAGGGGTCCCGAAAGTCCAAAAGGTGTGCACGGCCCCTTTTTTGTTGACCTCGGCGAGCCATTCTTTGGCTTCCTCTGGATTTAAAAATTCCACGCCGCCCCGGTAGGTTTCCGGCCACCTTTCCCATTTAAACATGCCCACGCCAAGGCCCATGCAAAAGAAATTATCGGAATCCTTGAGCGCCCTGACGTGTCTTCTGCACGCGCAGGTCATCCGGGCGATGGGGTAGGCGATATCCATGATGGCCTGGACCTCCTGGAGGGTGACCACCTGGCCGAAGTGAACGGTATGGCTCAACTGCTCGGCCCGCTCTTTTAACATAGGGAAGTTGGCCGGGTCGAGGCTGCGCGCCTCAATTGCTTCCCTTAGCAAATCTTCGGCCATGGTCTGCAGATTCGCTTCCGCCCCTTTGCGTTTAACTTCCTTTTGGCGGAGTTTGTACATTTTTTGCGCGTAGTTTTGGGTGTTTAAATACCACTTGCCGCCGTCGCCGTGTTTTACACACCACTGGCACACGGTTTTGCGATCCCCCTTTATTACAAAACGCGGATTTCCGTTGAGCGACTGCTTTCAGAAAGCCATACACAAAATTCTTTTAGGTCACCCACTTCTCCCCTTATTTGCCCTGAAAATTAGGTTTTCTCTTTTCTAAAAAGGCGCTGGTACCTTCAACGCGGTCCTCTGTCGAAAAGGCAACTGCTAAAGCCAATTTTTCTAATAAGAGGCCGGTTTTGATGTCGGCGTTGGTACCTGCGTTAATGGCCGCCTTAGCAAGACTAACCGCTACTGGTCCCTTGGAAGCTATCTTGGAAGCTATCTCTCGTGCTGCAGGAATTAATTGCTCCGGCGGAACCACCTTGTTCACCAGACCAATCCGCTCCGCTTCCGAGGCATCAATAATATCCCCGGTAAAAACAAGTTCCTTTGCTCTCCCCAGGCCGACTAAACGTTGCAGACGTTGAGTTCCGCCCGCACCAGGGATAATGCCCAGGTTGACTTCCGGCAAACCCAGCTTAGATCGGTCGGTGGCTATGCGGATATCGCAAGCCATAGCCAGTTCACAACCCCCGCCCAAGGCAAAACCATCTATCGCGGCAATTACGGGCTTGCTCAGGTTTTCGATATCGTTCAAGGCTTCCTGAGTCTCACTCTCCAAAACTTCCAAAAGACGCCGTTCCCGCAAGGTACGGATATCGGCACCGGAGGCAAAGGCTTTTCCTCCGGCGCCCGTGATGATGACGACACGGATTTCGTTGTCTAGGCGGCATTCACGGATGGCCGTGCGAATTTCCGCCCAGGTTTGCGGATCCAGGGCATTGCGAACTTCGGGACGGTTCAAGGTAATCAGAGCAATGTGGCCGTCCTTTTCGAAGAGGATGTTTTGATAACTCATCTTCGCCTCACTCCGAAACTATTAGTGATTTGCTATTTGCTTCTTCCGTTTTCTTGATAATCATAAAATCCTTTACCCGTCTTCCGACCCCATTCACCTTTCGCAAATTTTTCTACCAAGATAGGTGAGGGCTTGTAAGTGTGATCCCCGGTATCCCGGTAGCGATTCATGGTAATGTCGAAGAGCAGATCAATACCCACTAGATCCATTAAGCGGAAAGGCCCCATCGGATGTCCTAGCCCGTGAACCACCGCGGTATCAATATCCTCATATGAAGCAACCCCAAGATCGTAGAGGTACAAGGCTTCGTTCCGAATTGCCGAGATTATTCGGTTCACTAAAAAGCCATAAATTTCTTTTTGCAAAAGGACAGGAACTTTGTCCATTCTTTTCGCTACTTCCATCGCTATTTGAGCAGTTTCCTCGGCAGTGTGGGGACCCTTGACCACTTCCACTAATTTCATCACTAAAGCCGGGTTGAAAAAGTGCATATTGCAGACTTTTTCAGAGCGTTTCGTTGCATCGGCGATTTTAGAACTGACAATATAAGAGCTGTTGGTGACTAAGATGGCGTGCGCTGGACAGAGTTCGTCTAGTTGGGCAAAAACCTTTCTTTTTAACTCTAACCTTTCTAATACCGCTTCGATTACAAAATCGGCGTCACCAACCGCTTCTTGCAAATCAAGGGTAAAGGAAATGTTAGCGCGCGCTGTTTTGGCCACCTCTTCCGAAAGTTTCCCTTTGGCTACTCTTTCCGGAAGGTAGGTATCTGCGAACTGCTCTGCCTTCTTTAAAACTTCCGGGTTAACATCGGCGCACTTCACTCTAAAGCCGCCCAGCGCCGCACAAAGAGCGATTTGGTGACCCATGTTACCCGCTCCAATAACGGCAATTTTTTCAACTTGGTTCATGAGCAATACTCCTTTCGGTAGGATTTTTATGATCTATTAGCTTTCGCATAGCCAAGTGCGTCGTTTGCTATAATGATTTTTTGGATGTTCGGAGAGCCTTCGATGATTTGATACAGTTTTGAGTCTCTGAGAATCCTTTCCACCGGATATTCACCTGAATACCCATAGGCGCCCAAAATCAGCAAGGCCAAATCCGCTACCCGGGAGACCACATCACAAGCGTAATACTTGGCCATCGATGTTTCGAGAGTATTTTTGACGCCCAGGTCTTTTTGATAAGCACAGCGGTAAACCATGAGTCTTGCGGCTTCAGTTTCCACGACCATCCTGGCAATTTGCTCCTGAACCATTTGAAACCTGCCTATCTCCTGGCCAAACTGTTTTCTTTCCCGGGCGTACTTGACAGCCTCCTCCACCAGCGCCTGACAGGCGCCAACCGCGCCGGCGGCCGCGCTCAGCCTTGTGTTGTCAAGCCCCTGCATGGCATATCGAAAACCTTCCCCCTCGTTGCCCAAAAGGTTTTCTACCGGCACCCTTACGTCCTCAAAGATGACTTCTCCTGTGGGGCAGGCGTGCCAGCCCATTTTATGTTCGATTAAACGGGTGGTAACACCTGGGGAATGAAGATCGACAATAAAGGCAGAAATTCCCTTATGCTTTTTAGAGCGGTCCGTATAGGCGTAGAATATTCCCACGTCGGCCACCGTAGCATAAGTTATCCACGTTTTGGTCCCGTTTAAGATGTAATAATTGCCGTCTCTGACGGCAGTCGTCTGGAGGGATGCCACATCGGAACCGGCATTAGGCTCGGTGATGCCAATACACCCCAGCAATTCACATTTGATTAACTTCGGGATGTAATACCTCTTTTGTTCTTCGTTGCCAAACTGGTAAATTTCCCTTGCCGTTCCCATGGCTTGCATGTTAAAAGGAGCCCGCAACGAACCGCTGACCCGCGCTATTTCCTCGGTCACAATCGCGTGGGCTAAAAATCCTAACCCTGACCCTCCGTACTCCTCCGGAATTGTGCAACCAAAAAAGCCAAGCTCACCCATTTTTTTTAAGAGTGCGTGCTGGAAACGGTGGTTTCGTTCATCTTCATCCACCACGGGGCGAATTTCTTTTTCGGCGAAATCTCTGGCTACCTGGCGGAGCGTTTTGTGTTCTTCAGAAAAACGGATCTCGTACGTTGACATGAAAATGCCCCCTTGATTTCATCTTCGGGAAATTTAATCTCTGCAGCCTAAAATAGTGATTACCGGCAAAAGCATCCCTGGGTGGCCGCCTTGTGCCATCGCAAGACCCAGAGTAGGATTTTTTACCTGCCTGGGTCCGGCCTTTCCTCTCAGTTGTAAGTATAGTTCGTTGCACATCCGTAGGCCGGTCGCTGCTAAAGGATGCCCGAAGGCTTTCAGCCCCCCGTCGGTGTTCACGGGCAACTCTCCTTCAAGAGTGAATGTGCCGGCTTCCACTTCCTCGACAGCTTTCCCCCGCTCGCAAAACCCCAACGCTTCGTATTCAGTTAATTCGGCAATGGTAAAACAGTCGTGCACCTGGGCTACGCTTATTTCCCGGCGGGGATTCTTAATCCCGGCAGCCTCGTAAGCCTGTCTGGCGGCAGCTTCCGTTTCCGGCAAGTGGTCGTATTTATAATCAATGTCCTCTTTACCCAGGCCGGGACCGACAGCCAGGCCAAACCCTTTAACTAACACGTAATCATCTTTAAATGAGCTGGCCATATCCGCCCGGCAAATGATCGCTGCAGCAGCCCCGTCGGTGGTCGGGCAACAATCGAAAAGACCTAACGGCCAGGCGATAATTGGCGCTTGCAAGGCTTGTTCGGTGGTGATCTCCCTTTGAAAATGGGCCTTGGGAGAAAGGGTCCCGTTACGGTGATTTTTGACAGCAATTTTTGCCAGCGCCCTCTTACCGTCCTCTGGGTTTATCCCGTGGGCTAGAAAATATCTATTGGCAATCAACGCCCAGCGGCCGGGCGCAGTAAAGCCCTGGCCGTAAACGGGGTGGAAGTAAAATTCCGGCAAGCCGGCGTAGCCGCTATCTTTAAGCTTTTCCACGCCAGCGACCAAAACTAGATCATAGAGCCCGCAGGCTACTGCAAAACAGGCGTTCCGCAAGGCGTCCATGCCGGTAGCACATGCGTTTTCAACCCTGGTGATGGGAATGTATTTAAGTTTAAGCGGCGTGGCCAGCGTTCCGCCGGTAAAGGCAGAACCCACGCTACCCAGCCAGGCTGCCTCGATATCCTTTGGCTCTACGCCTGCGTCGGCATAAGCTTCGTAGACCGCTTCAATGAGCAGGTCTTCCACGCTCATGTTCCAGTGCTCGCCGAATTTGGTGCAGCCCATACCGATGATGGCCACTTTATCTTTTATGGCGCCTGCTCGCATTTCGTTCTCCTCCTTACGTTTACCGGATCGGACGGCATTTCCAAAAGTAGTTATGAAAACCTTCTGCTTCGCTCATTTTTCTAAAGGTAAACTCAACGGGGAGATCAAGCTCTATTTGCTCCGGATCACGGTCGGTCATCTGCCCGTAAAACCTTAAACCCCCCTCCACATCGACCAGGCTGACAATAACCGGCGGGTCACTGGACTGGGCCAACTCATCCAGGCAAAAATTAAAAAGCTTGCCTTTGCGTTCGGAAAAAGAGATTTCCCTGAATTGATCCTTCGCCCGGCAGTACAGGCAGACCCTTTGCGGCGGAAAAAAGGCCCGTCCGCAGTTGGTGCATTCACTGGCATGTAAACTATAGATCATTTTGCGGTCACGGTTAATCGCCACTGCGGAGGACACCAGCGGGGGGCGGCGCCGGCCCATTTCAACTTCCAGAAGCTTACGCACCCGAAGATATTTTTCGTAGCTAAGGTACTTTTTCGACTTTAAGTACCCCTTAACCCCTTTCCTTTCTTTAGCCACAAAAGGCTCTCCTTCTACCTCCAGGGCAAATAGATCACATCCGTCCCCATAGTTGATTAAAAGCATCCTTTGGCCTGCACTCGCTTCTTCAATAGCGGCAACCAGCATCATCAAGGCAAAAGCCGCGCCTGTATTGCCAACTACCTCAAACAGGGGGTCTTGCACCTGGACCTGGGAATCCACCTTTAACATCCGGCAGGCCTCCTGGTGACGGCGCGAGTCAGGAGCATAGATGATAAACTTATGGTAATCCTGCAAAGCATGATCATTTTCTTTTAAGTAGGCGCTGAGGGCCTCTTTTACGTTAGCCAAGTACCCCTGGGTGTAGACGAAGCGATCTTCCCACATTTTCACGAAGGGCTGATTTTCCGTACGCCACTGGTCAATTATTTCACTGGCGTGAGTATAACTGGCCCCAAAACTGACGCTGCCCTCGCTGCTTACCAATAAGGCCGCGGAGCCATCGCCAAATGTTTGTTCGAAATCTGAACCGGGCGCACCTAAGCGGCAATCCGCAGCAATCACTAAAATGTTCTGGGCTGTACCAGCCTTCAAGGCGTCTAGAGCCGCCCTTAAGGCGTTTGTTCCGGCTCTTAAGCTATCCGTAAAATCAGCGGTAAAGACATTCTTTTTTAACCCTAACGCAGCGGCAACTATTGCGGCGCACTGCTTTTCTCTATACGGGGAAGTGGTGGTGGCAAAGTATAGACCGTCAACGGTACGGCGATCTATTCCCTGGAGGCAATCTCTGGCCGACTCCACGGCCAAAGTAATGCTGTCCTCATCAAAGTTGGCCACCGCCTTTTCGCCTTTTTGGGCGCCGCCGCCCCATGCCCTGGCAATTTCTTCCCGTTTTAACCGGTAATATGGTATGTAGGCTCCTGTTGATTTTATGGCTGGCATAATCAATCACCTCATCAGATATTTGCTTTATCCTCTCTCGATCAATTGCTTAGCGATAATAACCCTTTGAATTTCGGAAGTCCCCTCGTAGACGGTGGTAGCCCGAATATGCCGGTAAAAAGCTTCCACGGGGCAATCTTTGGTCATTCCGTACCCGCCAAAAATTTGCTGGGCGTTATATACCACCCGCTGAGCCATTTCGGTAGCATAAAGCTTGGCAATGGAAGCCTCTTTAATAAAGTCTTCCTCCCCCTGATCCTTTAGCCAGGCAGCTTGGTACACTAAAAGTCGAGCAGCGCTGATCTCAACCGCCATGTCGGCCAACATAAACTGGATTCCTTGAAATTTGACCAAGGGTTTGCCGAAGGTGATCCTCTGTTTGGCGTATTCCAATGCCAGATCCAGGGCAGCCTGGGCAAGGCCTACCGCCATGGCGCCAACCGTTTGACGGAAAACATCCAGGGTGCGCATGGCAGTCTTAAAACCTTCCCCCAACTCCCCAAGGAGATTTGATTTGGGCACCCGGCAATCCTCGAAGATCAACTCACCAAAGGGGTGGGGGGAGATAAGTTCGATCTGCCTGCCCATTTTTAACCCGGGAGAACCTTTTTCCACAACAAAGGCAGAGATTCCCCTCACCCCTTGTTGCGGATCTGTTTTGGCAAACACAGTATAAACATCGGCAACGCCAGCATTGGAGATAAACGTTTTAGTGCCATTGAGAATATAGAAATCGCCGTCAGGCAGAGCTTTTGTCTCCATGCTTGCCACATCCGAACCGGCGTTTGGCTCTGTTAAGGCAAAAGAAAAGAGTTTCTCTCCTTTTGCGGCCGTGGCTAGCCATTTTTCTTTTTGTTCCTCCGAACCAGCCACTACGATAGGATAGCTACCCAAGCCCTGAACGGCAAAAATGTACTCGGCAGGCAAACAAGGGGCCAATTGTTCTCTGGCCAAGCAAAGAGGCATTGCTTCAAACCCTGGCCTACTGCTTCCGCCGTATTTTTCGGGAACGTGCAAACCTAATAAACCCTGCTGAGCGAGGATCTTCACTATATCCCAAGGAACCTCGTTCTTTTCCCCAAATTGAGCGGCCAGAGGCATAAGCTTTTCTTTAACCAGTTTTTTTACCGTGTCCCTTAATAAAAGTTGTTCATCATTTAATTTAAAATCCATGGCTTAAACCTCCAATTTAGTGTTTTATTTTCTGGCGCTCTTCCCGCAGGAACGAAACCACAAGGAAGGCCATTGCTGCAACGGCGAAACAGACAAGAAAAGCTTTAAAATAAGCAGCCTGAGAATAAATTTTCACTCCCGAAATAACCTCTCCCGCCCAGTGGCGATCGAGAATATAACCTACTAACGGCTGCATGACGCCAGTTCCCAGAAAGCCCCCGATATTTCCGCACCCTACCGCCAAGCCAGCTATGTCTGCCGGGTTCATCTCTTTCACATAAACCATCGAAAGCATGCTTGACGAACCAAAAAATCCCAAACAAAAACAAACCGGGTAAAGACAAGACTCCGGGGGCTTTCCGACCCAAAAAACGAGAATCAACCAAGTCACAAAGTAAAGGCAGCTGAATATCAAGTAGGGTAACTTGCGCGTTCCCATATAATCAGAAATATAACCAACCAGTGGTGAGCCAATCATTAACCCCAGAACCATGAGCAGCACATAATTTGCCGCCTCCTCCCGGGTAAGGCCATATACTTGCATAAAATAAGGCACACCCCAGGCCCCGGAAAGAGCCATTAAAGTTCCGTAAGTTCCAAAGCTTCCTAAGATGGCAAACCAAGTATATTTATTTTTAAAGATTCTCCCCAGGTCTTTTTTAAATCCAGAAACGTTAAAATGGAGGTTGTTTTTGCTAGTCACGTTGGCCCCTGTTAATCTTAAAAATACTTCTTGGGGGTATCTTAAATTACAGTTTCCGGGACTATCGATGATTATGAAGGCACTAAAAATTGCTATCAAAAAGGTGACTAAACCTATTAACCCGAAAGAGATTCGCCAATCAAAAAGACTAACCATCGCGGCCAAAGGCGTGGCGGCCACAATCGCCCCCAGATTACCGACAAACAGCAGTACCCCTGCGAAAGTACCCACCTGGTCAGGACGAAACCAAGTGCTCTGAAACTTTAAGATTGAAACATAGATTACCGATACCCCAAAAGCGATGAGCAACCGGCCGATATAAAGCCCAAGCACTGTCGGTGTAAAAGCAAAGAGCAGCGCGCCGGTACCTGCCAGGAACATCCCTGCCGAAACTAGTTTTCTCGGTCCCCACCTGTCGGCAAGCATACCCCCAGGAATCTGCATCAAAGCGTAGATGTAAAAATAGATTGCCGTTAGGTTGCCGATAATGACTGCGCCTTCAATATGAAAAGTAGACATCAAACGATCTACGATCACCGTCGGGGATACACGGTGAAAGTAGGATATAAAGTACGCAAATCCTAAAACCGCGCAAATGAAGAAGCGATTTAAAACCAGTCGCCGTACCTCTTTTTGTATCGCGGATTCCAAAGGCCTGGACCCCCCAGATGTGTAGGGTTAAAATTATGACAAATTAAAAACCTCCCGAACAGTACCCGCCAAACATTGTTCCAGTTGCGCCGAAGACAAGCCTATGGAATTATACTTGGCCAGCTCAGTGGCAATATTGGGCGGGATGTCCGATCCAAACATCACCCTGTGGGCGCCAAACTGCTCAACTAAAGCTTTGATTCTGTGCGCGGCGCACCAGGATGTTTCGAAATAAACGTTGGGACACTCGGCAGCGACAATGAAAGCTTCGACTGTATAAATGTAGGCGCCCGAGTGGGCCATTACTATTTTCATCCGTGGAAACTGCTTGGCCCGCGGAATAATTAAACTGGGCAAAGCATAAGGAACACCCAGACCCGTATGGATGATCAAAGGAAGATCAAAGTCCTGGGCAACCTGAAACACTTTATCGGCGTCTTTAGCTCCCGGGGGGCAGGCATGACCGTAAGGATGGAGCTTCAAGCCGACAAATTTAAGTTTTTTCACACAACGTTCCACTTCCCTAAAATAGCTTTCTTCGTCAATGTGGGGGTTCAGGCTGACTACCCCGTATATTCTCCGCGGGTATTTTTTTGCCAGCGCGGCAATCGCATCATGGACAGTCGGCTCGTTTGCAGCACCCGGGAAAGGGAGAACTAAGGCAGCGTCAACTTTGTTTGCATCCAAAGCCCCGATCAACTCTTCCTCTTCAATCACATGGTCAAACACTCTGCAGTCGCCCAGATGCTCATGAGAGTCGATAATCATTTGCGCTTCCCCTTTCAGATTTTTTAAATACCTAGATACGCTTTTTTCACAAGTTCATTACTGAGCAACTCCTGACCTGTCCCTTCCAGAACGATGCACCCGGTCTCCAAAACATATCCCCGGTTGGCCAGTTCCAGCGCAAGAACTGCGTTTTGCTCTACCAAAAGAATAGTTAAACCCTTTCTGTGGAGATCGCTAATAATTTGGGCAAGCTGTTCCACGATTAAAGGAGCGAGTCCCAGCGAAGGTTCGTCTAAAAGTAGACAATTCGGGTCGGACATCAAACCACGGCTAATCGCCAACATCTGCTGTTCGCCGCCGCTTAAAGTTTTAGCTAGTTGATTTTTCCTGTCTTTTAATATCGGAAAAAAACCAAAAACTTCCTCTAATTTTTCTTTAAACTTTTTGTTGTCTATGTATAGCGCACCCATTTCCAGGTTTTCCAGAACAGTCATTTCGCCAAATAACTCTCTCCCCTCCGGCACCTGGCAGATTCCAAGCTGAAGAATGGTCGCAGGCTCCAGCTTGTCAATCCGCTTGCCGTTATAAAAAATTGCTCCGCCGGCGGGTTTCAAAACCCCTGAAATTGCTCTTAAAGTAGTGGTTTTTCCCGCCCCGTTTGCTCCAATTAAAGCAACCAACTCGCCTTGCCCAACCTCTAAAGTAATCCCCTTAAGGGCCTGGATCTTTCCGTAGAAAACACTTAAATTCTCCAGTCGTAGCAAAGCAAATTTCCTCCCCAAGCGTTAAGCTGGTATTTTTGTCCGGCTGCCCAGGTAAACCCGGATCACTTCTTCATTGTTGCGAACCTCCTGGGGGGTGCCCTCAGCGATCTTAACCCCGTAATTTAAAACAGCAATCCGGTCGCAGACCCCCATAATAAGCTGCATATAATGCTCCACCAGCAAGATAGTAATCCCCCGGCTTTGCAAAGCTTTAATTAGCTCCATCAATTTCCTGGACTCCGCGGGATTCATACCTGCAGCCGGCTCGTCGAGCAGGAGCAGTTTTGGATCTCCCGCCAAGGCAATAGCTATTTCTAATTTCCGCTGCTCTCCATAAGAAAGACTACCTGCCGGCAAGTCCTTCTTTTCCTTTAATTCCACAAAATCTAGAATTTGCTCAACTTTAGCCCTCAATTGCTGCTCATCTTTGAGGAAATTTTTCGTTCTGAAAAGTGCTCCGCCTAACGTACTCCGGTGGCAGCAATGGGTGCCGATCAGAACATTTTCAAAAACCGACAGTCCCGAGAAGAGGCTGGTGTGCTGAAAAGTGCGGATGATCCCCATCCTGGCCCTGGCGTAATCGGGCAGTGAAGTAACTTCTTCTCCATTAAAGACGATTCGGCCGGAAGTAGGTTTTAAAAAGCCGGTCAGGAGGTTAAAACATGTGCTCTTGCCAGCGCCGTTAGGTCCGATCAGACCAAAAACTTCCCCTTCCTGAACAGCAAAGCTCACTTTATTCAGGGCAGTTAACCCACCAAATGACTTGGTCAGGTCCCGAACTTCTAAAAAAGCCATCTTAATTTACCTCCCTGTTCCGATATCTACCCGGCATATTCCGTCTGGGTCAGCCCATCCTCTTTTTTCCTCCGTCGTAAATTACCTAACGCCCTAATTATTCCCTGGGGCATGAAGATAACAGAAACGATCAGCACCAAGGCAAAAATAACCATGCGCAGACTCCCGGCCATACGCAGAAATTCCGGGAGGACCGAAAAAATCACCGCTCCCACCAGCGGGCCGGCAATGGAGGCCCGACCGCCAATGAAAACCATCAAAAGGGGCGTAGAAGTGTAGTAGATCCCTAAAAGATCTGGTCCCACAAACCTGAAAAAGTGGGCATACAAACTTCCAGCCGCGGCGGCCATCATGGTGGCAATCGTAAAACCCAATACTTTGAACTGATAAGTGTTAATTCCTACCGAGCGAGCCAAATCTTCGTGCTCCCGCGCAGCTAAAAAAGCCCTTCCTGCTGGCGAGTTCACGAGGCGAATAATCAAGATAACCGAGAGAAGAACAAAAAAGAGGACAAGGTAAAAATAAACAAGGCCTGAAGACAATTCCCACCCAAATAACTTGGGAAAGGGTATCCCCGGAATCCCCATCGGTCCCCGGGTGAGGTTTATCCAGTTCGAAGCTACCAAGCGGAGAATTTCTGCAAAAGCCAAGGTAACGATGGCAAAATAGGCCCCTTTTAAACGCAGGGTAATAAAACCGATAATGTATCCGGCCGCCCCGGCAATAACAATTGCCGCTAAAAAGCCAGCCCAAAACGAATAATGAAGGTTTTTAGTCAGGATGGCCGAGACGTACGCGCCCAATCCAAAAAAAGCCGCATGTCCAAGGGAAAGCTCGCCGATGTAACCGACGATAATGTCCATGCTCAGTGCCAGAATGACAAAAATTGCTGTTGTTACCAAAACGCTGTGGTAATAGGGATCAGAAATAATCACCGGCAAAATAAGACAAACCGCCAAAATAGCAAAGTAAGTCCAAAAAGTGCGTAGGTTTTTCATGCAGCACTTCCTTTCGCTCCAAATAACCCAGAGGGCTTCAGGAGCAAAACCAGAATTAAAATAGCAAAACCGATCGCGTCTTTCCAGGCGCTAGAAAGAAAACCCCCTGCAAAGGCCTCGACAATCCCTAAAAAGACCCCGCCCACCACCGCGCCGGGAATGCTGCCCAAGCCGCCCAAAACAACGATTACAAAACTCTTTAAGACAGCAGGTTGCCCCATGATCGGGCTCACAGCGGAAAGGGGGCCGACCAAAGCTCCAGAAACTGCGGCTAAAGCACATCCTAACCCAAAGGTAAAACTATAAATGCGATTTACATTAATCCCAACTAATTGCGCTGCTAACTTGTTTTGGGAAGTAGCCCGAATTTTCTTACCCAGTTTTGTTCTGCGAATAAACAAGTTCAGAAGGATAATAATCCCTATCCCCACGATAAAAATTAATACCCTTTGCTGGCTAATCACTAGCTTACCGATAGCCTGCGTTTCCGAAAATGGTGTTAAAATGTTACGCGGAGTTGGCCCCCAAATATATTCAATCAGGTGCATAATGAAAAGGCTCACCCCGAAAGTGATCAGCAAGGTGGTCATGGGATCGCGCTTCATTACCGGACGCACCGTCAATCGTTCCGCTACTATTCCTGCCAAAAAAGTTAACAAAACGGCTATCAAAAGGGCGGTGATGTATGGAAGACCGACAATAGACATTACTAAGTAGGTAAGAAACCCGCCCAACATATAAAATTCACCGTGAGCAAAATTAATAATATCCAAAATTCCAAAGACTAAAGTCAAGCCAACGGCAATTAAAGCATAACCAACCCCCATGGCAAGTCCGTTGATAAGCTGCTGGCCAACTGCCTCTGAAATCCCCATTAATTTCTCCTCCACAGTACCTCTTTTAAAAATAGAAGATTTTTAACAAGAGCGTAGTGAGACCTGGGGGGAGGCCTCTGACAGACCCTCCCCCGTTTCAATGAGTTAATCCGCTTGCACAATTTTCCCTTGCTTTACTATTAATGGATACATCTTGCCTCCTACCCGACCTTTTTCATTAAAGGTCACTTCTCCCCGGGGGGTTTTCCAGGTGGTTGTTCTTAGGGCTTCCGCTATCTTGGCTGGATCGTCAGCGGTCTTTGCTTTTTCCATGGCCTGAGCTACTAAATATACGGTTTCAAACCCCTGTACTTCCATCTTTTCGGGAGTATATCCATACTTTTTCTCAAAAGCCTGGACAAAAGTCTTGTTTTCGGAGTTATCAAGCGAAGGTATGTAATGATCCGCTGATAAAATGCCTTCGGAAGCGTCACCAGCAATTTTGATCACGTCTTTGTTTAAATTCCCGGGAGCAATTAAGATTGTTTTATTAAAACCAATTTCCTTAGCTTGTTTTAAAATAGTTCCATTTGTAGCCGGAGCCGCCACAGTTATGATTAATGCGTCGGGGTTTTGCGCTTTAATTTTGGTCAACTGGATCGTAAAATTTGTTTCCCCTAGTTGGAACCATTCAATGCTGGATAATTGGGGACCATTGGGATCTTTCCAGTTCCTTTTAATTGTATCGACTTCTGCCCGTCCATAATCAGTATTTTCCACCAGCATTGCTACTTTTTTGATCTGCGGGTACTTTTTGGCTACCCACGGGTAGAAGAAGTCTCCTTTAACGTTGTTATCCGTATTAAGCTGGAATAGATAAGGATGTCCCTGCTCGACAATGGAGGGAGCCATAGAAATAGTAACTATGTGAAGTTTATTTGCTGCCTTGGTGATGGGAATTTCGGCTAGCGTAACAGAGCTGTTTACTCCCCCGGCGACCACCTGCACCTTATCCCGATTGATTAGCTTTTGAACAACGTTGACGCCTTCTTCAGGAGAAGCTTTATCGTCTTCAAGAATTATCTCGATTTGACGCCCCCCCAATATACCCCCGCTAGCGTTAATTTGTTCTTTCGCCAGTTCGGCGCCCTTGCTGGCTTGCTCCCCGTAAAGGGCTGCCACGCCAGTCATGGGCAGAGCCAGACCGATCTTTATTGGTTCTTTAGAAGAGCTTTGCGGGGCGCCCTGTTGCTGCCCTTTGCTGCCACCGCAGCCTGTCGACAAAATAAGGGTTAAGACCAGACTTAAACCGACCAGGAAAAGCTTTTTACGCATCCTATCGCCTCCTCAATTTTGGAATAACTTTTTCCCAAACGCCATTGTCCTTTCTTGCAACTTATTTAATGGGGACAATCTTGCTTTCTTTTACCTTAATTGCATAAACCTGCCCACGGGAATTTCCCTTTTCGTCAAACTTAAATTCTCCCCGCGGCATTTTCCAGGTTGTGTTTTTTAAAACCTCGGCGATTTTAGCCGGATCGTCCGCGGTACCAGCTTTATCCATAGCTTTTGCAAGCAAGATAATTGACTCGTACCCCAACTCTTCTCTTCCCTCGGGGAGCTTGTTGTACTTGGCCTGATATCCCGAAACGAATTTCTTATTTTCGGGGTTATCCAGAGTCGGGACATAGTGATCCGCGGAAATTACCCCTTCGGCAGCTTGACCGGCGAGCCTCACAACGTCCATATTTAAATTGCTGGGGGCAATAAAGATTTGCTTGTTAAAGCCAACTTCCTTTGCCTGCCGGAGGATCGTCCCGTTCGTCGCCGGGGCAGCAACAATCACCAGCAAGGCATCTGGATTCAAGGATTTTATTTTGGTAAGTTGGATGGTGAAATTGGTCTCCCCGAGCTGGAACCACTCTGTGGCGATAATTTTAGGACCACCGGCCGCCCAATTTCTTTCTACCCCCTTCAGTTCCGCCCGGGCGTAGTCGGTATTTTCTGTAAGCACCGCAACTTTCTTGATCTCGGGCAGATTTTTGGCGATCCAGGGGTAGAAGAAATCCCCCGTCATGTCCGTCGTTAAGTTTATTCCAAAAAGGTAGGGGTGGCCCTGCTCCCTGATTTCCGGTGCTTTCGAAACAGACACAATTTGTAAAACTCCTGCCGCTTTGGTCACTGGGATCTGGGCCAAGGTTACCGAGCTATTGACCCCCCCGGCGATCACTTTTACCCGGTCCCGATTAATTAATTTTTGAACAACGTTCACCCCTTCTTCCGGACTAGCCTTATCGTCTTCGATAATAAGATCAATAGGCCGTCCCCCAAGGATGCCTCCTTCCTTTTCAATTTCTTCCTCGGCAACTTTCATTCCACTGCTGACCTGTTCTCCGTAGAGAGCCGCCACGCCGGTCATGGGCAACGCTACCCCAATTTTTACCGGTTCTTTCGTCTTCGTTCCTTCCTGGCTTTTCGGTTGTTCTTGCTTGCCCCCACAGGCAGAAGCAAAAAGAGCAACAGCGGCAACTAAAACTATGAACAAAAACAGTTTTTTCTTCATTATTCTTCACCCCTTTTAATTAAATTTGATTGCCCACTAGAAAACCTTCGTAGATGGCGTCAGTGACTCCTCTGGGCGCCACACAATCCCCTATTTGATAAAACTCCGGAGCCGCACCATCTAAAGATGCATGTAATTCTCTATCCGGCACCATTCCCTTTGCCACAACAACAAAATCCGCGCTTAAAAATTCTTTTTGCCAGTTAGTTGTCCCTAAGATCACCCCATCTCTACTTATTTCAACAACTTCCCGGTGATCAAAAATTTCAAGGCCATGTTCTTCAATTTTTTTGATGAGATCCTGACGGTTGGTGGGGTCCAGATGAGCCGCAAACATGCCACGCGGCGAGCGGGTCACAACCGTCACCTTGTTCCCTTTTTGCGCCAAGTAAAGCGCGACCTCCGCCCCTGTACCTCTTCCGCCCAAGATAATCACCCGTTTTCCTTCCCAAGCCACCCCCTCTTCCAGAACTCTTACAGCCGTAAAAACGTGGGACGAATCAATCCCGGCAACCTTTGGGACATACGGCTTGGCTCCTGTTGCTACCACTACCGCATCCGGTCTTTCTTCTTGAATTAAGGTAATCCCTACACTTTTTCCCAGACGGACTTTGACCTCCAAGCGTTCTAATTGAACCTGGTAATACTCAATCAACCACTTGAACTTATCCTTAAAAGGTATTCTTGCGGCAAGCCTGACCTGACCGCCCAATTCAGGTAGCTTTTCGTAAAGAATGACTTCGTGCCCTCTTACGGCAGCTGTCCTGGCTGCCTCCAACCCTGCCGGGCCGCCGCCTACAACCACCACTTTCTTCTTTTTTCCCGCCGGTTCCAGCCGGGCAAATTCCTTTTCCCTCCCGACAACCGGGTTTAGCTGACAGCGCAGGCTTAAATTCCGGTCAAACCGGCTAATGCAATAGCAGCAGGAGATACATCTACGAATTTCTTCCGAACGCCCCGTTTTTGCTTTAGCGGGCCATTCGGGATCGGCCAGCAGCCCTCGGCCAATAGCAATAAAGTCGGCCTTCCCCTCTTCCAACACCTGGTTGGCAAACTCTGGTTCCCTGATTACCCCCACGGCAATCACAGGAATTTTTACCACCGACTTGATCTCGGCAGCCAGTGGAACCCGCCACCCCTGCGGGAAAGACATAGGTTCTACATTGGCATATTTACTTTCGTGAATACTGGCGCTCACGTGCAGGGCGTCGACGCCGGCCTTTTCCAACATTTGCGCAACTCTCTTCGATTCCTCAATCGTCCTCCCGCCGGGAACGAACTCATCGGCGCTAAAACGGAACAAAAGGGGATAATCAAGTCCAACTTTTTCACGAATCCGCTCGATAATTTCCAACGGAAAGCGCATGCGCCGCTCCAGACTCCCGCCGTACTTATCTATTCTTTTATTTGTGTAAGGGGACATGAACTGAGCGATTAAATAACCATGTGCTCCGTGTAATTCCACGGCATCATAACCGGCCATTTTTGCCCTTTCTGCAGCAAGCGCAAATTTTTCAACAATTTCTTCTATCTCGGGTATTGTCAGTTCGCGCGGCTGGGCCTTCATCAAGCCGCAAGGGATTGGCGAAGGGGCGACCGGCTGGTGTCCTTCCGTCCGCCGGCGAGTAGTTTGCCTCCCGGCGTGGACAATTTGCAAAGCAATTTTTGCCCCGTAACGGTGAACTGCTTCCACAAGTTCGTTATGACCGGCAATCAGCTTGTCATCGTGAATGGATAGATGCGGCGCGGCTGCCTTCCCGGCGGGGTAATCCACGCAAGTAAACTCGACTATGATCAACCCCACGCCGCCCTTTGCCCGTTCTACGTGATAACGGATTAGCTGTTCAGTCACTTCCCCCTGAGGACCCGCAAAATTTGTTTCCATTGGCGGCATAACAATTCGGTTTTTTAGTTCCAGCTGTCCGATCTTACCCGGTTCAAACAACCTCATTTCGAAAAAGTTCCCCCTCAAGTTAATTTATTGAAAAGGCCAGGTGGGCAGGTTTTTTCGCAAAGCTTTTTCTTGACGATAACCTAGAGCGTGTTCCGCTACTAATATTTCTAAAATTTCTCTGGTCCCGGTATAGATTTCTGCGCTTTTTGCATTGCGCAAATAACGCTCAAAGGGACACGAAGCCACATAACTCGAGCCGCCTAAAATTTGCATAGTGTCCGCAGCCGATTTAAAAGCAACCTCGCAGGCGTGCCACTTGGCCATCGCAATTTCTTTAGTGCAAGGGAGGCCCTCGTTTTTCATCCAGCCGACTTTGTAAACCAGGAGCCGGGAGGTCTCCAGACCCAGTGCCATTCGCGCAATCATGTCCTGGACAAGCTGATACTTCCCGATCGGCTGGCCGAAGGCCTCCCTTTCCCTCGCATGCCTCACGCTTGCCTCCAGGCAGGCCTGGGTTAAGCCAACCGCTCCACCTGCGGCAGTAAACCGGGCGTTATCGATAGCCGCCAGGGCCACCTTAAGACCCTCACCCACCTCACCAATGACGTTTTCTAAAGGAACGTAAACCTCGTTTAAAACTAGTTTTCCGGCGTTACTTAAGCGCATGTTCATTTTTCCGTAGGTGCTGGCTGCTTCAACGCCCCGGAATTCCCTCTCGACTAAAAAACAGGTAATCCCCCGATGCTTTTCCGTAGGGTCAGTATAAGCAAACACCAGAAAATGATCCGCCACATCAGCTAACGATACCCACATCTTGACACCATTGAGGATGTACCCGTTCCCCTCTCGCCTGGCAAACGTCTTGATGTTTTTAATGTCTGAGCCGCTTTCAGGCTCGCTAAGGGCGAAAGCGCCGATGCGCAAACCCTTGGTTTGGGGAATTAGATAATGCATTTTTTGCTCTTCTGTACCCCACTGCAGGATAGTGAGGCTATTAAGCGCCAAGTGCACAGATAAAGTAACCCGGCAGGCAGTATCCACCCGCTCAAACTCTTCACAGGCGATAGCCAGCGAAATGTAATCATTCCCCCCGCCGCCGTAACGCTCCGGAACGCAAAGCCCAAGTATCCCCGCTTCGCCAAGCTTCTCTAAAAGGGAGCGGTTATAATAAGCAAGCTCGTCATCCCCGGGAACCATAGGAATAATCTCCTTTTCTGCAAACTCCCGGATCATTTGGCGGACTCTCTCGTGGTAAGCAGATATCTTAAAATCCATTTTTCCCTTCTCCAACCTTCGGCACTGAGATTTTTCATAACTTTACGAGCAAAGGCTTAATGACCTTTCCCCCCGGATTGCGAGGGAGCTCACCAACAAAAACAAAATGCTTTGGTATTTTGAAATCAGCCAGTTTCCCTTTCAAGAACTGCTTGATCTCCTCTTCTCTGATATCTTCTCCAGGCTTGGGGACGATAACCGCTTTGACCTGTTCTCCAAAGATCTCATCAGGAACCCCTACCACTGCCGCCTCTTGTACTTTCGGGTAGGAACAGATAACGTTCTCCACCTCAACGCAGAATATCTTTTCGCCACCGCGATTAATCATGTCTTTCTTGCGGTCCATCAGGTAAACAAAACCGTCATGATCAAGGCGCCCCAAATCCCCCGAACGCCAGAACCCGTCTATAAACTCGCTCGCCGTTGCCTGCGGATTATTCCAATACCCTTTTACTACGTTCGGGCCCTTGATCCAGAGTTCCCCAACCTCTCCGGCAGGAACCTCCTTCCCCTTTTCATCCATTACTTTTATATCGTTGACCATGAAGGGAAGGCCGATTGACGCTGACCGCACAACTGCTTCTTGGTAGGGCATCATCGTACAGGATCCGGTTGTCTCCGTAGCCCCGTAAGTGTTATGCAAACGCAGACCCTGGAAATGCTCGAAAAGCTGGCTGATCGTGCTCTCCGACATAGGCGCCCCCCCGTAAGCGGCAATTTTTAAACTGCTAAAGTCATATTCCCGAAAACGGGGGTTGACCATCATTAAAACATACATAGTGGGCACACCGATAAAAAAGGTTATTTTCTCCTGGGCCAAAAGATCGAGCATTGCTTGGGTTTTAAAATTGCGCAGCAAAATAACCGTGCCGCCGATGGACATCATGTGCATAAATTGAAACATGGTACCGGTGATGTGAAACAGGGGAACGGCAATTAAAGTCCGGTCGCCTGCTCTTGTTTCCAGCGTCCTGCTTACGCTGATCACGTTATTGCAAAGGTTGAAATGGGTAATCATGGCCCCCTTGGGGCGGCCGGTAGTCCCGGAGGTGTACATAATGATAGCGACGTCTTCCTCGTCTACGGAAACCCCAGGGTCTCCTTCACCATGCGCTTTCGTCAAATCCTCCCATGATAGGTAATTTTTATCTATGGAGGTTGTATTCAGGAAAAAATATTGTACGCTGGGAATTCTGCCGCGGATACCGTCAACCACCGGAAGATAGGAAGGATCAATCACTAATATTTTGGCTCCGCTATCGTTAATCGTATATTCCAGCTCGTCGCCCGACGAACGAGAATTCAATGGTACAGCAATGGCGCCAATTTTAGCAGCGGCAAGAAGAGTAATACAATACTCCGGACAGTTGTCGGTAATAATTCCGATGCGGTCCCCCTTTTTTATCCCCCAGCGGTAGTACAGAGAAGATGCCAGCCTGTTAACCTCATTGGACAACTCCTGATAGGAATAAACTTTTTCACCTTCTTTGAGGGCCAAAAATCCTGGATAACGCTCAACAGTCCGGGTAAATAACTCTCCTATGGTCCTGGCTCTTGATTGGTAAACCTTTATCTCGCGGTCATCAAAATGCGTTTCGATTGCAATTCCAGCATATTTCTCGGTTGGCCAACCCATAGAACTTAGCTCCTTTGAACAAGGATTAGATGTTAAGATATATCACTTGCAAAATCTATGCCAAATAAAAAATTTTTTAAAAAGGAGGAATTCGGTGAGCTTTAAACGAAGTAATCAATGGAAAATTTCATTGAGGGGTAAATTTTATGCAGGCTCATTTTTTTACGAAACACCTTTCCTTACTTGAATCGATGATAAATGTCATTAATTATTGTCCCGTCCCCATGGCTCTGTACGATGAAAACAAGAAAAAAATTTTTTTTAATCAGGCAGCTTTAACCCTCCAAGAAAACCTGGGCACGGGAAGAGGAAAAATAAAAAAAAGAGGGTCCTTGCGAAGCCTTTTTACTGACAAACCAAACTACCTTTCTGGCCCCGAACAAAAAAATTTTTTTGTAATTTACCTACCTTTTAAAGACGAAAAGGAAACTTTTACGTTGGCCGTTGTCCTTCCCGAAAAAGAACCTTCGTTTTCCTCCCCAAATCTACAGGCCATCATTGAGTCTTCTTACGATGGAATCATCGTGACAGACAGGGGAGGCAAAATTTTAATCGCCAACCAAGCCTATGAGAGGCTTACCGGCAACAAAGTAAAAAACGTCCTTGGCCGAAACATCTATGAACTTGGCCAGGAAGGAGTTCATGCCGATCCCCTCGTTGATCTCGTTGTAAAAAGGAAGAAACCCGCGACAAACACCCAATACTCTCCCCAGCAACGAACCTGTCTGATGATCACGGGAAGTCCCGTCTTTGACCAAAACGGCGAAGTGCAGTGGGTGGTCCTAAACTTTCGGGATATTACAGAACTCAACCAGTTGCAATACGAGCTTAACCATGTCCGTGAACTCACTCGACGCTATTCTGGCGAACTTGCGGAATTAAGAAAACAGGTGGTCAAGGAAACCAATATAATCGCCAATTCACCGGCGATGAAAAAAGCTATTGAACTTGCCCTCCACGTGGCGAAGGTTGATTCGACAGTTCTAATTCAGGGAGAATCCGGCGTAGGGAAAGAACTAATTGCTAAAATCATTCATCACAACAGTTCGCGGAGCCTTGGACCGTTTATTAAAATAAACTGCGCGGCTATCCCGGAAACCCTGATCGAATCGGAGCTTTTCGGTCACGAACCCGGGGCCTTTACAGGCGCGAATAAACAGGGAAAAGCCGGGCTTTTTGAGCTGGCTCACAACGGTACCCTATTGTTAGACGAAATCGGTGACTTACCTTTAAGCATCCAGGGAAAGTTGTTACGATCACTTCAGGAGCAGGAAATCACCCGGGTTGGGGGAACAAAAATCCGCAAGGTTAACGTAAGGGTGATTGCCGCTACCAACCAGGATTTGAAAATAATGGCGAGAGAAAAACGTTTCCGGGAGGATCTATATTTTCGTTTAAATGTCGTACCAATTTTTGTTCCTCCATTGCGGGAGCGTCAAGAGGACATCATACCCCTTCTTTTCTTTTATCAAGATTTTTTTAACAAAAAATACAATCTGAAAAAAGAATTTACTCCCGATGCAATTAGTGTTTTGGCCCAATATCACTGGCCGGGAAATGTGCGGGAATTAGTCAATGTAGTCGAAAGGCTCTTAGTTACTTCGGTAAGTCCAGTTATTTCGTCGGCTAATCTGCCCGAAGAAATTTACTCTTCAACAATGGGCAGCCATGAAGTCGTTAGCATAAAAGGGATTATTCCGCTCAAACAAGCGGTGGAAGAATTGGAGAGACAATTGCTAGAAAAGGCCTTGGTATCCTACGGGAGCACATATAAGGCTGCCGAGGCGCTCAAAATTGATCAATCTACTATTGTAAAGAAGTTAAAAAAATTAAGAAGCAAAGGATGTTAAATTGTCACTGGAGTAATGACATTATTCATCATATAATGAATAATGTCATTACTTTTACAACTGGCACCCCCCTTAGTACAACTTCACATTAAAAAGTAACCAAATATATGTTTGGCTTAACTAATTTTATCGCCTATCATTCTCACCAGAAAAAAGAAACTGATGCTCTTGGAATCTGGATAGTTGTCAATGTTCAAGGGGTGAATTTGCGTTGTAGTATTAGAAACAAGAATATACGAAACAACACTGATTAAGCACTAAGCTGTAGCTCCGCCATCCACAAAGATGGTTTGCCCGGTTATAAAATCTGATGCCTCTGACGCAAGGAAGAGAAGGAGGTCGTCTCTAGACAGCTCCGCCGGCACCTGCCCGGGGTGCCTGGGATGGGGAACTGAAGAGGGGGCGAGGGGCCTGTGCCCGAGCACCTCCGTAGTGGTGTTGCTGCCGGCGTGGGTGATCTGGATGCCGATTTTGGCGCCG
Organism: Bacillota bacterium; assembly: GCA_040755215.1. Taxonomy (GTDB): domain Bacteria; phylum Bacillota; class Desulfotomaculia; order Desulfotomaculales; family Nap2-2B; genus JAIMBK01. The sequence goes on along the minus strand of JBFMBG010000033.1, from coordinate 6,189 downwards.
CGCCTGTGCACCTCTTCCACCAGTCTGCGCAGCCCGGGGACCAGCGCGTCGTTGGAAATGCCCAGCTGCTTCTTGCTGGCCCTGCCCGACGGGAGGACGTAACTGTGCTCCACGATGATCAGACCCACTTCCGCTTCCGCCCGCCGGCTGTAGTGGGCGATGAGGGTATCGTTGATGGCCCCGTCTTCAGCCAGGTTGTTGGCCATGGGGGGCATGACGACGCGGTTTTTGAGGGATAGTTTGGGTGTTTTGAGCGGACTGAAAAGGTTAACCATGTTATTCTTTCTCCTTTTTCCAGTAAAGTGACGCCTGCTCTTTGCTTTCATTGCGGGATAGAATGTTCGCAGGGCACCGCCGTTTGGCACTTTCCGCAGCCGTAGCGGGGGTAAAAGAAGGGCTTAATTTTGGTGTCGAGGTATTGGGAACAAACCCGGATATCCTTTCCCTCTTTCTTGATTGCCCCGGAAGGGCACCGGTCGATACATTCCCCGCACATGGTACAATATTGGTAAACTTCTTCGTAAGAACGGGAAGTCGGCTTCAACGGCAGGCTGGTGACCACACTTCCGTAACGTCCCGCACACCCTTTTTGCGTGATCAGGGATTTGCTCAATCCAAAAGTGCCCAGTCCGGCGATAAAAGCGACGTGCCTCTCCGACCAGTTGCTTCTTTTCTCCACAACCGAAAAGCGAGGATCGAGTACAGGCGCCAAAGCCTTGCCCCCGGCCCTGTTGATCTCTTCGACAACATGCCTGCGCAGGGCATTGTTACACTCTTCGCCCTCGATTCGCCCGTAAACCCACTCCCTGGCCGGCAAACCCGGCTGGTAATTTGCCCGGCGGATTTCAACCGAAAAGGGGAGAAAATAGGAAATGACCGTCTTCGCCTCCGGAAGCCAGTCCGTCGGCAGCAGATGCCTCTCCCCGATTACTTCGGGCTCCTTCAGTTTGAAAAACAAGGGGTCGTCAGCCGCTGCCAAACCAACCAGCGGATCTTCGAAAATTCTTTTGATCCCTAATTCATTGACGCGGTTTAGAGGGGTTTCTGCAAGATACTTCGTCATTACCTGGACGATATCGGGAAATTCCATCACGCAACCTTCTCCCGTACCGGATTAAAAAACCAGATCAAATCAGGTGGCCCGGCACCTGCCCACGCCGCGACCAGTCCGGACGGGAAATGTCCAGCGGGTCGAAAAACCGGCACTTTTTCCTGACTTCGTTGATGTGATTGAAATATGCCGCCGCCCCCGCCAAACCTTTGTGGCGGCCGTGCTTCCACCAAACACTGCCCTTCCGAACCATTTTTTTGACTCCGACCATAGTCTATCCCCGCTACCTTCATCTGGGTGCTAAAGCCCTTTAAAATGAACCACTTCCTGAATGGATCTCCGGACACTCCGGGGTTTGTTCGCCGGATGCTCCGGGTCGGCGTAACCCAGGGCAAGTCCTAACAAAATCAGCAGGTTCTCCGGGATTTCCAGTTCAGCCCGGATAAGATCCGGGTAGGCCACCAGGTTGACCGCCGGGATGGAATCCACGCCGAATTCCTGGGCCGCCAGCATGACGCCCAGGGCAAACATCCCCACGTCGAAAATCGACCAGGGAGTTAAGCTGCGCTCCAGGCACAGGTAGGCAACCACCGGTGCCCCGAAGAATTCGTAATTACGCCGGGCGATGGCCTTTTTGGCCGCCTCGTCGTCGGGGGATAAACCCATGGCGGCAAAGCGGTTTGCCGCGTTTTCGGCCATCCGCTGCTGCAAGGCCGGAGGCCATTGTTGAGGCCGGGGGAGGTCCGGCTGCATCGGTAAACCCGCTTCGAACCGCTTCAGAAAAGCCTCGCGGAGCCTTTTTAAGGTTTCCCCGCCAGCGATGAAGACTTCCCAAGGCTGGCTGTTCCCCCAGGAGGGTGCCTGGTTTGCCCCCTGTAGAATTTTAAGCAAAGTATCTTTGTCAACGGGATCCGGTTGAAAAGCGCGCACCGAGCGGCGGGAGTGAAGGGCTTCGATTATATTCATTTATTTCTCTCCTTCCTGCTGTTTTTTAATTCTCCAGACATTTTTACCGCACCTACCGTCCCGACAACGCCAAACCTCATTAAACTTTACTCCGCGAGAAACCCTCTTATTTCCTGGACAATCTGCTCTTTCATGATGATGGTGTAGTGATTGGAATTCTCGATCACGGCAAAACGGCTTCCGGGTATTGTCCGGGCGATTTCCTCCCCTTTTTCCCGGCTCAAAACAAAAACGCCGGGGAGCACCAGGCCCTGCGGCGCCCAAAGAACAAGGGTGGGCGTTTTAATTTTCCGGTGGAGGTCGTTGATGGTGACGGAGTTAAATGATTCGATATCCTGGCTCACGGCGTCTTTGCTTACTTTTGAGCTTACGCTGCCGTCAGGATGGTGGACTACGTCGTAGTAAAAATACTGTTCCAAATAAGGGGACCACTCCGCGAAAAAAGGAATTGACCTGTTATAGTCTAAATAAGCTTGAAAGGTGGCAAACAACTGGCCGATCCTGTCCACGGAGGGCTTAATGACCTCGATGAGCCTGGGGTCAGGGTCCATGCCTCCGTCAACCAACACCAGTTTTTGCAGGCGGCCGGGATACCAGGCGGCAAAGTAGCATCCAATTGAAGCACCCAGAGAATGCCCGACCAACGTAACCCGGTCAAGACCAAGTCTGCCCATTATCCCCAAAATGTCTTCGGCGTGGGCAGGGATTCCGTACCCGGAAGCGGGTTTGGCGCTGTCGCCCCTCCCGGGCAAGTCATAGGCGATCACCCTGTATTCCGGCGATAATTTCTCGGCCAGCGCATCCCAGCAGCGGCCGTTGGCCGTTAACCCGTGCACGCAGATGATCGGGGCACCGCTCCCCTCCCAGTCGATCAAATGCAGTTCCTTTCCGTTTACATCGACCTTTAAATCCCGCACCTTCATTGAATTTACCCGGTCGCAAAGAGCAGGAGGGCTCAATTAAACCGGGTCTTTCACCTCCATCTCCGTATTTAACCTGCTTTTCCGGAAAAATTCTGGCTTGCCGGGATGACAGCAGGTTTTTCTTTTTGTTTTGCAGCAGTGGATAAACCAGTCAACGGCGTTAATTTCGTCGCTTTCTCCTTCTATTTCGCGGCTCAGAAAACCTTAACATTTTGAAGGCCGTTCTTCTCGAATTCCTCCAGATATTTAACCCTGTACTCGTCCATCTTCTCTAACCTGGTAAACACGTCCATTTCCAAAACACGTTCTTCCCCGTATTCTTCAACCAAATCCCGCATGCTGAGGTGTTTAACCAGCGCTACCTACTTGAAATTACGTTTTTGATTAAGGCCATTTTTCCACCTGCCACGGTGTTATTATATCATGGAAGGATTTACTAAAACAAGGCTTAAAAGAGACTATTGGCCTGGCCACCCAGGCCAGGTCCCAGGGGGCTGCCTTGAACCAGCCTCCTTCCACAATCTCCCAAAAATCTAGTGAATTTTAAAGAAATCTTGTGGGACATAAAAAAAGGACGCAAGATTTTCAATCTTATTTTTGAAAACCTTGCATCCCTTGATTTAACTTACCTGGTGCGGCAGAAGGGACTTGAACCCCCACGGGCGCAATGCCCACAAGAACCTGAATCTTGCGCGTCTGCCAATTCCGCCACTGCCGCAGGAAATAAGGCGTTTCGCCGCTTATTTTTTCTCCGTCTGACCATAAGTATAAAGGATGGCGGGCAAAAAGTCAATATGCCGCCAAAACCATATAGCTGCCAAAACTATACCTGCCAAAACTAAAAGTGATCCGTAAATATTCATGGGGAAACAGGGGATAATCAGGTGAGTTCCTGGTCATGCCCCGGCGATAAAAAAATTTTTTGGGCGGGAACATTTTATTCCCTGCTTACGTCAGTAAAAGCAAAGAGTGAAAACGTTGGGGCCTCAACAAAACTTAAAAAAAGCCGGAAAGGAGTGCAGTCATGAAAAGCGCGCAAAAGTTGTTCGTTACGGTTGCCGCGGCTGCTGCCCTGCTTGCCCTGGTCGCCGTCCTGTTGGTCACCTCGCCGCCCGTGCAAAACGTTAGCGCCGGCGAGCTGAAGACCTTTTCCTCGGAGGAGGAGCTCGCTGCGTACGTTCAGCAAAACGTGCAGTTGTTCAGGCAGTACGATTATCTTTTCGGCGGCCCGCGGATAATAAACGAAGCGCCGGGGACGCCCCTGCGCGCAGCCCAAAACATGGCCGAAAAAACAGCGGCCGGCGCGGCCCCGCAGGCGGCGGCGCCTGAAGCCAAAATCTTCCAGTCAGAGGCGGATTACTCCAAGGCTGATTACTCCACCACCAATATTCAGGTAGAAGGCGTGGACGAAGGGGACATCGTCAAAAGCGACGGCCGGTACCTTTACGTCTTATCCGGCAACAAAGCGGCCATTGTCACGGCCTACCCGGCCGAAAAAGCCCGGATCCTTTCGGAAATAGCCTTTGCGGGACAGCCCGTAGAAGCGTTTATCAACAAAGACAAGCTGGTCGTCTTCGGCCGCCAGCCGGACTACCGGGAAACCTTCATCCGGGTCTACGACACCGCCGATAAAGAAAAGCCTTTGCTGAAAAGAGACGTTACCTGCCGGGGGAACTACGTCACCTCCCGGATGATCGGGGATTACGTCTACGCGATCATCAACGCGCCGGTGACGTGGGCCCAAAACCTTCCCGAACAAAAAGGGGGAAATGGAAATCCCTCCGGGCAAAGCTCCCCAACGAAGGTGGAACTGCCTCAGCTGACCATCGACGGCAGGCTGGAGACCGTTCCGCCGGCCCAAATTCATTATTTCGACTACCCTGACCGCAACTACCACTATACAATGGTGCTGGCCGTCAACACGCAAAACGACGAGGAAAAGGTGAAAAGGAAAACATTCTTAACCGGCGTCTCCCAAAATATCTACGCCTCCGTGCAGAACATTTATCTCACCGGGGCGAAAGCGCCGGATTTCCGCGCCCTCTCCGCCAAATTCCTCGAGGAAGCAGCGCAGCTATTGCCGGCGGAAATCCAGGAAAAGATCAACCGGCTGAAGAATTCCGAAACGAACGTCGGCCGGCTGATCCAGGAAGTCACAGCCATCTTCGAAGATTACCTGGACACCTTAAGCGATCGGGAGGCCGCGGCCCTGGCGGACAAAATCCTGGCCGGCCGCGAAAAATGGCAGGCGGAAATAGCGCGGGAAAGGGATAAGACAATCATTCATAAGCTGGCCGTGGCGGACGGGGAAGTCACCTACCGGTGCAGCGGCGAGGTCCCCGGCCACGTCCTCAACCAGTTCTCCATGGACGAATACAAGGGACTGTTCCGGATCGCCACTACCGCGCAAGGTTTCTTGGGGAACTGGCAGCCCAACACCCGCAACAACATTTACGTCCTGGACGAAGGCCTCCAGGTCATCGGCCGCCTTCAGGGGCTGGCCCCGACGGAAAGGATCTACGCCGCCCGGTTTATGGGCGACCGGGCCTACCTGGTCACCTTCCGGCGCATCGACCCGTTGTTCGTCATCGACTTAAAGGACCCGCGCCAGCCAAAACTCCTGGGCGAACTGAAAATCCCGGGTTATTCCGACTACCTGCACCCCTATGACGAAAATCATCTAATCGGAATCGGCAAAGAAATAGACGCCGGGCCGGTGCCCCTGCCCGCCCCCGCTCCCGCCGCCGGCGAACCGGCTGTGCAGATCTGGCCGCCCCCGCCCACCAGGGAGCAGGGGATCAAGATCGCCCTTTTTGACGTCAGCGACCCGGCCCGGCCCAAAGAAACGGCCAAATACGTAATCCCCGGGAATACCGCGGACTCGGCCGCCCTCCGGGACCACAAAGCCGTCCTGTTCAGCCGCCCGAAAAATCTGCTGGCCATTCCGGTCTCCTTCGGGCCGGTTTACCGGATTATGGACAGTTCGGAATTGTCTTCTCCGGTGCCCGGGATAATTGCGCCCGGCCCGAAGAAACTGCCGTATTACCAGGGCTGGCACGGGGTCTACGTTTTTAATCTCTCTCTGGAAAACGGCATCCGCTTGAAAGGCAAAATCGCCCACTCGGAAGGCGGTTTTAGCATGGAAAAAGCCACCGGCCCGGTGAAAAGATCCCTGTACATCAACGACGTTCTCTATACTCTGTCCGACCGGCTGCTCAAAATGAACGACCTCGGCACTTTAAAAGAACT
>JBFMBG010000032.1:0-34302 GCA_040755215.1 Bacillota bacterium | reverse complement strand
CGATTTTGCCGACCAGCCCTTTTTTGCGCAGGAGGCGAGCCGCGCCCGGCAAATTTACGTGCGAAGCATCGATCCTTCCCTGGTTAACGAATATGATGAATTTGTAACGGAGCGCTTCTTTGAGTGGTTTATTTTTGACTATCAACTGTCCACCGGGAGGACGCTTCTTGAGCTCTTTCTGGAAAGCCCCGATTTATCCGCAGAAGAGAAGGAGCTCTTAAGGGAATGGGCAAAGGCCCGCCTCACCTTGTATGAAGTTCTGGAAGTTTTCCCCGGTAAAGGGGTTGTTTTGCAAGACTTGCTCGGCCGCAATAATGTTATGGTTCACGATATCAGCATTGCTCAGGAAATAAATCCCGGGATGATTTTGCTCATGCGGGTGTTGAAAGTGGGGGACAGATACGAGTTTTCCACCAGCGGCCTGTCTTTGCCCGCTTTTTGCAAAGATGTTCTGCTGGCCAGAATAGATGAACATTTGAAGACCTTTTGCCGGCGGAGAAAGCTTTCGCTGAAGGAGGGGAAAGATTTATTTTTAAAGGAAAACGCCAGTTTATTGAATGCGTGGGTAATCGAGTTGGGGATTGGTTCCCTCTTTCCCCGGCTGGTGAACGAGCATAAAGAGGACGTGCAGCAAATTACCCGGGAAATTGTCAGCGCTTTTTTGGATGAATATCACAAAGAATTTCCGGAACGTTCACCTTCCGCAAGCAATAATTACCCCTGGCTTTCCCCCGAATGTGCCCAGGTGGCCGACCGGGTGGCGGAAGATTTAACGGGCCGCGGCTATAACCGCCGGCAGATCGATGCCGCCATGCGCTTGTGGTCTGATTACTGTTTGCTGGCGCATCCTTCTTTCCGCAAGGCCGCCGTCTGGGTGGCCTCGGTGGTCTACACCATGGCCCGCCTGGAATTGGACAAAAAGGTTAACCAGCATGTCCTGGCGGAAAAATACGGCGTTTCTGCCTCGACCATTTCTGCCAACTTCCGGACTTTGTGCCGGACTCTGGAGCTGGTGGCTTTTGACCGGCGGTATTCCACGCGCCGGCCAATTTTATCGGGACTTTACGAAAATTATCCCCTGCTTGCCCGCATCCTTAAGGATCTGAAGCTATAGTTGATTTTTTCTTTTTGACCGGGAACATAACATAATGGGAGAACGATGTTGGAAGTTGTTTCTAACCTGTTCGAGGTCGTCATTGCGAGAACGGTTGCCTTTATTTCTTCGTTGGGTTACTGGGGTATCGCCATCGGGATGGCTATCGAAAGCGCCAACGTACCGTTGCCCAGCGAAGTCATTCTTCCCTTCGGGGGCTACCTTGTATCTACGGGCCAGCTGGAATTTTACCGGGCGGCCCTGGCCGGCGCCGCAGGTGGTACGTTCGGCTCTGTCTTTTCCTATTTTCTCGGCTTGTGGGGCGGCCGCCCTTTCCTGTTGCGCTACGGACGCTATGTCGGAATTTCCCCGAAACACCTGGTGTTGGCGGAAGGCTGGTTTGCGCGCTACGGCGAAGCGACCGTCTTTTTTACCCGCCTGATGCCCGTCGTTCGGACGTTCATCTCCCTTCCCGCCGGTATTTCCAGAATGCATTTTGGACGTTTTGTGCTTTATACCTTTTTGGGTTCGCTTCCGTGGTGTTTTCTGTTGACTTACCTGGGTTTTAAGATGGGCCAGCACTGGGAGGATTTAAAGTACTGGTTTCACCGCCTGGACATCTTGATTGTTCTGGCGGCAGCAACCCTAATAATTTATATCTGGCGGAAAAAGAAAATCATCTGGTAGTCAGGGATATCCGTTCAAGGCAGATCCTTCCTTTCATAAAACCATTCCGGCGTGCGGACAATAAGGTTGGAAAGGAAGGATTCATTTATGCAGAAGTTATTTTTACTCGCCGTATTTCTCTTTCTCTTGCCGGCTGTTGCCGCCGCCGAGCCGCCGGAAGTCACCGCCGATGCGGCTGTGTTGATGGACGCCGCTACCGGCCAGGTCTTTTACGTAAAAAATCCCCACAAGCAGCGTCCCCCCGCCAGCCTTACCAAGATTATGACGGCGCTTTTGGCCCTGGAATACGGGAATCTGGACGACGTGGTTACCGTAAGCCCGAGGGCCGCTTATATTTTCGAGGGTTCGATTATCGACCTGCATCCGGGCGATAAAATTACTCTGCGTAATTTACTGAAGGCGGCTTTGATTATGTCCGCCAACGACAGCACCGTAGCCATTGCCGAGCATATCGGGGGTACGGAGGAAAGATTTCTTCAAATGATGAACGCGAAAGCCGCTCTTTTAGGCGCTTTGCGCACCCGCTACGCCAATACCAACGGGTATACCCATCCCAACCATTATTCCACCGCTTACGACCTGGCCCTGATCACCCGGTACGCCTTAAAAAATCCCCAGTTTAGAGAGTTTGTCGCCACTCGCGACGACGTAGTGGAGTGGTTCGGGCAATCCAGAAAAGAAGTTATTCACAATACCAACCGTTTGTTGCACGGCGGGTACCCGGGCGTTGACGGCGTGAAGACGGGTTCCACCGCCAGCGCCGGCAACTGTCTGATCGCTTCGGGACAGCAGGGTGACCGGCGGCTGATCACGGTAGTCTTGCACAGCCAGAACCGTTACGCGGATACCATTAAACTGCTTGATTACGGTTTCCGGCAGATTGAAACAGTATACCTGTGCAGAAAGGGAGAGGCCGTTAGGGGTTGCCCCGTTCGGGAAGGGGTGCTTCCCGAGGTTATGGCCGTGGCGCAGAGAGATTTAAAAGTTAATATTCTCAGAGACGATATGGCCAAACTAAGAAGAAAAGTGTCCCTGGCCGGACCTTTTCCGGCCCCGGTAGACGCCGGGCAGAAGCTGGGCCGGGCGGTTTTTTACCTGGGCGAAGACGAACTGGGGCAGGTCGATCTGGTTGCCTCCCAAGCGGTGCCGCGCAAAGGCTGGCTGACCAGGCTCCGGGCAAAAGTTTTAGGCTAGTTTTTTTAGCCTCCTGCCCGCGGCTACCCCCTTGACATTTCGCCTGGTTTTGGAGATAATAAGATTGTCACGGGCGGGTAGTTCAGTGGGAGAACGCTTGCTTGACACGCAAGAGGTCGTTGGTTCAATTCCAATCCCGCCCACCAGGAAAATAAAGCCCTCCCAGCGACGGAGGGCTTTTATTTTGTCCAAGGTTTTGAGCCATTATCGATTGCAGTCGAAACTCACTCCAGATGTTTTCAGTGTCTGACCGGGTTGCTGAAGGAGGAAAAACTTATTGACAACAGAAAAGCAAAGTTTTAATTTTAAAAATAAGTGATGCAATATTTTGAAGGGAGGTTGTCTTAGGTGAGCCTTGCTACCAGTTTTTTGGGTGAAGCTGTGTTAAAGCCGGTTTTCAACTACGTGAGCAGAGACCCCGAAAAAAGTTTGCCGGCTTTGCTCAAGTGGGTAGAAAAAATTCCTTTCCACCCCAATATCCGCGAGGCGGTGAGAGCTGCCGGCAAAGCCCTTCAGGACCCGGACAACAACTGGCACCAGCTGGCCATCCGGGTGCTGAAAAACACCCACCCCCGGGTGAAAGAGCGTCTCATCATCAACTTTTTCTTGAACGCCTGGCTGCTCGGGGTGCCCAGGCAGCGGGAAATAACCGAGCGCACGGGCGTAAACATTCCTTTTGCAATCGTCTTGAGCACGACGGCCCGCTGCAACCTGCGCTGCACCGGGTGCTGGGCGGCCGACTACGACCGGCAAGAGGAGATGGACTTTGCCACCCTGGACCGGATTTGCCGGGAAGCGAAAGAGCTGGGAATTTACCTCTTCGTGATTACCGGCGGCGAGCCTCTCGTGCGCAAGGACGACCTCTTCAACCTGGCCGCCAGGCACCCCGACCTGGGCTTCCACGTTTACACCAACGGGACCCTGGTGGACGAACGCGTAGTTGACGACGCCCTGCGCTGCGGGAACATAGGGTTTGCCTTTTCTCTGGAGGGATTCCGGGAAACAACCGACGCGCGCCGCGGCAAAGGCGTCTACGACAAGATCATGAAAGGCATGGACATGATGCGGGAGGCTGGCCTATTGTTTGGTTTTTCGGGTACCTACACACGCCAGAACACTGAAGAAGTGGGCAGCGACGAGTTTCTTGACCACATGATCGCTAAAGGTTGCACCTTCGGCTGGTACTTCACCTACGTACCGGTGGGCAGCGACGTCGACCTGCAGTTGATGGCCACTCCGGCCCAGCGCGCCTTTATGTACGAGCAGGTGATCAAAAAATTCCGGCAGACCAAACCGATTTTCGTGGTCGATTTCTGGAGCGACGGCCCCCTGGCCCACGGCTGCATAGCCGGGGGAAGGCGCTACCTGCACATCAACGCCGCCGGGGACGTGGAGCCGTGCGCGTTCGTCCACTATTCTTCGGGCAACATAAAAACCATGTCTCTTTTGCAGGCGCTGGACCTGCCCTTGATGCGCGCCTACCGTTCCAGACAGCCTTTCAACGATAACTTGCTGCGCCCCTGCCCGATTATCGACAACCCTCCCGCGCTGGCCGAAATGGTGGAGGAGACGGGGGCCTACCCGACGCAGCTGAACCCCGGGAATGCCCGGGAGTTGGGCGAGGCGCTGAAGGATCACGCCGCCGCGTGGGGGGAGGTGGCCGACGCCATCTGGGAGCGGGACTACGTCCGGAAGCTGGAAAAAGCCGCTGTTTAAAAGAAAGGCGGGTTTTTAGATTAAAAAAGATAGAATTTTTCCCTTTCCAAAGGCAGAAGAAAGGTGTACTATATTTTAAGGGACAAATTACCTTACTAAGCAAGTATTTCGTCCCAACACACCTGTCTTGAGGGGTAAAAAAGTGCAGCAAAAATTGCGATCGGCCGGAATAACCGGTACCGGCCTTGCTTTGCCCGAGCGCGTGGTCACGAACGAAGAACTTGCCGCCCGCCTGAAGGTTACTCCCGAATGGATCACCGAGCGGAGCGGAATAAAAGAAAGGCGCCTGGCCGCGCCCGGACAGGCGGCCAGCGATTTTGCCGCCGAAGCCGCCCGGCGGGCCCTGGCGTCTGCCGGGGTTGAGCCGATCGATGTGGATTTGATTATTTTCGCCACCAACACGCCGGACCACTCTGTCCCCGCCGCCGGGTGCACCACCCAGCAGAAAATCGGGGCCGAGCGCGCCGGCGCCTTTGATTTGATCGCCGGCTGCAGCGGTTCTGTGTATGCCCTGACGATCGGCGCGCAGTTCATTTCTACAGGCGTTTACGACACCGTTCTGATTGTCGGGGCGGAGATCATGTCCGCAATTTTAGATTGGGAAGACCGCAGCACGTGTGTCCTTTTCGGAGACGGGGCGGGGGCGCTGGTGATGCGCCCCGTTCCTTCCGGCCGGGGGGTGGTTTCCTTTCGCCTCGGGGCCCGGGGGGAGGAAGATCCCAGCATAATCGTCCCGGCGGGAGGCTCGCGTCTTCCTCCCTCGCGCGAAACCGTTGAAAAAAGGCTCCATTACGTCCAGATGAACGGCAAGGGTGTTTTTCGATTTGCCGTCCGCGCTCAGGACGAGGTCTGTCAGGAGGTTCTCGAGAGGGCGGGCCTGACCCCCCGGGATGTGGATCTTTTTGTTCCCCACCAGGCGAACCTGCGCATCATCGAGGGGGCGGCGAAACGGATGGGCATTCCCATGGAAAAGGTGCTGGTCACCCTGGATAAGTTCGGGAATACTTCGGCCGCCTCGATCCCCATGTGTTTGGCCTACGCCGCGGAAACGGGAAGGTTGAAAGAAGGGAACGTGGTTCTCTTGACCGGCTTCGGAGCGGGCCTGACCTATGCCGGCATGGTTCTTCGCTGGTAAACTGAATGGAAAGGGTGGTTGTTTTGACCGGCCTGAATGCGGGGCTTCCCTTCCGGGCAAGGGAAATTACCCCTTTTATCGTCATGGATGTATTGGAAAAGGCCCAGGAAATGGAAGCCAAGGGGGAACACATCGTCCACCTGGAGGTAGGGGAACCGGACTTCGATACCCCGCAGCCCATCAAAGAGGCCGCCGAAAGAGCCCTTAAAGACGGCGACACTCACTATACGTCCAGCCTGGGGAAACCTGCATTGAGGGAAGCAATCGCCGGCCACTACCGGGAGAAATACGGGGTGCGCGTCTCTCCTGACCAGATTATTGTTACCTCCGGGACTTCCCCGGCGATGCTCCTGATTTTTTCCGTCCTTCTCGACAAAGGGGAGGAAGTCGTTCTTCCCGATCCCCACTACGCCTGCTACCCGAACTTTATCCGCTACGTGGAAGGAAGGCCCGTTTTTGTCCCGGTTTACGAAGAAGACGGCTTTAAATACCGGGTGGAGGAAATTAAAAAGAAGGTTACCCCATTGACCAGGGCGGTCCTCGTCAATTCTCCGGCCAACCCGACGGGCGCGGTTTTTTCCGCCCGGGATCTGGCGGCCCTGGCCGAATTGGGGCCTTACGTCGTTTCCGACGAAATTTACCACGGGCTGGTCTACGAGGGCGAGGAACACACCGCTCTGGAATTTACCGACCGGGCTTTTGTAATCAATGGTTTTTCCAAGCTTTACGCCATGACCGGCTGGCGGTTGGGTTACGTGATTGCCCCGCCCGAGTTCATTCGACCGATGCAGAAAATCCAGCAAAACCTTTTTATCTGCGCCCCGTCGTTTGCCCAGGCGGCGGCTGTCGCGGCCCTGACGGAATGCGCCCCTTACGTGGCCGAAATGGTGAAGGTCTATGACCGGCGCCGCCGATACCTTTTGGAAAGGCTGAAGAAGATGGGGATCGCCACGCGGGTCGACCCGACGGGAGCCTTTTACGCGCTGGCTAATGTGCAAAAATACACCAGCGATTCTTACTCCTTTGCCTTTGCAGTCCTGGAAAAGGCCGGGGTAGCCGTAACCCCCGGGATTGACTTTGGCCGCAACTGCGAGGGCTACCTGCGCCTTTCTTACGCCAATTCCCTGGAGAATATAAAAGAAGGGCTGGATCGTTTGGAGCGTTTTTTAGGCGGGATAACTTAAAAAGCTTCCCAAGCTTCCCTAGATACTTAAAAAAGATAGCGAGGGCGTCCCAAGGGCGCCCTAAGTTTTTGGTTCCTCCGCAGCGGACGGGTTTACGATGGCATCTAATTTGTGGGCAATGATCAGAAGTGAGCTTGCCAGACTCTTCAGGAGAAAAATAAAGGGGATGGTCAGAACGGCTGTTCCGATAGTCAAAGTTATCCAACCGGCCGATGACTGATTCTGTTTAAACAAATCCGAACACCTCCTTACTTTATAGGTTGCGTAGCTATAAAGGCAAAAATGCGTTGAAGATAATGGCACAAAATCCGCCGGCCGCCTGAACATGCATAAGTCGCTAGGATTGCCGATAATTAATGTACCCCGGGTGATTTTCTGACAGATTGTTTATAGTTCAGATCACATATACTAGTACTGCAAAAAGGGAGGTGAGTGCGCGGTGATGTCGTGTGTTACCGTTGGGGCCATTAATAATGCCGGCCTGGTCAAAGAAAAGTTGCAGCGGGAATTGAGAATATTAGAAGGAGAAGGCATTAAAGTGAAACTGGAAGAGAACCCAACGGGAAAGCTAACTTTTTTCTTTTGCCGGCTTACTGATTTTAGCCGCTGCCCTTATAAAAAAGAGGACGTGCCCGTAATCTTTAAACAGTATATCGCCAGCGCCCTTTCGGATTTAATTCTCGACAACTGGGAACGCCTTTTGTTGCAGCAGATTATCCGCGAAAATTACTATTATTTTGAACCCGCAGAACAGGAAATTATTAATCGCCTGGCCCTTCAGTACGTAAACAAAGGGAAAAATCATAATGCGGAAAGCCTTTGCCGTTTGCGCCGGAAAAGTAAAATCTTAAGAAGACTGCTGGAATTTTTACGCAATCAAAATCAGATCGTCATTGAAGGATTTATCCGGTTTCGTCTCAAAGAATATATAGGGGACCTGGAAGAAGCCGTGGATAAAGCGGTGGACGAATACTTACTGGAAAAAGAGTACAGGGAATTTATCCAGTTGCTCCAATACTTTGTGGAAATCCAAAAACCGCGCCTCGAGTTGATCCACGTAGTCCTTTACCCCGGCGGGGTTTTTAAGCTTTATAACGAACAAAAGCAGTTGCTGAAAAGCGACAGCTTGGAAGATATATTCGATAATTTAGTTCCGGGAGAAATAAATTACGAAGATTTGCTGTTCAGCGTCCTGGTTTCGCTGGCGCCCCGGCAAATTATCTTTCACGCTGGCAAAAGCCTGGAAGCACCGGTTTTACTCAACGCCATAAAAAGCGTTTTTAGCGGCCGGGTCCGGGAATGTTCGGGATGCGCTTTATGCAGGGAAGAGGGCGGGTGAAAACAGTTTGCACTGGGCTTGGGGAGTGCTGTTACCGGTTACGGGTGCTCTGGTTGGTTGGTTTACCAACTTCCTCGCCGTGCGCCTCCTTTTTCGTCCTTACCAGCCGGTGCGCGTCCCTTTACTGGGTTATCGTTTCCACGGCATGCTCCCGAAGTATCGCCTGGAGTTGGCCAAAAATGTGGGTAGTTTAATCCAAAAAGAGCTGCTTCCGGTCGAAAACCTCCTCGCTCACCTGCGCTCGAAAGAAATGGTGGAAGAGTTGACCCATTTGGCCGAATTGACTGTCCGGGTCAGAGTTATGGACAAGCTTCCCGCCTTCCTTCCTTCCGTAATCAAGAGATCGCTTGGCGATCTTCTGGCGGAGCAGGTACACAAGGAATTGCCGGCGTTGCTCAAGGAACTGGTCGGGCGTTACGGCCAGAAGCTGAAAGGGGAATTTGAGCTCGCCCGCCTTGTGGAGGAGAGGCTCAATGAGTTTGATCTCCGGCAGTTGGAGGAGATTGTTTTAAAGGTGGCCGGGCGGGAGCTGCGCTACATCGAAATCTTCGGGGGAATAATCGGTTTTCTGGTTGGATTATTGCAGGCCGGCCTGTTGTTTATGTTTGGAACATTTTAAGTTTGCCTTTTTCCGAGGTGGCTAATGTGTCCCGAAAGCCTTTTATTTTGCTGATCTTCATATTTTTCATGTTGTCCGGCGGCTGCGCGCAAAGCAATCCCGCGGCGCCGGAAAGAGACGCTTCGCCGGCCGCAAAACCGCGGGAAGTCCGCATCACCATTGCCGCCATGGGCGATTTTTTAATGCACATGCCGGTGGTTTATTCGGTAAGGAACCCTGATACGGGCCATTTTGAATTCAGCAAGATTTTTTCCGCAGTGAGGGATTATATTGATGGCGCCGATTACAGCATCGCCAACCTGGAAACCCGGCTGGCGGGAGCCGAATTTGGGTATTCCGGTTTTCCGAAATTCAACTGTCCCGCTGACCTGGCCGGGGAAATGCGCCAATGCGGGCTGGACATGTTTCTCACCGCCAACAACCACACCCTGGACAAAGGGGTGGCGGGAGTGCTTGCCACCATCTGCAACCTTGAAGCTGCGGGTATGGATCACATAGGCACTTATGCCAGTGCGGATGAAAAAAGGAAACCGTTTATCAAAGACATTAAGGGTGTCCGGGTGGGCATCATCAATTATACCAGCTCCACCAACGGTTTGCCGGTGCCGAAAGACAAGCCGTACCTGGTAAACGTCACCGACCGCCGGGCCATCCTGGAAGAAGTTAAGCAAATGCAGCAGACCCAGGCGGACATAATTATCGCCTGCATCCATTTCGGCACCGAATACAGCCGCCATCCCGACGACGACCAAAAAGAGCTGGTCAATTTTCTTTTTGCCTCCGGCGTGGATATTGTCCTGGGCAACCACGCGCACGTGGTGCAACCCGCCCAGATCCGGACGGTGGAAGAAAAAGGGGTGCCAAAAAAGAAATTTGTGGTTTATTCTCTCGGGAATTTTATCTCCAATCAACGGTGGCGTTACTCGGATAGCGGCCTGCTGGTCAACCTGTTAATTAGAAAAAATTTAGATAGCGGGGAAACCGTCCTGGAGGAAGTCGGGTTAATTCCTACCTGGGTGGATACTTACTGGGCCGCCGGACGGCAGCGTTACCGCGTGCTTCCGGTACAGCAGGCCATTGCTGATTACGAAAACGGGTCGGATCCCCTCCTTACTGCTGAAGATTACCGCCGGCTAAAACAGGTTGCCGAAGAATTGGGTCCCCAATTTCTTTTTCTGGATGACGAGTTGAAATAATAGCATCCATTGGGAAATACCGGTAATAATGGCCGTGACCGTTATTGCCAGCAGCAGTAAGAAGAAAGCTGCCCTGCGGGGCAGCTTGGCGAAATCCTTTACCGGCCCCCGGCCGGCTTTCAAACTCCTCAGGTACCCCCGAACCCAATCTTGACGTTGTCGTTCTCCACGATCACCGGCACTTTCCGCGTTCCGCCGGTCAACTGGAGCATTTTCTGCATGGCGCCCTGGTCTTTTTTCACGTCGTAGTATGCGTAGGGCACTTTTCGCCGGGTCAGGTCTTCCTTTGCGGAGGCAGTATACGGTCAACCTTCTTTGCCGTAGACAAGCACCTTCTCAGCCATTTTTCCCCCCTCCTTTCGCCTTAAATTTTATTTATCCATAAGTTTAGCAAAGAAGTTGTTAAATATCCATCTTGTCAATTCTGTTTTTTGGTGCTTAAATTAAGTTGTGGCGGAACAAGTTTGACATTTTTCAATTCTTTAGGATATACTCTTGACGGGCAATTTTTCCCGAATGTTGATAAAGGGGTTTTGTTTATGGTGAAAGTAACTCTCAAGGACGGAACCGTCCGGGAATATCCTTTCAAGACAACGCTTGCCCGGGTGGCTGCCGACATCAGCCCGCGCCTGGGGAAGGAAGCCCTGGTGGCCGCGGTCAACGGGAGGCTGGTGGATCTGGCCTGCGAGCTTACGGAAAACGCCGCTGTTCAATTCTTTACCTTTGAGGATGAACAGGGCCGGCAGGCCTTCCGCCACAGCACGGCGCACGTGCTGGCGCAGGCAGTGCAGAGGCTTTTTCCGGGCACTAAACTGGCCATCGGCCCGGCCATTGCGGACGGCTTTTATTACGACTTCGACCCGCCCAGGCCCTTTACCGCCGAAGACCTCGAAAAAATTGAAAAAGAAATGGAGGCCATCGTCAAGGCCGATTTGCCCTTTCGGAGGCAGGAATTAAGCCGGGAGGAAGCCCTGCAGAAATTTCGGGAGGCCGGAGAAATTTATAAAGTGGAGTTGCTTAACGGCCTCGGCGATGACGCCGTGATCTCCTGTTATACCCAGGGAGAATTTACCGACCTGTGCGCCGGCCCGCACGTTCCTGCCACGGGAAAACTGAAGGCGATCAAGCTGACCGGGGTTGCCGGGGCCTACTGGCGCGGCGACGAAAGAAATAAAATGCTCCAGCGGATTTACGGTACGTCTT
Source organism: Bacillota bacterium (assembly GCA_040755215.1). Classification (GTDB taxonomy): domain Bacteria; phylum Bacillota; class Desulfotomaculia; order Desulfotomaculales; family Nap2-2B; genus JAIMBK01. The sequence continues at coordinate 22,936 of JBFMBG010000032.1, read as the reverse complement.
TTCCGAAGAAAACGCAACTGGAGGAGTACCTTTACCGGATTGAAGAGGCGAAGCGCCGCGACCACCGCCGGTTAGGGGCGGAGCTGGATTTATTCAGCATCCAGGAGGAAGGGCCGGGGTTCCCCTTTTTCCACCCGAAAGGAATGATCATCCGGAACGAGCTGGAGCAGTTCTGGCGGGAAGTGCATTTAAAACACGGCTACCAGGAAATTCGCACGCCGGTTATTTTAAACCGCTCCCTGTGGGAGAGATCGGGCCACTGGGAGCACTACCGGGAAAATATGTACTTTACCAAAATCGACGGCCTGGATTACGCCGTCAAGCCGATGAATTGCCCCGGCTGTATCCTGGTCTACCGCACCCGCCTGCACAGTTACCGCGAACTGCCCATCCGGATGGCTGAACTGGGCCTGGTGCACCGCCACGAGCTTTCCGGCGTATTGCACGGCCTTTTGCGGGTGCGCTGTTTTACCCAGGACGACGCCCATATCTTTATGTTGCCTGCCCAGGTGAAAGAAGAGATTATCGGAGTAATTAACCTGGTGGATTACTTTTATAAAATTTTCGGTTTTAACTATAAAGTGGAGCTTTCCACAAAACCCGAAAAGGCCATGGGCTCCGCTGAAATCTGGGAGCTCGCCACCAACGCCCTCAAAGAGGCGCTCGCGGAAAAAGGCATGGAGTATAAGATCAACGAGGGAGACGGCGCATTTTACGGCCCGAAGATTGACTTCCACCTGGAAGACAGCCTGGGGCGCACCTGGCAGTGCGGGACAATCCAGCTGGATTTTTTGATGCCCGAGAAGTTCGACCTCACATACGTCTGCGAGGACGGCGCAAAGCACCGGCCGGTGATGATCCACCGGGTAATCTTCGGGAGTATCGAGCGCTTTATCGGCATCCTCACCGAGCATTTTGCCGGCGCTTTTCCGCTGTGGCTAGCACCTGTGCAGGTGGTCGTGCTGCCCATTACGGACCGTCACCTGGGCTACGCCCGGAACGTGCAGCAGCGGCTTGTTGAGGAAGGGTTCCGGACCGAACTCGATGGGCGCAACGAAAAGGTAAATTACAAAATCCGGGAGGCGCAACTGCAAAAAATCCCTTACATGCTGGTTGTCGGCGACCGGGAGGCGGCCGGCGGCTCGGTTTCGGTGCGCCACCGGCACACGGGCGATCTGGGCAATATCCCTTTGGAGCAATTTATCGAAGCGGCCGGAAGGGAGATTAAAGCCAAAGCCCTTTCTTCAGAACTGGCCGGCAACCGGAAATCCAGGGTAGAGGTCTCCGCCGGCTGAGGGCTGCTGAATTCATGTATACATGCCAGCCATATTCTCAATTAACTTAGTTCGTGGTAATATTATGTTTAGTTTACTTTCGGAAAGGATGGCAGGCAGATGAACGAAAGAAAGATTTATATCGTGGATACTACCTTAAGGGATGGCGAGCAGACGGCCGGCGTGGTTTTTGCCAACCGGGAAAAGGTCCGGATTGCTAAATTTCTTGATGAAATGGGTGTCCACCAGATTGAGGCGGGCATTCCGGTAATGGGCGGCGATGAAAAAGAGGCCATTACGGAGATTTGCAGGCTGGGTTTAAAGGCCAGCATTATGGGCTGGAACCGCCCGGTTATCCAGGATATTGAGGCGTCTTTAGAATGCGGCGTGGATGCCGTTGCCATTTCAATATCCACTTCTGATATTCACATTAAATATAAGTTGCAAACCACCCGGGAATGGGTACTGGAGCAAATGGTCAAGGCGGTGGAATTTGCTAAAAAGCACGGCCTGTACGTATCCGCAAATGCTGAAGACGCTTCCCGGACGGATCTGGATTTTCTCCTGCAGTTTGCTAAAGCGGCAAAGGAGGCCGGAGCGGACAGGCTTCGTTACTGTGATACCGTGGGTATTTTGGATCCCTTTACCACTTACGAGCGGATTAAGATAATCCTGGAACAGGTTCCCATCGACGTGGAGATGCACACCCACAATGATTTTGGCATGGCTACGGCCAACGCCCTGGCCGGCGTGCGGGCGGGGGCAAACTGGGTAGGTGTTACGGTGATTGGCCTGGGCGAACGGGCCGGCAACGCTGCCCTGGAGGAAGTGGTGATGGCCTTAAAGCACCTGGCGGGTATTGATCTGGGGTTTAAAACAGAAATGTTCCGGGAGGTGGCCGAATACGTTTCCCGCGCCTCGGGCAGGGAGCTCCCCGCCTGGAAGGCCATTGTGGGTTCCAACATGTTTGCTCACGAATCGGGCATCCACGCCGACGGTGCTTTGAAAAACCCCAAAACCTACGAAGCCTTCCATCCGGAAGAAGTGGGCCTGGAGCGCCAGATTGTCATCGGCAAGCACTCCGGCACAGCCGCCTTAAAGGCCAAGTTTGCCGAGTACGGCATTCATTTAAGCGAGTTCAAGGCCCAGGAACTGCTGGCCAAAGTGCGTTCGTATTGCGTTTCCTTGAAGCGCCCGTTGTTTGACAAAGAGTTAATGTATATTTACGAAGATTATTTTGGGGAATAAGTGAAGAAAAGGCACAGAGGCACAAAGGGACAGAGGAACAAAGGAAAGCAGCTTAATTCAAGGCACAGGGTTAATTGCAAGGCACAGGGTAAAAACCCCCTGTGCCTTTTCCTTTTCATTTCAAATTCTTTAACTTTGTGCCTTTGTGCCCCTGCTCCTCTTCTTTTATGCATAAAAAGACTTTTGCTTAATAATAATAACCCTGTAGCCTTTTAACATTTTCAGGGAGGGAGATTAATGGCTTACCCGAGTAACTTTGGGGACTGGCAGGGGAGATTAAAAGCGATGCACGATGCGGATTACCCGGGAGGTGTGGTGGTAGACCCCACTCCGATTACAGCCGGGGAAGAAATCACCATTTTATACAACGGGCTGCTGGCGAAAAGCGGGGCCGATCAGGTTTATTTGCACATCGGGTTTGGCGATAGCCGCAACTGGCAAAATATCGCCGACCTGAAAATGTCCCGCACCGGTTGGGGCTGGGTAAAAACTATTGAGATGCCGGCGGAGAGCCGCTTCAATTTCTGTTTCCGGGACAGCGCGAATAACTGGGACAACAATAATGGTTTGAACTGGAGTTACGAGATTCACAACGGGCGCTTACCCGAATTTCAAAGCAAAGGCCCCGCGTGACTGGACCGCCGATTGAAAAACCCTGCGTCGAGAAAAAGACTTAATTCCTGTTCTCTAATCGCCAATCCCTGATACTTACTTTATGCGGAGGCGTTTGCATGCGGATCGTAATGCTTTCCTGGGAGTACCCGCCCAGGTCAGTGGGAGGAATTGCGCCCCACGTTTACGATTTAACTTCCTCTTTAGCATCTCTCGGCGAGGAAATCCATTTAATTACCTGCGGCGAGCCCGGGGTTCCGGAATACGAACAGGTCAACGGGGTAGAGGTCCAACGGGTAAATCCCTACCAGATTTCTTCCCCAAATTTTGTGACCTGGGTTGCTCAGCTTAACGTGGCCATGTTGGAAAGAGCCACCCAGCTTCTTAACGATTTAGAAGGGGCCCACCTTATCCACGCCCACGACTGGCTCGTTGCTTATGCGGCCAGGGCCTTGAAGCACGCCTATCGTTTACCCTTAATCGCCACCATCCACGCCACCGAGTACGGCCGGAATTATGGTTTGCATAACGATATCCAAAGGCATATCAGCGACGTCGAGTGGTGGCTTTGTTATGAGTCGTGGCGGGTAATCTGTTGCAGCCGCTACATGAAGAACGAGGTCCGTTACGTTTTTCAGGTTCCCGAGGACAAAATCAGGGTGCTTGCCAACGGCGTTGAACCGGCGCGGTTTGTTTTCCGGCAGCACAGAACAAACCGCAATTTTTACGCCGCTCCGGACGAACAGATCGTTTTTTACATCGGCCGGTTGGTGCGGGAAAAAGGGGTGCAGGTTTTGCTGGACGCCGTACCGAAAATTCTCGCCCACTGTCCGAAAACCAAGTTTATTATTGCCGGGAAAGGGCCTTACGAAGGAGAACTGCGCCACCAGGCAAACCGCCTGGGAATCGCCCAAAGGGTATATTTTACCGGGTACATTGACGATGACGTGCGCAACTCATTGTATAGCTGGGCTGATGCAGCTGTTTTCCCCAGCCTTTACGAACCGTTCGGCATTGTCGCTTTAGAGGCGATGGCCGCGCAAACGCCGGTGGTGGTCTCGGACACCGGCGGGCTTAGCGAAATCATCACCCATGGCGTGAACGGTTTGAAGGCCTATCCGGGCAACAGCAACTCGCTGGCCGATATGGTTATCTGGCTTTTAAAAGACGCCGTTCTGCGGGAAAGGCTGCGCGCAGCCGCTTTTCGCAAGATCCAGAAAGAGTTTAACTGGCGCCAGATCGCCTGGCAAACCAGGGAAGTGTACCGGGAGGTGTGGAACGAGTACCGCCACTCCCCGTGGTACGAGGCTCCCGGCCAGCGCAAGAAGTTGTTTAACCGTGTCACACGGCTTCTGGCCAGAGCGTAATATTCTCTGTGTTCTCTGTGGCTTAATTCAATTCTATTTTTTCTTTCGAAGGAGTGATTTACCTTGAAAACGATCATTATGGCCGGCGGCGAGGGGTCGCGCCTGCGTCCGATCACCTGCGGACGCCCCAAGCCGATGGTGCCGGTGGTCAACCGGCCCATCATGGCCCATATTCTTGACCTGCTGAAAAAGCACGGCTTTACGGACATCGGCGTTACTTTGCAGTACAAGCCGGAATATATTCGCAACTACTTCGGCAACGGCGCCGAATTTCAGGTCAACATGCGGTATTTTGTGGAAGAAGTTCCCCTGGGTACGGCGGGAAGCGTGAAAAACGCCCAAAGCTTTCTAGACCGGACCTTCTTGGTGATCAGCGGCGATGCCCTGACGGATATTGATCTCACGCGGGCGGTGGAATTCCACCGCCGGCAGGGAGCAATGGCTACGCTGGTTTTAACCCGCGTCAATTGCCCTTTGGAATACGGGGTGGTGATTATCAGGCAGGATGGAGCAATTACCCGTTTCCTGGAAAAACCCGCCTGGGGAGAGGTCTTCAGCGATACAGTAAATACGGGGATATATGTACTGGAACCGGAAGTACTGGATTATATACCGCCCGATCAAATGTTCGACTTCAGTAAGGATTTGTTTCCCCTCTTGCTGCGGGAGAAAAAACCTTTGTTTGGAATTATTTTGCCAGGTTACTGGTGCGATATTGGAAACTTATCCCAATATGTGCAGGCCCACCAGGACGTTTTGGCGGGCCGGGTGCAGGCAGCGATTGCGGCCCGAAAACTGGCCCCCGGGATCTGGGCGGGCGAGGGGGTGGATATTCACCCGCAGGCGCGGTTGGAAGGACCGGTTTTGATTGGGGACGGCAGTTACGTCGGCAAAGAAGCCGTGATCGAACCCTACACGGTAATCGGCAACGGCTGCCTCGTCCGGGAAAAGGCGTCGCTTAAACGCAGCGTGCTCTGGAACAACGTGTTTGTGGGGGCGGGGGCGCGCCTGCGCGGTGCGGTGGTCTGCAGCCGGGTGCAGGTGCAGGCGGCGGCGGAGGTTTACGAAGGGGCGGTGATCGGCAGCGATTCCATCCTTCAGGAGCACAGCGTAATCAAGCCGGACGTAAAACTCTGGCCAAACAAGCTGGTGGAGACCGGGAGCGTCGTCAACAGCAGCCTGGTGTGGGGGACGCGCTGGCCGAAGAAAATTTTTGGCCTGGAAGGCATCACGGGGCTGGCCAACGTAGAAATCACCCCGGACTGCGCCAGCCGCCTGGGTGCTGCCTTTGGCGTTGCCCTGGGCAGCAGTCCGAAAGTAGCGGTAAGCGCGGACAGCTATCCATCTTCCCAGATGATCAAGGAAGCCCTGGCGACGGGCCTCCAGTCGACCGGCGCGCGGGTATTTGATCTGGGAATGGCGGTTACTCCCTTAAGCCGTTTTGCCGTGCGCTCCCTGCAGCTTAACGGGGGAGTGCACGTGAAGATCTCCCCCCGCCGTCCGGATCAGATTACCCTGGTTTTCCTTAACGCCAAAGGCGCCAATATTTCCCGGAGCATGGAAAGAAAGGTGGAAAATATCCTGGCGCGGGAAGATTTCCCCCGTGTGGAGATCAACCGCCTTCAGCCCAGGGAATTTATCTCCGGAATCGCGGAAGGTTACCTGACGGGATTGCTGGGGCAAACCGACGCGGCGGCTCTGCGGGCAGCCCGCCTGCGCCTGGTCATGGCCTACGATCCCCGGAATTTAGGTACTTTTGTGGAAATCCTCGGCCAGGCGCTCAACCTGGAAATTGAAAATCTTGATTTGAGCGGTTCGGAAGATTTTCCTTTGAGCTGGGACAATTACCTGGAGAACCTCACTTGCCTGGCCGAAAAGGTGTACGGCGACGGGGCCAACGCGGGCGCCCTCATCGACCCCAACGCCGACCGCCTGGTGCTGGTGGATGAACGGGGCAGGGTAATTCAGGACAGTATGCTCACGGTTTTAATTGCTCTCGTCATTTTAAAAGCCAAAAAGGGGCCCGTGGTTGTTCCCGTGACTGCGCCCCGCGCGGTGGACAACCTGGCGGAGCGCTACCAGGGGCGGGTCGTGCGCACCAAAACAGCCCTTCCGGATTTTCTGGAAAAAATTTTAGGCCACGCGGAGAGCCGGGACACCGCCGGTCTGCCGGCGCAATTTTTGCTGAACTTTGATGCCCTGGGGGCGCTGGCCGGGATTTTGAGTTTCGCCGCCCAAAACCGTCTTTCCCTGGGCGACCTGGTGGATGAAATCCCCTCTTTTTACCTGTCCCAAAAAGAAATTCCGGTTTCCTGGGCGGACAAGGGGCGGGTGATCCGCAGCCTGATCGAAGATCCCCCCGAAGGCGGTCTGGAACTGCTCGACGGCGTTAAGGTATTTCACCCCGACGGGTGGGCGCTGGTCCTACCCGATCCGGAGGAACCGGTCTGCCGGGTCTTCAGCGAAGGCGCCTCCATGGAAATTGCCGAGTCGCTGGCGGATCTGTACGCGAGCAAAATCGAGGAGATTTTAAACAAATCTTGAAGATTATCCATCCCCATCCTGATTTTGTTCATTTATACTGAAGAACTCGGTTTTTTCGGAATCCCGGGCGTTGTAATTTAGACAAAGTGGACAAGGACAAGGAGGAAATTTTCACTGGTTTCCGGTTATAGTTTTTTTAAATTACCAGTTATATAATTGAAGGAAGAGGCGGGAAAGTTTGACCAAACCCAGGATTACCAATCCGGGCAAAGGAGAGCTTAAAAAAGGAGCTTTTCCTGGATTTCTATAGTCCGGTATAAAGAAAATTGTTTTTGGGGAGGTTTTTTATGGATGCGGATCGTTTTGGGCATATCCGGAGCTTCGGGCGCTATTTACGGGATAAGGTTGCTGGAAGTTCTTCGTCAATCAAACGTTCAGACCCACCTGGTCATAACTGCTTCCGCCCGGTCAACCATTGAAATAGAAACGAACTATTCGGTGGAACAGGTGGAAGCCATGGCGGATTTCGTTTACGATAACCGTCATTTAGGGGCGGCCATCGCCAGCGGCTCCTTCAAGACGGACGGAATGGTTATTGCTCCTTGTTCCATCAAGACTATTTCTGCTTTGGCGAATTCCTATAACGATAATTTGCTGATCCGGGCCGCCGATGTAACCCTGAAGGAAAAGCGAAAACTGGTTGTTGTTCCCCGGGAAACCCCTCTCCACGCGGGCCACTTAAGGTTGTTAACCGCTGTGGCCGAACTGGGAGCCGTCGTGCTTCCCCCCATGCCCGCTTTTTATCACCTGCCCCAAAGCATTGACGACATTATTAATCAGACGGTAGGCAAAATATTAGATCAATTTAATCTTGAACACCAGCTCTTTCGGAGGTGGAACGGAGCAACCCCGATCCGGTTTGTCTAAACTGGTCAAATTTAAAAAAGAAAATTTCTTAATATTTAGCATAGACAAATAATTAAATCAGCCCTAAAATAAGAAAAAGGTTAACTTGAGCTGGTCATCGATTGCGGGGAGGTGATTTTGAGCGCAATGAAGTTCCGAATTGCCGAATTCCTTGAGGAAAACCCTGAAAGCAGAGTGATTGGCCTCCCGGGCAGGTGGATGGGCCGGTCTTCGCCGGCGGATAAAAGTTTTCCGGAGATGTTGGCCGAAGAAAGAAACCAGAAAACCATTTGGAGGGAGATCAGCCGGGTAATTTTAGACCTTAACACCAGTACGGATTCAAGCGACCTCAGCACAAAACTGGTCCAAAGCGCCCGGAAAATATTACTGGCCGAAAGAGCCTGCCTGATTATTTTGGTGGAAAAGAAGCCCGTTTTAAAGTTTTACGAGGCAACCGGGGAAGGCAAGGTGAATACCCATTTTATCACCTCTTACCGCGGACCGCTGGTTGCTCTTCTGGAAACCAAAACCCCTTTGATGATTAACGATCCTTCCTTTTTTGACTTTGGTGACGCGCGGGCAATAAAAGTAAGAAACCTGCTGGGTGTCCCTCTTTATTCCCCCCGCGGGATTATGGGCGCCCTCCTTGTGATCGATAAACAGAACGGACAACCCTTTACCCAGTTTGACCAGGATTGTTTGTTCGTTTTGGGCGCTCAAGCCGCTGTTGCCCTGGGCAGCGCCCTGCTTTACGAGCGGGCGACCGAAGAATTAAAAGAAAAGGTGTCCGAGTTAAGCCGGTTGAACAACGTGCTTTCTTCCCAAAATGCCGCGCTGCAAAAATCCACGACGATCCATAATTTGCTGACCAACCAGGTGTTGGAAGGCCGGGGTTTAAAAGCAATTACGAAAACACTGGCGGAGATAATCGATAACGCGGTAATTGTTGCCGACAAATTTCTGTATCCAATGTTTTCCTTTCCGGAGGGGGAGCCTGGAGACAGGGAGATTTGCAAAAGATGGCGGGAAGTAACGGCAGACCCTGTCAGGCAGGCGGAAATATCCTCCCTTTTCAGAGGAAAACGCTGTCTTCGTCTGCCTTTTACGGGTGAGTACAAAAGCAAAGAACAACTTGTCGTCTTACCCATTCTCGCCGGGCAGGATCACCTTGGCTTTGTGGCCACTCTGGAAGGGACAAAGAAGTTAAAAGAACTGGACTATATCGCCCTGGAACATGCCGCAACAGTAATTGCCCTGGAATTACTCAAACAAAAAGCGGCTTTTGAAACGGAGTTGAGGCTGCGGAAAGATTTTCTGGAAGAATTGCTGGAGGAGAACTGCTTGCTGGATGAAGGAGTCACCTGGCGGGCCCGGCAGTTCGGGCTGGATTTGAGCCGGATTCACCGGGTAGCGGTTTTGGAAATCGGTTATGGCGACGGTTCCCCTGATTACCGCGCTCCAGTAAACCTGCTGGAAATTGTCGACCGGGTGATCAAGGTGGTTGAGCCCCACGCTATCCTGGTGGAACGGAAAAAAGAACTCGTTTTCATCCTGCCCCAGGTGGAGGCCCCGGCAAAAGAGGGAAGCGCTCCCCAATTAATCCCGCTCCAGGATTTAGAAAAGGAATTTTCCTGCCATTTAAGCAACTGGAACTGGTGGATCGGAATCGGCGCCCCCTGTTTAAAGGCAGCGGATTTTTCGCGTTCTTACCAGGAGGCCCGCGCCAGTGTAGAGCTGGCCCGGTTGCTGGGCCGCCGGAATTGCTGCCTGGCGTACGAGCGTTTGGGCGTTTTTGGCCTTCTGGAAATCAACCAGCAGGCTTTTCAGAAATTTGTTCAGCGCATTATCGGTCCCTTGTTGGAATACGACGAAAAGCACGGATCGCAGCTGCTGGCGACGCTGGATCTTTACTACAAAAATAACTGCAATATTTTAAAAACGGCCCGGAAAGGCTTTTTATCCCCCAGCACTCTAAAGTATCGCTTAAGACGCATCAAAGAAATCGCCCGCCTTGATCTAAACGATCCGGAAATCAATTTGCAGCTTCAGCTGGCTTTAAAGCTGCTTTCCAGTGCCACCGAAAAAGGGTTCTCATAAAGAACCGCGGTCAGGTTCCCCGCCCAAGGAAAAAGCCTGCCCGCGGCCTTTCCCACCATCCGGACAGCCGGCCTGGCCAGCCGGTCCGGGTATGGTGTTCTCCCTTTCATTTTAGTCGAAAAAAGTAAAACTGGCAAGAATCGTGTGCCGGCATTGCAAAACTAACGGTACAAAAACAGGAAAGGTGGGTTAAACCGGCCCAAGGATTTAAAAACCAAACCCAGGTGGCTTTCCCTGCCGGCGGTGCGGCAAAAAAACAAAAAGAAAGGAAGTGTCCGGTTTGCTCAAACGCCAGACTTTCATCAGCCCTCACGAAGTTCCGGCAATTCCCGGAACCGAAGGTTGGGAAAGGATGTATCCCTATTTTTACCGTTTCAGCAAGGATGATCCGGAAAGAAAAGCTTATGAGGAAAGCATGCTCTGGTTTTACGACGGTTTGCATTACCCGGAGCCGATGTACCCCTTTGACCTGATCTGGGACGAAGCCTGGTTTCTCGCCCTTTCCCAGAACAACACGCGGATTTTTATGGTTCCTCCGGCCCTGGGTGTCGACCACCGGATTATCAACGGTTATATTTACATCACGCCAGTGCCGGTAACCGACCCTCAGGAAGTGGAAAAGAGACTGCAGCATTTTCTGCAGCGGGCGGGTTATTACTACGAGCACTGGGATGAGCTGTACGACCGGTGGAAAGGCAAAATGGAGGAATTGATCGCCGAACTGGAGGGGATTGATTTACGGGACCTCCCCGAAATGGAGGACGAAGGAGTCGTCTATAACGGGATCGGCTTGAGCAAAGGTTACGAGTTGACTAAAAAATATAACCACTTGATTGATTGCGGCCTGCGGGCCTGGCAGTACCACTTTGAATTTCTAAACCTGGGGTACGCGGCCTACGTCACCTTTGCCGATTTTTGCCGGAAGGTATTTCCGGGAATCGCCGACAGCACGATTACCAAAATGATTTCCGGCATCGACGTGATATTGTTCCAGCCGGACGAAAGGCTGAAAGAGCTGGCGAAAGCGGCCGTTAAGCTCGGGGTGGCCGGGATCATTAAATCCTTTGACCGGCCGGAAGAAATCATTGCGCACCTTGGAACCAGCGAGGCGGGGCAACAATGGCTGGACCAGTTTGAAAAGGCCAAGCACCCCTGGTTTTATATTTCTTCCGGCACAGGCTGGTATCACGATCATTATTGCTGGCTCGACCGGTTAGAAATTCCCTTTATGTCGATCAAAAGTTACATCGATAAGGTTGAAAAGGGAGATAACCTGGAGCGTCCGCTGGAAAAATTACGGGCGGAGCGCGACCGGATCGTCGCCGAATATGAAGAGCTTTTAGTCACGGAAGAAGACCGGAAAACTTTCCGGCAATTATTAGGGGTGTCCCAAACGGTTTTTCCCTACGTAGAAGATCATCTGTTTTACGTGGAGCACTGGTTCCACAGTGTTTTCTGGCAGAAAATGCGGGAACTGTCCCGGATTTTCGTTAACCACGGCTTTTTTAGCGACGTTGAGGATATCTGGTACCTGAACCGTTACGAAATCCAGGAGGCTTTATACGATCTGGTGACGGCCTGGGCCACCGGCGTAAAAGCCCGCGGTCCGTCCTACTGGCCCCCGGAAATAGCCTGGCGCAAGGGAGTCATTCAGAAATTCCGGGAATTTACGCCCCCGCCGGCACTCGGCGTCCCGCCCGAAACGGTAAACGAGCCCTTTACGATCATCCTTTGGGGAATCACCACCAAGCGGCTGGAAAGCTGGCTGGAGGCTGACCAGGCCCGGCCGGAGGAGCTTACCGAACTGAAGGGTTTTGCCGGTTCCGCGGGCGTGGTGGAAGGGGTTGCCCGGGTTATCCGCAGTGTAAGTGAATTAAGCACATTGCAGGAGGGAGAAATTCTGGTTGCTTCCACCACCTCTCCCAGCTGGGCCCCCATCTTTACCCGGATCAAGGCTTGCGTGACGGACGTCGGGGGGATCATGTCCCATGCCGCCATTGTCTGCCGGGAATACGGCCTGCCGGCGGTGGTGGGCGCCGGCTATGCGACGGCGGTAATTAAAACGGGGCAGCGGATCAGAGTGGACGGCAACCAGGGGATTGTTTCCCTGCTGTAAAAAGCATGCGAAGCAGGGGATGATTAGCTCCGTGCCCAAATACCTGTCTGGCTCGGAAAGGAGGTTTTGCCAGTGGACAATAAAAAGTACGTGTACTGGTTGGAGCAACTTGCCAAAGAAGACGTTTACACGGCCGGGAAAAAAAGCTGCAACCTGGGTGAAATGGCCAGGGCCGGCATGCCTGTTCCCCCTGGTTTCGCCATTACGCTGGCGGCGTACGAGAAATTTATTAACGATACCGGATTAGGGCGGGCCATTCTTGCCTATCTTAATCCGCTGATTGACCAGTTAAGAGAAAATGTTGATCTTTTCGAAGAAGCCAGTATTTATATTCGTCAGATGGTCGAAGCCACCCTGGTTCCGGCCGAGATAAAAGAGGCGATCCTTCATTACTACCGGGAACTCGGCAATCGGTGCGGCATTCCGGATGTTGCCGTAGCCGTCCGTTCCAGCGGACCCATCAGCATGCCGGGGCAGTTTGACACTTTCCTTAATGTCCGCGGAGAAGAGGAAGTAATCGAAAAAGTGGTCAAAGTATGGGCCAGTTCCTTTACCGGCCGGGCCATGGCTTACCGGCTGCAGCGCGGTATGTACGTGGAAAGCTCCCCAATCGGTGTTGCCGTGCTGAAAATGGTCAACGCCCGGTCGTCGGGGGTGATGTTTACGCTGGACCCGGTGACCGGCGACCGGTCGCGGATTTTCATCGAAGGTAGCTGGGGCCTGGGGGAAAGCCTGGTCAGCGGGCAGGTAACCCCGGACAAGTACGTAGTGGATAAAGTTACGCTGGAAATTTCGAAAAGGGTGATCTGTCCAAAATCGATTGAACTGGTTTACGATGCGTCCGGCAACGTGAAATCCGTGGAGGTGCCTTTAAGCAGGCAAACTGCGCCTTGTTTGAGCGATGCGGAGGTCGTTCACCTCGCCCGGCTGGGCAAGCTGGTGGAAAAACATTACATGTTTCCCCAGGACATCGAGTGGGCCGTTGACGCCGACCTGCCGTTTCCGGAAAACGTCATTTTGCTGCAAACCAGGCCGGAAACAGTCTGGACCCAAAAAGAAGTGAAACCAGTCACACAGCCCCGCGCCAGCGCCCTTGAACACATCGCCAGCAGTTTGCTTTCCGGGAAGAAGCTTTTTTCAAGTTAATTCTTAAGTGATTCCAGTTTTGCCAATAGTTAAAGCTCAAAATTTTGGAAAGGGGATGTTCATGAAGAACCTGCGCGATTGGATCAGTGAATGTGAAAAAGAAGGGGAACTGAAAAGGATTAAAGTTCAGGTGGACTGGAATCTGGAGCTTTCTCACATCGCCAAGATAAATGAAGAGAAAAAAGGGCCGGCTCTGCTTTTTGAAAACGTAAAGGATTATAACATGCCGGTCTTGACTTCCGCTCTTACTACGGAGAAAAGACTTGCCATTACCCTGGGGGTTCCTCTTGGCTACTCCATGTGCCGGATGTCCAGGGAGTGGGTCACACTCACCACGAAAGGATTGATTCAGCCCCGGGTGGTGGATACCGGTCCGGTAACGGAAATGGTGGTGGAAGAGCAGGACGTGGATCTCTTGCGGGACTTTCCCGTGCCGATGATTTATCCCAAAGACGGCGGGAGGTTTATCGGGACGGCGGTTTACCTGATCACCCGGGACCTGGAGACAGGCTGGGTAAATCTCGGAACCTACCGGATGATGGTCCACGACCGGAACCATACCGGGGTGCAGATCATTAAGGGGAAGCATGCCGATATGCACTTCAAGCAGTATCAAAAGGCCGGCAAGCTGATGCCGGCCGCCGCCGTGATCGGTTGCGATCCCGTCCATTTTCTGGTATCCAGTACTCTGGTTCCTGCCCAGGTCTGTGAGTACGACGTGATTGGTGCCCTCCGGGGAGAGCCGGTAGAAGTGTTTACCAGTGACCTGACCGGTTTGCCCCTTCCCGCCCATGCGGAGATTATCCTGGAGGGCTTCATCGATCCGAATGATCTCCGCGAAGAAGGACCTTTCGGCGAATATACAGGGTATTATTCCGGAAAGAAAGGTGAGGAGTGGCCGAAGCAGGTTCTTCACGTGAAAAGGGTTCTGAGGAGAAAAGACGCGATCTTCTGGGTCACCACCGTCGGAAAGCCAATTACCGATACGCACATGATTCAGTCCATCAACAGAACAGCTACTCTGTGGACAGATCTGGAGACCATGAAGCTGCCGGGTCTGAAATCAGTATATATCCCGCCCCAGACAACAGGAAGGTTCTGGGCCATCGTTTCGATCAAGACAATGTACCCCGGTCACTCCATCCACGCCGCCATGGCTGCTCATGCCTCCTCCACCGGGCACTACGGGATGAAGGGTGTGATTGTGGTCGATGAGGACATTCCTGCCGACGACCTGGACCGGGTCTGGTGGGCTTTAAGCGTACGCTACGACCCGGCGAGAAGCACGGAGATCATCAAGCGGGCCCGTTCTACGCCTCTTGATCCCGCTCTGCCCATCACCGCGCGGGACATCGGTTCCAAGATTATTCTCGACGCCACCATTCCTTACGAGTGGGAGCGCAAACCCGAGGAGATTTTCCTGGACGAGGAGGTAGCGGGAAAAGTCAGAGCGCGCTGGAACGAGTACGGCCTTGATTAACAAAATGGCGCGGGGGCGGTTTGCCTGCCCCCGCGGCGGCCAAAATCCGGAAAAAGGGAAGGTGTAAAATAGATGCGAGTAATCCGGTACACGGAGGAAATGATCGGGGAGTTCCGGGATAACGGTTACTGGACTAATGAAACCTTTTACGACTTCTGGGCCAAAAACGCTGAAGAGATGCCTGACCGGGAGGCTCTTGTTGACTCAAAGCACCGGGTTACCTGGGGGCAGGCCAAAGAACTGGTAGATCGGGTTGCTTACCGCTGGGTGGAGATGGGCCTGGAGAAATACTCGCGCATTATTATCCAGGCGCCCAACGAAGTCTATGCCTTTTTGGCCCGGATTGCGGCGGAGCGGGCCGGATTGGTTTCTTTGCTTGTTTACGCCTACATGCGTCAAAAGGAACTTTCTTACATGCTCGAGAAAACGGAGGCATCCGCGGTAGTCATTCCCCATACTTACAGAGACTTCAACTACCTCGAGATGTACAGAGAGCTGCGCAGTCTTTCCCCTAACTTCAAGTATATTTTCCTGCTTGACCAGGAGGTCCCCGCCGGGGCTCCGGAGGGCACCTATTCCCTGCTCCAGATGATTCAGGAGCCGGTGCCGGAAGAAAGACTGGCGGTATTGACAGAACGCCGGTTCGATCCCTTCCGGGACGTGGCGATGCTTACCAGTACCTCCGGAACCACCGGTCTGCCAAAGCTGGTGGAGTGGAATATAGCTCCCCGGCTCTGCACAGCTAAGGCCCGGGTGGAAATCTGGAACCTTTCCGGGGGCGATACAACGGCGGCCATTGCCCCCTTTGCCGGAGGCGCGGCCGGTACACTCACCTATTTCGCCGCCCCGCTGGTGGGAGCGAAAACCGTGCTGCTCGAGGAGTTCACTGCCGAAAAAACCTTAGAACTCATCCAAAGGGAGAGGGTGACGTGTATCGGGGTTGTGCCTACCCACCTGGTCCGCATGCTCGAACGGCCGGTGGAAAAATACGACCTTCGCTCTCTGCGCTTTATTCGTTCAGCCGGCGGCTACCTTCCTCCGGATGTGGCGCAGGAGGCTGAAAGCAGACTAGGCGGCACGATCACCAGCGACCTGGGCACCCAGGACGTGGGCTCCGTTTCCGGGTGCCGGGTGGACGACCCCGCCGACCTGAGAAGAAGAACAGTGGGCAGGCCGCTCCCGGGAAACGAGGTCCGCCTCCTTGACGAAAACGGCCGCGAAGTTCCGCCGGGCGAACCCGGCCAGATCTGGTTCCGTGGACCCCATTCCCCGGCCGGTTATTACCGCGATCCCGAAACCACCGCCACCGTCTTCGACGGCGAAGGATGGGCCACCACCGGGGACATCGTCAAATGGGACCAGGGATGCCTCTGGATTATGGGGAGGGCCAAAGACATGATTATCCGCGGCGGCCAAAATATCTACCCGGCGGAGATCGAAGGGTTGCTTCAGGAACATCCGAAGGTTAAAATCGCGGCCATTGTCGGGTATCCGGACCGGGAACTGGGTGAACGCGCCTGCGCCTTTATCGTTCCAAAACCAGATCGTACTTTCACTTTTGAAGAGATGATTTCTTTTTTAAGGGAAAAGAAACTGGCTGCCTACAAGCTGCCGGAGCGCCTGGAGGTGGTGGATGCTCTGCCGGTAGTAGGCGATTCCGGCAAAATCGATAAGAAGGCCCTGAAGGCGGAATTGGAAAGGAAGATCGGGGAGGGTGCTAAAAAATAAACCCGGCATTAAAAGAGGGGGGTTAATTCCCCCCTGCTTGACTTTGAGCAAATCTAACTCCGCTGGAAAGGAGCAAACTGGCGGGATGGAAGGAAAGCGGATTTTAATCATCGCCACGCTGGATACAAAGGGCGAGGAGACTTTATTTTTACGCGATAAGATCAGAGAATTGGGCAAAGACACGCTGGTGCTGGATATTTCGATGCGGGAAGGTATTTATTGTCAGCAGGCGGATATCCCGGCGCCCGAGGTGGCGGAAGCGGGGGGAAGTTCCCTGACGGACATTTTTGCTTCGCGGGAGCGGGCGGTGAATACACTGGTCATGACCCGCGGGGCGGCCGCCATAACCGGGAGGCTTCTCCGGGAGAAAAGAATCCACGGGGTGATCGGGATCGGGGGCTCAACCGGCACTTTGATCGCCACCGACGTAATGCGGAGCCTGCCTTTCGGGGTACCCAAGTTTATGGTCTCTTCCACCGCCGCCCTCCCGGGAATGTCCACACGTTACATCGGCACCGGGGATGTCTGCCTGATGCACTCGGTAATCGAAATTTCGGGAACGAACGAGCTTATTCAAAACGTGATCGAGCGGTCGGCGCGGGCGATCTGTGCCATGGCGGAGGTGCCGGCACCGGAAATACGAACAGAGGCAGGCAAGGGAAAAAAGCGAATTGCCCTGACAATGCTTGGCCCCTGTGAAAAGTGCGCCAGTTTCGTAAGGAGGGGCCTGGAGGAAAAGGGTTATCAGGTAAACGGCTTTTCCGCTGCGGGGGTCGGGGACAGGGCGATGGAGGAGATGATCCGGCAGGGATTTTTCGACGGCGTGGTTGATCTCGCCCCCGGGGGGGTTCTCGAGCATCTGGTCGGGGGCATGCGCGACGCCGGCCCTCTAAGATTGGAAGCTGCCGGTGAAGCAGGAATCCCCCAGGTGATTTCCACCTGCGGGTTAAATCACATTACCCCGGCAAAAAAATCCTATACCGAAGAGCATAAAACTCGCCGAAAGTACGATCTCGACAGACACCGCACCTGGCTGAGGGCATCTCCGGAGGAACTCCGGCAGGCTGCCCGGGTTATGGCGGAAAAACTGAACAAGTCCAAAGGACCGGTAAAAGTTTTAATCCCGACCAAAGGATGGTCCTCCGTGGACTGGCCCGGCAATCCTACTTACGATCCCGGTGAAGATATGATTTTTGCGGAAGAACTCGGGAAATTCCTGAAGCCGGCAATCGAGGTCAGAACCATTGCGGCTAACCTGGAAGAGACGGCTTTTGCCCGGGAGTTGCTGGCGGCCTGCGCCGAAATTTTTGGCTCAAAAGGCAGTGAACCGGCATTTTTGGAGGGCGTAATCAGATGATTAAAGCGGTCATTTTTGATCTGGAAGGAACTCTGGTTGATTTTCAATGGAAGCTGACAGAGGGAGAAGGAGAGCTAAGGAAGGCTTTAGAAGGATTTGGTTTCGAGCCCGATCTTTTTTCCGGGGACAACTATGCTCAGATCTGGAATAAAGTCATCGAGATTGCGCCTCCGGAAGCCCTCCAGAAAATAAAAGACTGTCTTTCGGAGATATATGATCGCTACGATCAAGACGCTCTTTCGCGGTGGTCACTGAAGCCGGGGGCGCAAGAAATACTATTGCTTTTATATAAACAAGGGGTAAAAATTGGCCTGGTCACCAACGTAGGAGAAAAGGCAGCAAGAGAAGTCTTGTTTCGTTTTAATCTTACCCGGTTTTTCCATCAGATAATAACCCGGAACGATACAAAATTTATGAAACCGAGAGGTGAGGGGATAGAGCTTTGTATTGCCGATTTAGGCGTAGGAAAAGAGCATACCCTGTTCATCGGCGATAGCCTCTCCGATATCTTTGCCGCGAAAGAAGCGGGAATAAAAGTGGCGATTGTAAAAGGAGGGGAAAGCAGCATGGAAGAAATTTTAGCAGCATCTCCTGATTATTTCCTGGATTCCATGCAAAATATTCCGCCGACCCAACAGCTTTAAGCCGGCGTCAGTTGAGCCTAAGGCACTAACCTTTGGGTTAATTTTTAATCCTGTCCGGTTAATCCTTTTTTAAGCCTTTCCCGGGGCTTAAAAAAACTTTTTGGCGATTGTATCTAACTGAATAAAAAATTAAAATAGCTTTAAAAATCAAGCTCCTGATTTGGAAAGGAGGCTTTCTTTATGCACTACGTGATCATCGGCAACAGCGCCGCCGCCGTGGGGGCCATCGAGTCCATCCGCCGGCTGGATCGAGAAAGCCCAATCACAGTCATTGCCGAAGAAACCGAACACGTTTACTCCCGGCCCTTAATTGCCCACCTGGTGGCCGGCGAGGTAGGGGAAGCGCAAATGGCCTACCGGCCGGCCGGTTTTTACGCCGAAATGAACGTCACAGCCCGGCTGGGGGAGAGGGCGGTCGGGGTGGACTATTCCCGCCGGAGAGTTACCCTTGCCGGCGGGGATGAAATTGGCTACGATAAGCTTTTATTAACCACCGGTACGATCGTGACCCGTCCTCCCGTGCTCAGCCAAAAACTAAAAGGGCTCGTTACCTTTCAAACGTATGCCGACGCCAAAAACATCCTGACCCTGCTCAAAGCGGGAAAACAAAAAGCCGTCGTGGTGGGGGCCGGCTTAATCGGCCTGCGCGCCGCCTACGCCCTCCAAAAGGCCGGCGCCGAAGTTACCGTGGTGGAGTTCCTTCCCCGGGTACTCACCCGCGTCCTGGATGCCGAGGCTTCCGCCCTGGTGGAAAAACTCTTGCGGGAGAGCGGACTGAACGTTCTCACCGGGCGCGCCGTCAAGGAGATCCTCCAGAAAGAAGGAGAAGTCACCGGAGTAATTCTGGATAACGGGATCGAATTAGACTGTGGAATCCTCGTGGCGGCCACCGGCGTAACGCCTGATTTAACCCTGGCCGAAGGTCTTGCGACCAACCACGGAATCCTGGTCAACGAATACTTCCAGACCAGTTACTCCAACGTTTATGCCGCCGGAGACGCGGCGGAAACCCGCGATCTCCCCCGGGGCGAGTTCCGGGTCAACGCTAACTGGCCTAACGCTCACGCCCAGGGGAGGATTGCCGGCTTGAATATGGCCGGCCGGCCCACCCCCTATCCGGGTTCTTTAGGGATGAATACCGTTACTTTTGGCGGCGTACCGGTAATCTCCCTCGGCGTCTTTGACCCGGAGGCCGAAGAAGAAAAGGGGTACGAAGTTAAAATCAGAAAAAACCCGGACCGTTTCATCTACCAAAAGCTGGTCTTTAAGGAGAACCGTTTGAAAGGCGCCATCTTCATCGGCGATTTAGGGCACTGCGGCGCCGTGAAAGACATGATTACGGAACAACTGCTCACCGGAATCATCAAAGACGCTATCCTGGAAGAAAAATACCAGCTCTACGGCTTTTTGCGCAAACGGCGGCAGGAAAAACTGGAAGGAAAGCAGATCCGCTGGCCGGAATCCTACAGCTCCGCGCAAAAGTACGTGAAAAGCTTCAACGAGGAAACCTGGACCGAGCGGGAGCGCAACCTGCGCCCGTGGTAGGAAAGGAGGAAAAGACTGTGCATCAAAACCAGCGCGCCATCTGCCAAAACGCCCTGATCAACCTCACCGACGGCACGGTGGAACGTTTCGAAACCCCCCTGTACCTGCTTAAGAAATTCCCGGGCGGGCGAGGCTTAAATATGTACTACCTGTATAAGTATTTGCCCCCCCGGTGCGATCCGTTGTCTCCGGACAACGTTCTGATCATCGGCAACGGGCTTTTAACCGGCCTGCTGGTACCCAACAGCGGCCGGCACAGCGTCACCTGCAAGTCCCCCGAGAGCGGCATCATCGGGGACGCCAACATCGGCGGCTTCTTCGGCCCGGAACTGCGCTTTGCCGGGTTTGAACGACTGATCATCACCGGGCGCGCGCAATCCCCGGTTTACCTGTACGTTGAAGACGGGCGGATCGAGATTCGCGACGCCGCTCCCTACTGGGGCCTGACCTGCAATCAGACGGAAAGAAAACTGAAGTACGATTTGGGTTCCGATATCGAGATCGAGTGCATCGGGCCCGCCGGGGAAAACCGGGTGCGCTTTGCCGCCACCCGCTCCGGTTTAAAAAACGCCGCCGGGCGCTGCGGCACGGGCGCCGTCTGGGGTTCCAAAAACTTAAAGGCCATCGTCGCCCGGGGGTACCTGGGCCTGCCTGTCGCCGACCCGGAAGGGCTTTTGGCCAGGTACCGGGAATTAAGGGATTACCTGCAGAAGTCCAAGGTAATCAGCGTTTTGGGCCGGGTGGGCACGCCGCTGCTCTACGACGTCAGCAACTACCTGGGCGCCATCCGCACCCACAACAGCCAGCAGACCGTCTTCTTCGACACCCTAAACGCGGAGGAAGTGCACAAATACGTAGATAAGATGCTCTCCTGCTACGGCTGCGTGGTGCACTGCCGCCACCGCAACCGCCTGGGGGGCGAAGGACCCGAATACACCACGGAAGGGCTGTTGGGCGCCAACATCGGCGTGGCCGAAACCTATCAAATAGTTGACTTAAACAACCTGGCCAACGACCTGGGCTTAGACGTCTCCTCCACCGGCACCTACCTGGCCTGGGCCGTGGAACTCTTCGAGCGGGGGTATCTCACAGAAGATAAAGTTGGCTGCGCTCTGCGCTTCGGCGATTACCCGCTCTTGCGCCGGTTGATCGAGGACATCGCCTACCGGCGGGGCTTCGGCGACGTGCTGGCCGAAGGGAGCCTCCTGGTGGAAGAGTTCGGTCCGGAAACGGCCGACTTTCTCATCGCCGTCAAGGGCCTGCCTCAGTCCGACCCCCACGACGTGCGCTACCTGAAAAGTTTTGCCCTGGGGATCGCCACCGCCTCCCGGGGGGCCGACCACCTGCGCAGCCGGCCCACCCTGGAGATCTTAGACCTCCCCTCGGAAGTCAGGCGGCAAATCTACGGCGCGCCCATCGATCCCAACCCTACTTCGTATAAAACGAAGGGGCGCGTGGTTTACTTCAGCGAAAACATCTTTGCCGTCGTCGATTGCCTGGGGATCTGCAAATTCATCTGCCAGGGCTTCAACAGCCCGCGTAACTTAAACTATACCCACTTCAAAGAGCTCATCAAATTAGCCTATGGCTTAGAATTTAGCGAGCAGGAATTAGAAGAAATAGGTAAGCGGGTGATTGACCTGGAAAGGCTGCTCAACTATCAGATGAAGGGGATCACCCGCAAAGACGACACTCTGCCGGCCCGCTACTTCGACGAGCCCATGCCCAGCGCCCGGGCCAGGGGAAGCAAGATCGACCGGGAAGGCTTCAACCAAATGCTAGACGAATATTACGCTTTAAGGGGCTGGAGCAAGGACGGCCTGCTTCCTCAGGAGAGGGTGGCGGAGTTGAGCTCGCTGCGGGACGCTTCGGCTTGAACCGTTGGCGAGGGGCGGCAAAACCAGGGTATAAACGACCGGGAATATTTTACTTTGTGCCTTTGCGCCTGGGAAGCTTTGTGTCCGGTATTTTTTGAAGGAGGAGGTTCTGATCATGGCCCGCCAAAAACAAATTTACGTCCGTCCCGCGCTCTGCGCCGGCTGCCGGACCTGCGCCAATGCCTGTGCCGTGGTCAACCGGGGGGTCGCCAACCCCCGGTTGGGAGCTATCCGCATCCGGCAAAACCTTTTCGAACGCTACGAATTTCAGGAAATCTGCCGCCATTGCGCAGAGCCGCCATGCCTGGATGCCTGCATGGTGGGATGCATCAGCAGGGACGCCGTCACCGGACTGGTTGTCCAGGACCAGAGCCGCTGCGTGGGCTGCTGGATGTGTGTGATGGTCTGCCCCTACGGAGCTGTAAAACAGGACTTGGTCAACCAGGTGGCCATCAAGTGCAACCGTTGCCCGGAGCGAAAAGTACCTGCCTGCGTAGAAGCCTGCCCCACGGGAGCCCTGGTTTTCGAGGTGCGGGAAGACGCCGAGCAAGAGCCCTTCTTTATCGAGCCGACGGTGGCCAGTTGAAGCGGGGAGTAGATTATCCTGAATGGAGACAAGGTTGAGTGGGAACAGATTGCAAATCAGCCCGTTAAGGATGGGGACGAAATAGTTATTTTTGGAGTGCTGGGCGGCGGATAAAAAGAAGGTACCTTATGCAAAAAGATTAGTGCGCTGAGGGAACGTTCGTTCCCTTCACAAAGCATGAAAATTTATTTTAGCTGAGAGGTATACAGGCACAGAGGCATAGAGGCACAAAGGCACAAAGAAAAGATAGAGATGACCGGGAATATTTTACTTCCATAAAAGATAAAAATAGTTTTGTACAACAAGAGTATCTATCCCCTAATCCCTATCCCCTATTTTCTGGGGAGTTCCCCATGAGAACGTTCGTTCTCGCCATTAATAATGTCGCGACCAGCTAAGCTTCTACCTGCTTGCTGGTGAAAGTCCAGTCCGGGTAAAGACCAAGTTGCCCGGTAGCTGACGGCTAACG
>JBFMBG010000031.1:0-36154 GCA_040755215.1 Bacillota bacterium | reverse complement strand
ATGCCTTCTGCCTGGCGCTCATTGATGTATTACGTCGCCAAAGCTTCTCATCGGTCAGCAGTCTAGAAGGGGGATTGGGTGGCCTGTGCTGGATACCTATCACCTTTTTACCCTTCTTCAGCCCTAACAGTGATTAAGCACCTAAGAAAGTAACCCTGCAAATGGATAACAGCACTGGATTACCCTGCCATTTTAGGCGTTTGGTTTGTATTCACCTCGTTTTTTCATCCCTTCTTTCGGAAGCACCATTCTTTTCCTCTAATTCCCGAAGAAATATTTCCTTTAATTCTTCTTTTTCTATCCCCAGAAAGCGCGCCTCCGCCAGCAGTTCCCTGATTTTCCTTTTGAGCTCTTCCTCTTTTTGTACCTTGTTTAGTTTGGCTGCCGCCGGCGCAATAAAGGTTCCGCTTCCCCGGCGGGTCGTGATGATCCCTTCTCTTTCCAGCTCCTGATACGCCCTGACCACCGTGTTGGGGTTAATCAGCAGTTCCAGAGCCAACTGCCGGACCGGGGGGAGTTGCTCGCCTTCCTGGAGAACGCCGGTGAGCACGGCTTTTTTGATTTGCTCCGCAATTTGCACGTAAAGCGGGATGCCGGTATAGGGATTGACAAACAGCTTCAAGCGTATGAATGCTCCTTACCTATGTCATTGTACTAATATTATGATACATTATTTTTTTTGTCAAGAAAATAAAAAAACTGGTTTCGCAACAAAAGAATTCGCTTAACCAGGCTTACTTTTTAAGGCAATCGTGAATAGGTTCTAATGGTGAATCAAGAAAGAACAGGCGGCTCCGGTGATGCAATTATTTCTTCGTCTGGACGGTGGTGCGGAGGGCCGTCCACATTTCGTCCGAAACCAGCCCCAGCCGCCAGAGGGCGATTCCGGCCAGGCCGTAACGCTTTGCTACTCCTGCCTTGGTTAAAATGCTTTCCGGCGTTTCGGCCGGTGCCGAGATGCCCAGGATGAGCTTTTCCGGCGGAACGCCGGCCGCTAAGGCCATTTCCACCGCCTGGCGGACCAGGTTTACCGGCTCCGGTTTAGGCCCGTAGTCATAGGTCATGACAATAAGTCGATCGGAAATTTGGCCCAGCGCCCGGTAGTCGTAGCCCGGATAGTGGCTGTTCGGGGCGTGCAGCGTAAGCGTCAGGGCCAGGCCGGGGCTATCCCCCTTTTCTTTTAGCTGTTTGGCCAGCAGGCCGACGAAATTGACCAGGTTTTTTCTGGTTGCCGCCAACTGTTCGCCTTTTTCCTGCCAGCCCAGCCCTTCAAAATCGAGGTTTACGCCGTGGTAGCTTTTGGCTTCCGCCGCAATGGCGTCAACGGCCTGCCGGCAGGCTTTTTCGTTGGTCAGCAGGTTAGCGAGAAAGCCGTCCTTGTCGGTCACGTGCACTACCATTTCGGTTTTCAGGCCGGAACCCCGCGCCGCTTTCAACACGTCTTCCCAACCGGCGGGGCGCTGCCAGCCCGTCCTGCTCCTGGTCAGCAGGTTTCCCTCTTCGTCCAGGCTGTACCAGCCCAATGCCAGTTCGTCGACCAGATCGGTGTTCCCTTTGTCCGTTTCCGGATAAGCCTTGCCGAAGAGGTCCTGCCAGCTGCTGGTTTTGCTGTCCCCCAGGGCGTAAAAGCCGATGACCGCCATTTCCTTCGGTCCAGACCATACCTGCACTTCTTTTCGCTCTCCGTCCCACGCCACCCGGCAGCCCAGGGCCTCGCTGAAAAAGCGCAGGGGGATGAGCGTCCGGTTGTTGACAATTACCGGGGGTGCATCCAGGCGAACCGGCTTTTCGTTAACGGAGGCGGTTTGATTGGCGATTTGCAGCCGCAGGGAAGCTTCTTTGCCGGCCGCCGTGACCGTTTTGGTCCGGGCGTCCCAGCTGACCGGCACGTTTAATGCTTCCGCCACCGCCCGGAAAGGGACCAGGACGCGGTCGTTCCGGAGCACCGGGGGCGCGTCGAAATTCACCGGCAGGCCGTCAACCAGCACGGAAATCCCCGGGTTCTCCCCGCCGTTTGCCGGCGGCCGGGAAAAGCAGGCCAGGGTAATCCCCAGGAACAAAACCAGGAAGAATGATTTGAAAACGGCATATTTTTTCCGAAGGTTCACCGGGCTTTCTCTCCTGTTCAAGTGAAAACTAATTACTTTGTTTCTTTTTTCTTAAATATTAAGACGCGAAAATTACCGGGAAAGTTCCTTAGCAAATAAAATTTGCAAGTGGGGTCTGCCAAAACAGGAAATAAGGATAAGGAAAAAGAAGTAGTTTAAAAACACATGATGGGGGGAATTTCAGTGGAATGGAAAACGGTGCTTTACAGGTTTGAAGGTGGCGTCGCCACAATCGTTTTAAACCGCCCCGGACAATATAACGCGCTTGATTTTCAGCTGGGGGACGACTTAATTGCGGCCCTGGAAGCCTGTCAGAAAGACAGGGCGGTCAAGGCGGTGATTTTGACCGGTTCCGGCAGGGCCTTTTGCTCGGGCGGAGATTTAAAGATGATGAAGGAATTCGTGAACGACGATCCGGCGGAGCCGTTCCGGCAGTTGACGAAAAGATTGAACAGGATCATCATAGACCTCCGGCGCCTGGAAAAGCCAGTTATCGCCGCTATCAACGGGGCTGTCGGAGGGGCCGGTTTGAGCATTGCGGCGGCTTGTGATCTGCGCATTGCGGCGGCCACGGCCATTTTCCGGCAGGCCTATACCAACGTGGGGCTGGTCCCCGACGGCGGTTGGACGCTGCTCGTTCCCCTGCTGGTTGGCTTTGGTCGGGCGAGTGAATTGCTGTTCTGCGATCCCGTCTTTGACGCCCGGCAGGCTCTGGCCATGGGCCTGGTGAATAAAGTTGTCGAGTCCGGCGAGCTGGCCGACGCCGCCCGGGAATGGGCGGAAAAACTGGCCGGCGGCCCCATCCGCTCCTTCGCGGCAATTAAAAACCTGGTCAACAACGCGCTGTTAGATCTGCTGGAGCGGCAGCTGGAACTGGAAAGGCAGGGGATTATCAGCGCGGCCGGAACTGCGGACTATCTCGAGGGTCTGAACGCTTTTTTTGAAAAACGGGCGCCGAAATTTACGGGCCGATAAAAGATTTTTCGGATTTTTCCAGATAAAATATTTAGGGGTGGAGAAGGTGAATAAAGAGGCTCTGCAGGCGCCGCTGGAAATGCTCCTGGTGGGCGGGGCGGTGGAGGCGGGGATTTTTGAGGTTTTGCGGCAGCGGGAGATGACTGCGGAGGAACTGGCCGCCGCCCTGGGGGCGGACCGCCGGGCCGTGTGGACGGTGGCGGAAGCCCTGGTTTCCCTTGGCTACCTGGAACGGGACAGCGAGCGGTACCATCTTTCCGCCGGGGTGCAAGAAATGTTTTACCGGCCGGAAAGTGGGAATTACACCGGCTTTGCTTTCATGCACGGCTACGAACTGATCAAGAGCTGGCTGAAGCTGCCCGAGGTGATCCGCAGCGGCCGGCCGGCGAAAAGGGAGCGGAGCGCCGCGGGCCGCCGTTATTTCCTGGCGGCCATGGACCGGGGAGCCCGGCCGGGAGCGGCGGCCATGGCCGAATTCTGCCTGGCCGGTTTGCCCGCCGGGGCGCGGGTCCTGGATGTGGGGGGCGGGCCGCTGACGTACGCCCGGGCCTTTGCCGCCCGGGGTGCGGCGGTGACCGTGCTGGACCTCCCCGAGGTGGTGGCCATGATGGCGCCCGCCCTGGCACCCGGCGAAAACATCCGCCTGGTGGCGGGGGATTTTACCGTGGCGCTGCCGGAGGGCCCCTTTCACCTGGCCTACCTGGGAAGCGTCTGCCACATTTACGGGGAACAGGAAAACCGGGCGCTTTTCCGGCGGGTGGCGGACGCGCTGGCGCCGGGCGGGCGGATTGCCGTGGTTGATTTTATCCGGGATCGTCACCGCTTTGCCGCTGTTTTTGCCGTGAACATGCTGGTGAATACCCCGACCGGCGGCACCTGGACCTGGGAACAATATTCCGCGTGGCTTACCGCCGCCGGCTTTAACGACCTGAAGCTGAGCGAAGTTGCCGGCCGGCAGGTGATTACGGCCCAGCGGCAATAAACGGCTGCCAATACCTTCAAGGAAACGTGATTCAGCTCATCTGCAAAAAGGACAAAAGAGAACTTACCGCCGGGACTCCGTAGCGGGAGCGGGTAGATTTTCCTACCACCGGACAATGCCGGCAAGGCGTTTGAACAGTTTACTTCGGGCCCGGTGCAGGCGTGATTTCACGGTTCCCGCCGGGATGTTCAGGGCGGTGCTGATTTCTTCCAGGGACAGGTTCTCCCGGTAGCGCAACAAAAGCACCTGGCGCAGCCGGGGGGACATTTTTGCCACCGCCCGCCAGACCGCGAGGGCCGTTTCCTTTTCGATCACCTCTTCTTCCAGCAGCCGGTTTTTTGTTGCCTGGCAAAGGGAATCCGGATCCTGGGGGGTCGGCCACCTGGCGTTCAGCCTCAAAAAATCGTAGGCGGTATTGGCCGCAATCCGGAGCAGCCAGGCTTTAATTTTGATCTGATCATTTAAATGGTGAAAATTTTGCAGGGCCTTGCAAAAAGTTTCCTGGGCAACGTCTTCCGCCAGGTAGGCGTCGCGGGTGTAGAGGCAGGCCGTCCGGTAGACGGCGGGGTAAAATTGTTTGTAGAAAAAAGCGGCCATTTCTTCCTGGTCGGCATAAACCTGCAAAAGCATTCACATCCTTTACCACAGATTTTTCCGGACAAAACAATTATAAGTAATTTTGAACGAAAAATGGTTACAAAACGGTTACAAAATCGCTGCCGAGGAGGTAAAATTTACGTTTTTGTCGAACCTTAGCAAAGGACGCCCAAGAGATAAAAACTGACGTAGTTAAAAATTCACGAATGCATAGGAATTTTCTTTTTCCTGTCTTCCAGATATGGAATAAAAAGGAGCTATTCTCCATGAAGCGGAATAAGTAAAGGCACTAAGGCACAAAGGCACAGAGGCACAAAAAGAAATGTATCCGGAATATTACCTTTGTGCCTTTGTGTCCGGGAAACTTTGTGCCTGATCTTTAATTTAATAAAACCGCTGCTGTGACGGTAGCACCGGAGTGAACGGATGACCCGGAACTTACAGGATCGTCATTTGTTTTTACAGATCGCCCCGGCAGCAACGGGAGCGCCTGGACGGGAGAGAAGGGGCATATTTCAAAGCATTCGCGGCCGCCTGGCCGGGACCTATTTAATGCTTGCGCTTTTGATCGCGGTGATTGGCGAAGCCCTGTTCTTGATCGGGGTGTGCCAGTATTACCTGGCGAACATCCGCGAAATTTTGGAGCAGCAGGCCCGGCTGGCTGGCAGCTTCTACGAGCAGTACCTGGGGAAAGAGCAAATTGAAAGGGAAGCCCCGGCTCTGCTGGAAGGATTTACCGGGATCACCGCCGCCCGGATGCAAGTTTTCAACGCAGATGGGGCAGTGCTGGCTGATTCCCTGGGGGCGGCGGCGGAACCGGACCTGCCCGCGGACGACCTGAAAAGGGCCCTGGCCGGAGAGGTGTCCTCCTGGCAGGGCAAAATCGGCGGCGAACCGGTGCTGGCCGTTTCCGCCCCTTTAAGAAGGGAAGGCGCCGTTGCCGGCGCCGTGCGCTGCATGAGTTCCCTGGAGCCGCTGGAGAAAATGATCCGGGGGTTGTATTTATGGTTCTTCCTCCTGGGGGCCGGGGTCGTCATCCTGGTGGGGTCAATTGGGCTCTTGCTGGCCGGGACCATCGCCGGACCGGTGGAGGAGCTTACGGCCGCGGCGGCGAAAATCGCCGGCGGGGATTTGACCGTGCGGGTAAGGAAGCGCTACGAGGATGAAGTAGGCCGCCTGGCCGATACTTTAAACCACATGGCCGGTGAACTGGGCCGCCTGGAGCGCCTGAAAAACGAGTTTATCGGTTCCATTTCCCACGAACTGCGCACGCCGTTAACCTCCATTAAAGGCTGGGTGGTTACCCTGCAGCAGGGAAATTTGTCTTGGGAGGAGAAGGAGCGGGGCCTGCAAATCATCCACCAGGAAACGGACCGCCTGACCGGGATGGTGGAAGAACTGCTGGACTTCAGCCGCCTGCAGTCCGGGACGATGACCCTGCACCGGAGGGAAACCGACCTGGGGCAGCTGTTAGAGGACGTGGTCGCTCAGATGCTCCCCCGCGCCCGGCGTTTGGGCCTGAACTTGATTCTGCACCCCGTGGCGGAATTAAAACCCCTCGTGGTCGACCCCGACCGCTTAAAACAGGTCCTGATCAACTTGCTGGACAACTCTTTTAAATTCACCCCGGCGGAAGGGAAAGTGGAAGTGAAAGCAATTCAAGAACGAAACGAAACGATCATCCGGGTCAGCGACAGCGGGTGCGGCATCCCCCCCGAGGAGCTGCCCCTGGTGGGGGAGCGCTTCTACCAGGGCCGGGCGGCGAAAAGCGGAAGCGGGCTGGGCCTGGCCCTGTGCAAGGAAATCGCCCGGTTGCACGGCGGCACCCTCACCATCGAAAGCAGTCCGGGGGCGGGGACCGCCGTTTGCGTGCGTTTGCCGGCAGGAAAAGGGGAAAAGTCAGGCCGGAAAAGTGAAAAGTAATTAATTTAAAAGCGGAGAAGAAAGAAGTAAACAAGAAAAACGTTTGGGCCAACGATGACCGGGGTATTTTTTAAGGGGCATTTTTTAACTCGGGTAATTCAATCCAAAATGAATTCTTTATGGTTTTTGTTTCTTCTGCAGGCAGCTTAAATAAAATGTCCAGATTTCCGGCCGCTCGAGCAACCGGCTTAAGTTTTGTACGAGCGGATCGAGGTAATCTCTATCCAGACGGGCGGATTGCCGGTTGATAATCCATTCTACATCTTCTAAATCGCGAGGCCGTTCCGAAATGATTTTATGAACAATCAAATCCTCGGCAGTGCAAACCTTGATTGATAGTTTGCCAAACTTTGCCGTTTTGGCCCGTCGGATGGCCGCTTCTTCGTATGGCAGCCGGGCAAAAATCAGATCGGTGCGGACTCGCTCACTGGTGACTACAGGTAATACCCTGGTTTCTTGCCAAAAGGAAAGGGGGTCGGCAGGCAAAATCTGAACAATTTTGGCAAGCTTTTTAATCAGGTCCGGAACCCCCTCCTCTTTGACCAGGACAGTTATATCCACATCTTGCGTTAACCGTGTCTTACCCCAGATCATATTGGCGATTCCGCCAATGACCATGTAAGGGATTCGTTCCTTTTCTAAAAAAGAAGTTACCTGTTTTAAGCTACGTTCCAGGGTGTTCATGAAAGTCTCCTAACCGGGTGAAAATGGTCCTGATTCTTTGGATCTGCCGGACTTTTTCCCGGTCTACTTCCGGCTTTGCCCACGCAGGGTCAAGTTCGCGGGCCAACTCCCAGGCTGCGCCGTACCAGTTGAGCAATTCCGTGAGGTTCGTGGCAATCCAGGCTTGTTGGTCGGACGCTTCCCAGGTGTTAAATTTTTCCCATTGTTTGCGCCTGCTTTGCAGTTGCTCCCGGTTCAAAAGCGCCTTTATCTTCCTTTCTTCTTTTTAGATTTTTAAGTAAAATTATCCTGGTTGTCAGGAATAACTTTTAAATGGCATCTTTTGTTCTTATTTTACCATGTTAAATATTTTTTGTAACCATTTTGTAACTACCCGGAACTAAAAAATTTGCTATAATTTGCTCAGGAGTGACCTCATCTGCAGGTTAGCCAGGCTGGTTAATTTTCGGGTGACTTTGTTCCCGGCACCCTTTAATTAAGTTTGCCTGTGCGGGAGGGAACAGCCAATGGAGGAAAAGTTGATCACGACGAGGGGCCTTATCCTGTTGTTGGCAGCCGGTCTTTTACTCGGCGGCTGCGCGCAGTTTCCGACCCCGGGGGAGTTGATCAGGCCTCCGGCCATCCAGGCCGCGGCCGCGCCCGGAGAAGTCGCTTTCGACGCGGAGGAGCTAAAGCAGATCGCGCAGCAGTTTTTGCCCTCCGGGGCCGTTTTCCTGACTTCCGCGCCAGCGCAGCCCGCCGAAAAAACGGTACCGGACGCCGGAGGGCGGGAGCTGATCCAGGCGGTGGACTTAAACCGGGACGGCCGGCCGGAAATCATCGCCGGCTACCGGGTCAGCCAGGGCAGCGTCGGGGTAATGGTTCTGCAGAAGAAGGAGAAGTGGGTAAAGGTCTGGCAGGAGGAAGGCAAGGGGTATAACCTGGAGCGCCTGCAGCTGGCCGACGTTACCGGGGACGGCCAGGATGAATTGTTGATCGGCTGGACCATCGGCGCCTCCGCCGGCAACGGCCTGGATATTCTGGCCTGGCAGGGCGACGGGTTGCAGCAAATCGCCCGGACGGGCTACCACCGCCTGGAGGTGGCGGACCTGGCGGGCGAATACGGCAGAGACGGCAAGCAGGAGCTGGCGATCTGGATTAAAGATACCGGGGACGCCTTTTTCGTAGAAACCTTACGCTGGGACGGTCAAAAGCTAGCCCCGGCGGAAGACGTTGAGGCCGCGTATTTCCCCCGGGTAGTGGAATATTATCAACAGAAGTTAAAAGAAGGCCCCCTGAGCCCCCGTTTTTACTGGTATTACCTGGCCGACGCCCTGGTGCGGGTGAAAGATTACCAGGGGGCGCTGGCGGCGGCGGAAAAGGGGATGGCGGTGGACGAAAACTATTCTCCTAACGCCGATCAATTCCAGCTGGTCAAGGGGCGGGCCTACCTGAGCCTGCGGCGCTACCAGGACGCCCTGGCGGTTTACCAGGAGTTGATCGGCGCTTTTGGCTCCCCATCCCCGGGCTTTGTTTCCCGGGGAGAGCCGCCGGCGGGCTTGCGGGGCTATCTTGCCCACCTGCTGGCCGAGGCTTACTGGGGGGCGGGCGAAGCTTACCTGGGACTGGGTAAGCCGGACCTGGCCAGGGTAAGCTTTGAGCGGGCCCGGGATTACCGGCCGGACTGGGATAAACCCAAAAAGGCGCTTTTGCGCCTGCCCCTGCAGCAGGTTTCTGAGGAGATTTATGGGTATTGGGCAAACACCGGTCCGGGGGAATTCGGCGCTAAATTGCGGAATTTCGGGGACTGGGTGAAAAAGCAGGCGCTTCCCGGCGGAATGAAGCTGGCCCTGCTGTACACGCCCGTCGAGGGCAATTACCCCCACAAGATCGCCCACATTCTGCTGGTGGACTGGGCCGCGGCGGAAGGCCCTGCCTCCGGGGTCCAGGCCCACGGGATTTACTGGGTTGAAAACGGACAGCTGAAATCCCAGGTGCTTTACAGCGTGGACGCCTTTAACCACGGGCTGGACGCAAGCCGGGTCGCTCTCCTGGCCAGGCTGGGCCCGAGGGTCGGCGAGGACGGCAAAGAGCATCCGGAACTGGCGGTGGTCTACGACGGCGCCTACGGCGGCAGCGGCAGCCCGCAGCCGGTGTTTTACCTCTGGCGGCTCCAGGACGGCCGCTGGCAGGCGGTCTGGCGCTCCGACGAAAGCCGCCGCTGGCGCAACAGCCACGGAGAGCTGAAGTTTTCGGGGCCGGGAACAGAGGAATTTACCCTGACGAGCGACTCCTGGCTGGCCGCCGACGGCAAAGAGAAGATTTTCCAGGAGAGCAACCCCGGTTCGCACCGCCGTTTTCTGGACACCTGGCAGCGGCAAGACGACCGCTACGAACTGAAGGAAGCCCGGACCCTGCCCTCGGCCTATAACACCCTGGTGGAGCTGGTCTATAATTTAAGTACTGGGCGGGAGCAGGAAGCGGCCGGGCTGGTCGCCGGCGCCGGGGTTTTGGAGCAGGCGAGAAAATACGGCCTGGTGCAAAACCCGGTGGGCCAGGGGTGGGTTCTCGATTTAAACGACCCCCGGGCGGAACAAACTGGCCCCTTGACGGTTAGAAGCGGCCCCGCCGCCGGTGTAACGGTGGAATTTATCCAACAGGACGGCCAGTGGCTGGTGAGCAAGATTTATAAGAATTAGGCACAAAGGCACAAAGGCATAAGGCACAAAGGGACAGAGGGACAAAGGTACGAGGCAGAGAGGCACAGAGGAACAAAGGCGTAGAGGGACAAAGGCACAAAGGGACAAGAGCACAGAGGAACAGAAGGTTTGTGACCGATCTTTTCTGGAGTTCCTCATGGAAGATTACGACCTCTTCACAAGTCATGAAAATGAGGGAAATGATGGCAGAAAAGCTATTATCAGGAGAAAAATCTAAAGCGGCCGGTTCTATCCTTTCGAACGGAGAAGCGAGGGTAAAAATTCTCATTGTCGAAGACGAGGAGCCGATCCGGAGCTTCGTCCGGATCAACCTGGAGCGAAGCGGTTTTCGGACGCTGGAGGTGGCCAGCGGTGAAGAAGCCCTGGAATTAATCAAAAAAGGGGTGCCGCACCTGGTGGTGCTGGATCTCAAGCTGCCGGGGATGGACGGCCTGGAGGTATGCCGCGTGCTGCGTGAACAGTACCCCCAGGTGGCCATCATCATGCTAACCGCCCGCAGCCAGGACATGGACCGGGTAAAGGGCCTGGAGACGGGCGCTGACGACTACGTGGTGAAGCCCTTTCACCCCCTGGAACTGGTGGCCCGGGTGAAGGCGGTGCTGCGCCGCCTCTACCCGGCGCGGAATTCCGTTCTCTGCTGCGCCGGCCTGGAGATTTATCCCGAGGCTCGACAGGTAAAAAAGGCGGGGGCGTTCGTGGAACTGACCAACCGAGAATTTGAGCTGCTGCTTTTCCTGGCCCGCAACCCCGGGCGGGCGTTCAGCCGGGACGAGCTGCTGAATAACGTCTGGGGTGAAAACTACTTCGGCGACCCCAAAACCGTAGACGTCTACATCCGCCGCTTGCGGGTGAAGCTGGAAGACGATTCTCTCTCCCCCCGCTTTATCGAAACGGTCTGGGGCACAGGCTACCGCTGGCGGTCTGACTAACTTTAAAGACATCGTCGGCGGCCGCTCGGGTGCGTACGAGCAGAAACTTTCCCAGGCCCGGCAGGGCGTCCTCCAGGACCAGGTCCTGGTTGAATGCCAGCAGGTTTTCTGCGTCCCACAAATCCCTGGGGCTACCGGCCACGATCTTTAGGATGATCAGATCTTCGGCTATGATTTTATGACCTGAGTAATCAATCGTTGCGGGCCACAGGAAGCGCCCGGCTCTGCTAACGGGTTTCTTGTGCGGGCATCCCTAAAACAGAAAAGGTTCCCGCCCGGAACGCCCTTCTCACGCTAACAAGGCGGCTACTACGCCGACCAGGAAAATGCCGTCGAACACCCCGGCCCCTCCGATGCTTAAAACGTGGGCGCCCAGGCTGCGGAGGCGGTGCAGGTTGAGCAGGTCGGCCCCGAGCAGGGTGCCGAAGACGCCGGCAATGTAAGCCACCGGGGCGGCGTTCTCCCTGGTCAGGAGCAAGGCCGCCGCGGCGGCGACCAGCGGGGGAATAAAGGCCGGCAGAGAAATACCCACGCCGGGCACGGGCCGGGCCAGGGCCTTTGCGGTTACCGTGACGATCACCGTGGCCGCCAGAACGGGAAATAAGGGCGCCCGCCCTAAAAGGTACAGGCTGAAGAGGACGGGGATGACGGCGCCGCCCAGGTTGACGGCAATCACCTGTTCCCGGAACCTGGGCGGGTAGTAGAAGAGGAATGGGAAAAAGAAAGGACGTTCTTCTTCAATGGCAAACCGCTGCCGCGAAACGGGGATATTGATGATTCCCCCCAGCAGCGATAAGCCAAAGAGCAAGACCGCTCCCTGGGGGGAGAGACCAAGCTTCGTAAAAGAAAAGGTAGCCACCTGAAAGAAAAGAACTGCAATTAAAAAAGGGAGCAGCAAAAGAACAAAAAGAAACCAGATTATGGGCATAATAAACCCCCATCCAATCTTTTGCTTTAATTATATACTGAGTGGCCGGGGAATAGTAGATTTTTTCTAGCGCGGGCAGCAGTTGCTCCGATGCTTTTCCGGCTCCGGGAGCAATGAACAGACAGGCCGTAGAAACCCTGATCATTGTTTTTTTGGTTTTGACACCGTTTATTTTTCTGCTATAATCAAGAAGAAAATCTATTTTGCCGGTAGCGACCTGGCAAATAGGGCCGAAAGGATGCGAAAAAACATGTCCGAAATGTACCCGGGAAAAGCAGTGCTGCCGCAGATTATTTGCCTCGGGCGGGGAATCAAGATTGCGCCGGGGGACGCGGTTGAACTTGAGTGCCCGCGGGCCAGCATTCTCAATGTGGCTTTCCGGATTAATGCGTCCGGGCCCGTCAGCGTTACCGTTGAAGAATACCAGGATAATACCTGGCGGGGTACGGAGATGCTGGAAGCTTGCGAAGGAGAAACGGTCTGGCACCATATTTTGAAAAGGGCTGTTTTTCGCCTGCGCCTGACCAACCCCTCGCGTGAGCAGGATGTAACTGTCTCGGTTGATGCCAACCTTCCGTGCCGCATCTAGCTTGCTGAATATAATCGGGATAGCTCGTTTCCATAGCTCGTTAATTGTATAGTTCGTCCTTGTTTTAAACAAGAAATAGTTATCTCTCTTAATTAAGTTCAAAATTAGCCGGGTTAACCCATTATTGTTACGAAGTCCACCTTCTTTAATACTTTTTGGCGATATTAATAAAATTTCAAAAGTATTATAATCCTTTGTGATTAAGTTATTTAATCAGCGTTGCTAAAATTAATAAAATGAGAAGGGGGTTGCATTTTGAACACTTTGGGAAGGTCTTTTTCGGTATGGAGAAAGGTTTTGCTGGTGGGTGTAGGGTTCCTTTTCCTCCTGGCGGCGGCCGGTTGCGGCGGCCAGGCCGGCAAGGAGGGCGCCGGGGGCAAGCAGGAAGCGGGGAAGGCGGCGGCCAAGCCGATCAAGGTAGGCATCATCGATTGCTACACAGGTGCGGCCACCACCTACACCCAAGACGCTCTGGACGGGTTCAAGCTGGCCATCGAGGAAAGCAGCAAGCAGGGCGGGCCGAAGATTGAATTCGTGCAGCGGGACGACCAGTTCAAGGTGGACGTAGCCCTTAACTGGGCGAAGGAACTGGTTTTGCGCGAGCAGGTGGATCTGCTGGCGGGCAGCATCAACAGCGCGGCGGCCCTGGCGGTTTCCAATTACGCGAAAGAGAATAAGGTTCCGTTCTTTGTCTGGGGGGCCATGAGCGATAAAATCAGCGGCGAGGCAGGGCACCGGTACGTCTTTCAAATGCTTCCCAATACGGCCATGATCGGCCGCGCCGGCGCCGTGCAGATGGCCAAGCTTCCCTACACCAGGTACTGGCTGGCGGGCAGCGACTACGAATACGGCCACGCGGTGGTGAACAATTTCTGGGCCAACCTGGAAAAAATGAAGCCGGGCGTGCAAAAGGCGGGCGAATCCTGGTGGCGCGTGGGCGAGTCGGACTTCACCCCCTACATTAACGGCATCCGGTCGGCCAAGCCAAAGCCGGAGGTGCTGGTGGTGGGCACCGGCGGGGCGGATATGGTGCCGTTCTTGAAGGCAGTGAAAGCCACCGGCCTTTCCAGGGAGATGCAGGTCTGGGTGCACACGGCTACCGACCTGAGCACCCTTAGGCCGCTGGGCGCGGAAGCGCCGGAAGGTTTGCTGGGCACCAACCCGTACCATTATTACTATCCGGACACGCCGGAAAACAAGGCCTTCGTTGAGGCTTTCAAAAAGACCTACAACCGGGAGCCGGCGGCTTTTGCCATCTACGGTTACCTGACCGGGAAATTTATTGCCGAGGGGATCAAAAAGGCCGGGAGCGCCGACCGGGAAAAGCTCATCGACGCCCTGGAAGGCCTCACCATTAACAGTCCGGTAGGGACGGTAACCATCAGGCAGTTTGACCATCAGATCATGATGCCCATGTTCTTCGGCAAGACGACCAAAAAGGAAGGCTTGCCCTACCTGGTGGCCGGGGAGATCACCACCCTTTCCGCCGACCAGATCATCCCGCCGGTAGAGGAGATCCAGAAAAAGCGGGGGAAGTAGCTTAATTTGATGAGACCCTCATGCCGCTTTTTTCGCGGCACGAACAGATGATGAGAATTCCCGGCCCGCCGTTCTTTTTGCCGGGAGCGTTGGCGCGACGGCAACCGAACGGCGGGCAAAAGGATTTTCAGGGTATGAAATGATAACGTGACTCGGCCAACGGGCCGGTGCCGGTGAGCCGGCACCGGGAAAGGCCGGCAATGAGAAAGTGGAAAGCGTGGGGTGGGAATGGATCTTTTAACCTTGAGCAGCCAGCTCCTGATTGGTTTAAGCAGGGCGATGCTGCTGTTTATTGTGGCGGCGGGGTTGACCCTCGTTTTCGGCGTTTTGCGGGTAATCAACTTTGCCCACGGTTCTTTCTACATGATCGGCGCCTTCCTGGCCTACACCATTGCCTTCTCCCTCGGGAGCGGGCCGGGGGGTTTTTGGGGGGCGCTTTTTTTGGCGCCTTTGGCGGTGGCTTTTTTAAGCCTGGTCATGGAAAGGTTCCTTTTGCGTTTTATATACAAGCGGGAGCACCTGATGCAAATGCTCCTTACCTATTCCCTGGTCCTGATTTTTGGCGACGCCGTCAAGATGATCTGGGGAACGCAATATAAATCGATTCCGGTTCCGGAAAGCTTAAGCGGTTCCTTTATTTTTCTGGGCGCCTCGCTGCCCAGGTACAACGCTTTTCTGCTTCTGGTGGGGCCCCTGGTGGCCGTCGGCCTGTGGTATTTGCTGACCCGCACGAAGGTGGGGAAAATCTGCCGGGCCACCGCCACCGACCGGGAAATGGTGGACGCCCTCGGCATTGACAGCACGCGCATTTTTGCCGCCGTTTTTGTTTTGGGCGGCTGGCTGGCCGGCCTTGGCGGGGCGCTGATCGCCCCGACCGTCAGCATTTCTTTGGGGATGGATGTGAGCGTGATCATCAGCGCCTTTCTGGTGGTGGTTATCGGCGGGCTCGGAAACATTTGGGGGGCCCTGGTCAGTTCCCTTATCCTGGGCATCGGCGAAGCCATCGGGGTGCTGATCTGGCCGCAAATGGCCATCGTGCTGCCCTTCTTGATCACGGCCGTGGTGCTCATTTTAAGACCCAGCGGGTTGCTCAAATCAGTCTGGTAAAGTGGGGTATCAGTATGACAAACAGGGAAGCGCCGGCGGGAGTTGCTGCGGGGAAGGGGAAGACGGGGCTGATCATTGCCGCCGTCCTGGTTGGAGCTTTGTTGTTTTTCCCTTCTTTTGTGCCCCGGTATTACGTCTATCTGCTGGCCACGATCCTGGTGACGGTGCTTTTGGCGAACAGTTTAAATTTCGTCCTCGGTTACGGCGGCCTTTTGCAGCTTCACCACGCCGTTTTTTACGGCGTCGGCGCTTACGCGGCGGCCCTGATCCTGGTCCGCAC
Source organism: Bacillota bacterium (assembly GCA_040755215.1). GTDB lineage: Bacteria > Bacillota > Desulfotomaculia > Desulfotomaculales > Nap2-2B > JAIMBK01. The sequence goes on along the minus strand of JBFMBG010000031.1, from coordinate 20,814 downwards.
CTCCTGGCCCTTTTGGCTGGGGATGCTGGCCGCACCCTTCGTGGCGGCGTTCGCGGCGCTGTTGATCGGCTGGTTTTGCGTCCGGCTGCGGGGGCTGTACTTCGGGATGCTTACGCTGGCCCTCGGGCAGCTGGTGTGGGCGGTGGTTTACCGCTGGTACAAGTTCACCGGCGGCGACGACGGCATCCACGGCGTGCCCGTCCCTGAATGGCTCTCTTCAATTAACGCAGCCTACTACTTTATTTTTTTCATCAGCACAGTCTCTTTGGCGATCCTGTATATCATTATTAATTCTCCTTTCGGATTAACCCTGCAGGCCGTCCGGGACAACCCGGCCCGGAGTGAAAGCGTGGGCGTAGATATCAAGCGGCACCAGCTGGCCGCCTTTGTCCTTTCCGGCTTTTTTGCCGGGGTGGCGGGAGTTCTTTTTGTGGTGCTCGAGCGTTCCGTTTCACCGGCCCTGCTTTTCTGGAATAAGTCCGCCGAAATTTTGATCATGTGCCTTTTGGGCGGCATGTTTACCTTTGCCGGCCCCCTCCTGGGGGCGGCGGCCATTGTGGTCATTTCCACGGTGGTCGGCGTGTACACCGAATACTGGCTCTTTGTGCTGGGAATTATCCTGCTGGCGGTGGTCTTGTTTTTGCCCCAGGGTATTTTAGGTTTCCTGAATGAGGTCTGGTGTAAAAAACAGAATAAAGGGGTTCGTGGGCTGGATGTTGGAAGTTGTGAACGTAACGAAGTCTTTTGAAGGTTTTATGGCCGTGGCCGGCGCCAGTCTGAAGGTGGAGAAGGGGCAGGTGGCGGCCGTCATCGGCCCTAACGGAGCCGGGAAAACCACCTTGTTTAACCTGATTACCGGGCACCTGCGGCCCGACGCGGGGAAAATCCGGTTTAAGGGAAAAGAAATTGCCGGGCTGGCTCCCCACAAAATTTGCCGCCGGGGGGTGGCCCGTTCGTTTCAATTGATTAATGTCTTCGGACGCCTGACCGTTTACGAAAACGTCCAGGTGGCCGTGCTGGCCCAAATGCGCAAAACCTGGAACATGTTTACGCCGGCGGAAAAGCTGGTGCGCGCGGAAACCCTGGCCGTTTTGGAGAGGGTGGGCCTGGCCGGCTACGCTGACCTCCCCTGCAGCTCTCTTTCTTACGGCGACCAGAAGGCACTGGAGATCGCCATCGCCTTGAGCAGCAAGCCGGAGTTACTGCTTTTGGACGAACCGACGGCCGGAATGTCTCCCGAGGAAACCAGGGCCACCGTGCAGCTCATTGAAAACCTGGCCGGGCAGGAGGGGTTGACCATCCTCTTTACCGAGCACGATATCGACGTGGTTTTCCACATCGCCCAGAAAATTGTGGTCATGTACCAGGGGAAGACCATTGCGGAAGGGCTTCCCGAGGAAGTCCGGAAGAACCCGGAAGTGCAAAAAGCATACTTGGGGGAAGCGGTTTAATGCTGCAGGTCAAGGAAATCCACACCTTTTACGGGCTGAGCCACGTGCTTTTCGGAGTTTCCCTGGAAGTGCGGCGAGGCGAGGTGGTCTGCCTTTTGGGACGCAACGGGGCGGGAAAGACCACCACCATCAGGAGTATTATCGGTTTAACCCCTCCCCGCCGGGGGCGGATCACTTTTAAAGGAGAAGAAATCGCCGGCCGCCCCACCTACCAGGTGGCCAGGCTGGGCATTTCGTGGGTGCCGGACAATCGCCGGATTTTTCCCGACCTTACCGTGGCCGAAAACCTGGAGATTGCCGAAAGGGGCTCCGGTGCCGCGCCGGGGCAGACCTGGAACCTGGCGAAAGTTTTTTCACTTTTCCCCGCCTTAAAGAAAATCCAGGGGCGGCGGGGAGGTTATTTAAGCGGGGGCGAGCAGCAGATGCTCAGCATCGCCCGGGCGCTGCTGGGAAACCCGGAGCTTTTGCTGCTGGACGAACCTACCGAAGGGCTGGCGCCGCTGATCGTGCAGGAACTGGAGGAGCAAATCCTGCGCCTGAAGCAGGAAGGAATCTCCATCCTCCTGGCGGAGCAAAACGTCAAGTCCGCCTTAAAACTGGCCGACCGCTGCTACGTGATGGACCGCGGCCGGATCCGCTATCAGGGTACGGTGGATGAACTGCGCAGGAATGAAGAAGTCCGGGCCAGGTACCTTTTGGTTTAAAATTTTGGTTTAAGGTAGCTGCCCGTCAACGGATCGTTTGACTTCCCCGGGCACGTCGTAGTTGCCGAGTCTGGCAACAAGAGGTTTTCCGAGGCAAGCTAAAGCGCTTAGTTCCTGTTGCGCTTCGGCCGCTAAATCCTTCGCTGCGTAGCGGCCCAGGATGACTTTTGTTTTACCTGCCTCGGCCGCGGGGGCAAGGCTGGCCCCCGCCAGGGATTGGGCGTTTTCGTATAATTCGACGGCCCTTGCGTGCCCCAGGGTAATGGAAAGTTCGTATTCCACGGGGCGGTAGAGCGAGCCGTTAAAGTAGGAAAGGCTCCGGTCGTCGATGCCGCCGAAGGCGTACCAGGTGTAAAGAGCGCTGCCGAGCGATTTAAAAATCACTCTTTCCCGGGACTTTTCAGACAAATCCAGCCTGCTTACTTTATATACATTGTACTCGAACCCTTTTTCGTAAACCCGCACGATGGCGTAGGCGCAGGGGAACTGGATAGTGGCGGCAAGTTCTACGTAGGGCAGGTTTGCCGTCATCAGCCGGTTGGTAGTTACCAGGCTGCGGTGCATGTGCCCGCTAAAAATGCCCCACAAACCTCTCCCTAATCGTTTTCTATCAATTTATTTAAAAGCAGCGGGAAAGGTGATGGAAAGCAGCTCTTTCAGCTGCAACGGGTCAAGTTAGAGAAGAAACGGAGTGGCGAAATGGCCAGGATTGCAGCAACCATAACGGGTGCGGGGCCGTCCCTGGAGGCCTGCCTGTAACCTGGCGCCGATCATTTCTGGTGGGGCGCCGAGGAAAAGGTGGCGGATCTGGTGGCAAGTTTTTTCGCGGAATCTTTTTTGGGTAATGGTGATAAGGGGAGATAACCTTGGCGGGACGGAAAGTGCGCTCAAAGGAGATCACCGTTTATTTACCCGGTTTGACTTTGTCGCTTCTGGTGGCCGGCAACGTGGAGGAGTTGATTACCGACCCCGCGGACGAAGACAGCATTCCCTTATGGGCGGAGGTATGGCCTGCCGCCAGGGGGCTGGCCCAATACATTTGGGAGTGCCTTGATTTGTTCGGGGAAAGCGTTTTGGAGCTGGGGGCCGGCATTGGTTTGCCGGGAATCGTCTGCGGGCTTAAAGGGGCGCAAGTGACCTTTTCTGATTATAAACCCGAAGCTCTGGAGCTGGCTGCAGCCAACGCCCGGTCTAACGGGGTGCGCGAAGCGGCCTGCTTTCTGGCCGACTGGCGGGATTTCCACCTGAACCGGCAGTTCGACTGGATTATCGGTTCGGACATTCTCTACGCCCCAAAATTCCACCCTTTTCTGGCGGAAATCTTCCGCAATAATTTAAAGCCGGGGGGCAGCCTGGTAATTTCTCATCCAGGGCGGCCGGCCACCTTTAACTTTGCGGAAGAGTGGCAAAAGAAAACGGGATGTTCAGTTTTCGAAAAGATAATTCCGGTAAGCATCGAAGATCCTTATTTTCCTCATTACAATATTCATATTCATCATTTCACCACAACATAATTATCATGGAGGTGGACGCTGGATGGAAGAATATATCCAGGTATTCACAACCACGGAGAAAAGAGATGAGGCGGAAATGATCGCCAGGAAATTATTAGAAAAAAGGCTGGCCGGGTGTATCCAGGTAATCGGGCCGGTGACAAGCAGTTATTGGTGGCGGGGGCGGATCGAGACTGCCGAGGAATGGGTCTGCCTGATCAAGAGCAAAAAAGCTCTTTATGCCAGGATTGAGGAGGCGATTAAGGAGGTCCATTCCTACGAAACGCCGGAAATAGTTGCCGTACCTGTAGTGGCCGGCAGCGCGGATTACCTGGGATGGCTCAGAAATGAACTGAAAGAAAAAAATGACCAGGATGGCGAATAAACATTGATCAAGATCAAGGCGGAGGTGGATAAACGATGAAAGTTTTGGGGGTTTGCGGCAGCCCCGTCAAAAACGGCAATACCGCAGCCTATCTGGAAGCGGTCCTGGAGGCCGTCAAAGACGACGAGGTGGAGATAAACTCCCTTTCCGTGGCGGAACTGGCCATAAGCGACTGTCGCCATTGCAACTTTTGCTTAACTAAACAGACGAGGGAACATATTTGCAGCCTACCGGACGACATGCCGGCCGTCTACCCGCGGGTCCTGGAAGCTGACGTCCTTGTCTTCGCGTCCCCGGTATATCTTATGAGGCTCTCCGGTTATCTCGCCAGGTTTATGGACCGGCTGCGGGCTTTGTTGCACGGCAAAGTGTACCGGAACGCCTTGAGGGATAAAGTCGGGGTGGCCTTGGCCGTTTCCTGGTTTCGCAACACCGGGCTGGAAACCACCCTTCTTTCGGTCCTGTCGGGAATGGTTACCCTGGGGATGATCCCCGTGGGCGGGATCGGCGGGCTGGGGGCCGGAGCGGTCAGCAGCAGAGGGGGCACCGGGATGTTTGACCGGGAAAACCGGCTGGGGGTGTTAGAAGACGAGTACGGACTGGAAACGGGCAGAAAAACAATCCAACGGGCCGTTGAACTTGCCAGGATCATCAAGGCCGGCAAGCAGGTGTTGGCCGGTGGGGAGAAATCGTAAAAAGTTACAACGCCTAAACAATTAAGAAAAGCTTGCCGGTCTTTGGCCGTTTGTTTGTTCCATAAGACCGGAAGAAAGTCTACCTGGCCTTTGCCCTGGGTAACATTCTGGCCTGGGCGGCCCTGGTTTGGTGGAACCACGGCATGCCCCCGCTCAAGAGCCTGATGCTGCAAGGAGATGAGGAATTTCCGTCTGGAAAGCTGGAGATAATCAATAGAGAAAGCTGTCTGGAATCGAAAACCAGGAGGTTGAATGATGTCCGTCTTACTTTGCGTCAAGGCAAATCCGAAGCCGCTCAAGGAATCCAAAAGCCTGACTATGGCGGAGGAATTTCTGCGGGTCTACAGGCAAAAAAATCCCCGGGACCGGATTATCGAGCGCAACGTCTACCAGGAGCCCATCCCTTTGGTCGACGCAGATGTGCTCAAAGGGTGGGACAAGCTGCAACGGCAGGAGGAACTAAATTCCGTAGAAAAGGAAAAAATAGGGAAAATAAACGCCTTCACCGAAGAATTCCTGGCGGCGGATAAATACGTTTTCGTTACGCCCATGTGGAATCTTTCCCTGCCGCCGATGATGAAAGCCTACCTGGACACCGTCGTGGTTGCCGGCAAGACTTTTTATTACACGGAGCAAGGGCCGGTGGGAATGGTCAAAGGGAAAAAAGCCGTGCACATCCACGCCCGGGGTGGTTTTTATAACCAGCCGCCCATGGACCGGCTGGAATTTGCCGACCGGTACATCAGGGCGCTCCTCAATTTCCTGGGCGTGACGGACGTTCACTCCCTGATCTGCGAAGGCCACGAATATCTGCCCGACCGGGCGGAGGCCATTCTCCAGGAAGCCATCGAACGGGCGAAAAAACTGGCGGCCGAGTTTTGACGTCTGCTCAGGGGGATTCATTTTTTCCGGGTTAAATTTCCTTGAGGAAGAAAAAGTGAACGAAAAATTAATTAAAATACCTCCCGATTAGCTAAAATTTCCTTTCCTTACCTCGCGGCATTAGCGGGCGCCCCGGCCGACCGCCCCTGCCAGGTAAGGGTAAAGGACGGCTAAATACAACTTGAACCTGGAAACGGAAGTGAGGAGATGCCTGGGTTTGAAATAGAATTTGTGGTGAAGGGTGTCGACCTGGTTCTGGAAGCCCACCTGGATCTTCCGGACGCCCCGGGGCCCTACCCGGGAGTGGTCCTCTGCCATCCCCACCCCCTTTACGGCGGAGATATGGACAACAATGTGATCAGGGCGGTCGCCCGTGAGCTGAACGGGCGGGGAATGGCCGCCCTGCGCTTTAACTTTCGCGGCGTGGGCAAAAGCCGGGGCTCCTTTGCCGGCGGCAGCGGGGAGCAGGACGATGCCGAAGCGGCCGTGCTCGCCCTGGCCGGCCGGGCCGAAATCGACCCGCACCGGATCGGGATCGCAGGCTATTCCTTCGGCGGGATGGTGGCCCTGGCAACGGGCGAACGGAGCGGCCCGGTGAAAGCCATCGCCGCCGTCTCCCCGGTGATCCCGCCTGGGGTCCTGAGGGATTGCCCAAAACCCAAATTCTTCGTTTGCGGGGCGGAGGACGAACTGATCCCCTCCGCGACAGTGCTCCGGGAAACAGCCGGCATGGCCGAACCAAAGACCGTTCTGGTGATCCCTGGTGCCGATCATTTCTGGTGGGGCTGCGAGGAAAAAGCCGCGGATCCAGTGGCAAATTTCTTTGCGGAGCGTCTCTAAATCAGACCCCATGACGCTTTTTCGCGGTCCCAACGGAGGGATATCTTCAGGAGCGCAGCTCTAGCGGGTTCCCTCCAGACTATGAATCTGATCAAGGAAGCTTTTCATGTGTTCGTAACGGGTGTCCTTCCAGTAGACGCGGCCGCAGTGCCTGCACCGAAAGAATTCAGCGCAGGATTCCCGGACTTCACTGACTAAAGCTAAACAGAGCGCGTGGCGTACGAAACGGCTATTTCCTTGTTTTTATCGAGTCTTACCTTGACGTTGCTTTCTTCCCGGACAAATTTGTGGATGCGCTTGCCGATCTGGATTTCCGCGTTTTCCCAGACCTTTCCCAAGTGGACAAAAGCGCCTTCGGGCACGACCACCCGCGTTTTCAGCCCGCGCCGGGAACCCAGTTCGCCGACGAGGACGTTTCGCCGGGAGTAGATTTTCCCGCCCCGAAACACCCCTTTCACCTGGACGCTTCCTTGCGCTTCGATTGTTGTTTGAAAACACCCGTCGCCGAAAACGCGGACGTCTCCCGTCGCTTTAAGCACCGAGTTCAAGGCGTAAGCGATGCGGACATCCCCCTTTCTCGGGTGACCGGCGGGTATTTCGGCCAGCAAGCGGTCGGCCAGATGCGTGATGGACTCTAAATAAGCAGGGATTTCCGGATAAACCGGCAGGCCGCCGAACGCTTTGAGGGCAGAGTTCGTTAGCTGGCGTAGCTCTTCCGTTATGGCGTCCTCGGGTAGCGAATTAACCAGGGCGGCGAGCTTCTTCGCGTACTCCGGAATCTCTTTAAACTTTGTTTCCAGGAGAATGGGGAGGGCCCTGGCCACCTCTTTTTCGGAAAAAGCGGGGTTTTGCCGGAGCTGGGCAATTGCCTGCTTCATCCGGGCGGTCAGGAGGGAAAATTCCCTTAAAAGGTTCGCTCCCTCAATCATGAACCCCTGTTTTCCGCCCGCGACGATTACCGAGGAAAGGACGTTTCCCTGGATAAACACAGAACCCCCGGCCTGAACCGTGGCGTGGGCGACATACCCGCCGACCTGCACGTTTTCCAGGGCTTCCACGCGCATACCCTCGCCGACGCTGCCCTGGATGAAGATGTCCCCTTTGAAGGAAATGTTGCCCGAAGATAAGTCTACGTCCCCTGGGTGAACGAGCACCGGCGAAATCTCCACCGCCACCTCATTCTGTTTGACGATTGCCTTGGGCCGCCCGGCCTGCGCGGCCACCGCGGTTAAGCCGTTTTCGACCAGCATAACCCCCTTGCCCGCTCTTAAAGCGATATCCTTCGGCGGCGGCGGCTCGACGGATTGGCCGTGGATGTTTGTCCCGGGTTTTCCCGGCGCCGCCGGCGTTTTTCTGGCGAGGACCGCCCCCGCTTCTACGGAGTTGAACGCGTAGCGCTCCCGAAAGTTAATTTTCACGTCGCCGATGGCAACAGGCAATTTACTTTCCCTGCTGAACAAAAGTTCGATGAGGGCGTCCTGCCCGGGAACGGGTTTTTGGCCGCGGGCGACGGCAAAGTTTTTCTGCTCGCGGCAGTCGGCTGCCTCCAGACAGGCTTTCAGGTCAATCCCGAAAACGATGTTTTTCTCTTTTAGTTTGTCAAGGATCTCCTCAAAAGTTGCCGGCGGAAGGGGGTGCACAGTCTCCACGAGTTGTAGCTGGAGGTAAGCCGACGGGGGGAGATCGGCCAGTTCGCGCCGCAGTTCCCGGGCGGGTTGCAGCTTGACGAAAGCCGCCATCCGGTCGGAAGCAATTTCCAGTGTCCAGGAGCCCGCAATAAAATCGTTGGTGGTTTCGATTTTTACGGCGTCGCTTTTCGATACGACCACGGCGGTGGTATATTCCTTCCCGTTGACGAAAAGCCTTACTCCCCGGCAGGGCGCCACCACCGGGTAAGGCCTTTCCGCGCCGTGTTCGACCTTCAGCTCGCCCTTCTCCACCCAGGCTGCGGGGTGTTGCCGGGGAGGGGATTTCCCGGCTTCCTGCATGTTGCCTCACCCTTTGTCAAAGGCATTTGAGAAATGTCTCCACGATCCGGGAGTCAAACTGCGTGCCGGCATTTTTGATCAGCTCCCGGACTGCTTCGTCCCGGCTAAGCGCCCTGCGGTACGGCCGGTGCGCGGTCATGGCCTCGAAGGCGTCAGCCACGGAAATGATGCGCGCGCCCAAGGGGATTTCTTCCCGGCGCAGGCCGTCCGGGTAACCTTTTCCGTCCCATCTTTCGTGGTGGTGCAGAACGAGGGGGGTGACGGCTTTCAACTCCTCGTGATTGCCGAGTATTTTTGTCCCAATCACCGGGTGCCTGCGGATGCAAGCGAATTCCTCGGCGTTGAGCGGCCCGGGTTTGAAAAGAATGTCGTCGCGGACGCTGATCTTGCCTATGTCGTGCAAAAGGGCGGCGACCCGGAGTTGCTCGATAAAACCCCTGGGAAGGGCCATGCGCAAAGCAATCCGGAGGGCATACCTGGTCACACGTAAGGAATGTACCCTTGTGTGGTGATCGCGCGCGTCTACCATCTGGGCCAACGAGCGCAAGATCGCAAAGTCCTGTTTTTGCTTTTTTGCCCTTTCCAGGCAGATTGCTCCGTAAAACGCGAGGTGTCCGGCGTACTTTAAATCTTGTTGAGTGAAAACGGGATCGCGCCTGGTGAGCAGAGCGGCCCCCAGTACGCTGTCCTTAGATTTGAAAGGCAGGGCAAGGTAGTGCCCTGCGCGGGAATAAATAACTGGCTGTCCGGTGTACAGGAGGGCCTGAATGATCTCCTCTTCCCCGGCCGGGGAAAAGTTCCGGGCAACCGAAAGGGCCGGGTGAAAACGCGACTCAAAAACCGTAATTTTGCCGCCTTCCGCTCCGCTTACGCGCAGGAGAAGATCTAAGGCGGTCCGCGCTATTTCTTTTACGGAAGTACAATTGCTCAAAGCTGCAAAAGTGTCCAGCGCTTCGAAAAAATACTTTTCTTTTTCCTTGATCATGCTACTGTCCCCCCAAGTAAACAAAAAGGCCGTAGAGGGTACGGCCGATCAAAATTTTTTCCAAACCGGCAGCCCGGCGATCATGGCCCTTGCGCCCGGCAGGAAAACAAACTGGCCCGTTGGAAACCGGAATTGCTTGCCGGTTTAAACGTGCCGTCGGTTTAAAAGCCGGGTGGCAGGGCTTTAGACCCGTGGCTTTGCGTCCCGCTCTTTCGAGAGGTTTGCCTTTATCGGTTCGTTAATGTAGCTCTGTTTTTAGGGGGAGCACGTTTCTGGGGGCGAATAGGCGCAAAGGTTGCGGCAAAGTGATGGGAAATAACTTTATGGGGGGGTTTAGTTACCCCCCCCCCCCCCCGCAAGGGTGATCGGAAGGTTCAATGTTGGGCCTCCTTCAGATTATGGGTCCGGTTTTAGATACTTCCTTTTGATTGTTAGGAAATTAAGATTACCAGCTACTATTCGACATTTTATGAGTAATTCCTGCACGGGAATTATAAATTTTTGGAGACATCCGCGGGGCCGAGGTCCAGGGCGCACTGCTGTTCGTCCGACAACGGCTCGCTGGACTGACGGCGTAGATCGCCTCAAGAGCTGAGGAGGTAAGATCTCCTCGTGCAGGCCGGCATACTTCAACCAGCTGATGCAATACTACCTGATCTCCTCGGCTCTTAACCCCCGCATGGAATATTTGGCGGTCAGCCGCTGCCGTAAAGGGTTGTTCACATAGAGGGCAAGCTTGTTCCGGATTAAGGTCTGTCCGGCCAAAATCAGTTATAAAGTAGTCCATCTGAAAGTTGAAAAGAAGCCTTAAGTCCTCCAGGATCTTGTTGCCCGCCAGGTGAATTTCTGAAGGGAGATTTTTTCCTACAATATGGTCCTTTAAAGTTCAAGTATCCGCTGTTATAATTTTAGAAGTAGCCATTTGTGCAAGGTGATTTTCGATTATGGCCCCAGAGATAGATTTTAGTAGTGTAGGTAACACATGGTTTCAGTTAAAATTATATGAAGCAGTACCAAAAAAGCTTTTGACATTAGATAACCGTTGTACTTTAGCAGATGCTCTCAAACGTATTGAGGAAGCGCAGGTAAAAACAGCTGCTGTGCTCAATGGCGGAGAGCCTTACGGTATTTTTTCATTTTTGTTTCTTCCGGAGGATATTATTCAAGGAAGTAGTTTCTATACTATAGAGCCCTTTGTAAAAAGAAAGATCCAGTGCTTCGAAGCTAACTCTCTATTGATGGAGACATTAGAAAAATTAGCAGATGAAGTAGATGGCATTTTTATTTATCACCAAAGCAAGTTAGTTGGAGTAGCTTCTACATTTGAGCTTTTCACTAAAATTAAAAAATTATTAGTGCAGGATATATTTAATCTAAAGAATGTTATTGAAGAGTCTAAAAAAATGAATCAGCTTAATACACAACTTGACATCTTAATTAAAAATTCATATGATGGAATTTTTATTACAGACGGTGAAGGCAAGGTTCTACGTGTTAATAATTCCGTTTTACGTATGCTTGGAGCAAAAGAAGATGAATTGTTGGGTAAAAATACGGGAGATCTTGTCAAAGATGGCTATTATTCATCATCATCAGTACTTGAATCTATTAAGTTAAGACAACCCGTTACTAAAATTATGTATTCTAGAACAGGCGTAGAAATAATGGCAACCAGTACTCCTATATTTGACGAAGATGGAAAAGTGATATATGTTATAACTAATAGTAGGGATATGACAGATTTAAGTAAGCTTCTTCGGGAACTTGAGCAAACTAAAGAGCTCTCCAATCGTTACCTAACAGAATTACAATATTTGCGAAAAAAGCATTTGGAGCATGATCGTATTGTGGCAGAAAGCCCGATCATGCTAAAGGTAATTGAAACAGCACAAAAGATTGCTAAAGTAGACTCTACCGTACTGATCCGCGGAGAATCAGGCGTAGGAAAAGAAGTTATAGCAAAATTTATTCATAAAGAAAGCTATAGAAACAACGGTCCTTTTATTGCAGTAAATTGTGCGGCAATACCTGAACCTTTACTTGAGGCAGAATTATTTGGGTATGAAAGTGGAGCATTTACTGGTGCTAGTCGTAGCGGGAAACCGGGTATGTTCGAGCTTGCCGATAAGGGTACTCTTTTTCTTGATGAAGTTGGGGAACTTCCCCTGGCAATTCAGGCTAAGCTATTACGCGCACTTGAATCTTCAGAAGTTATGAGAGTAGGGGGGATAAAGGCAAAAAAAATTGATGTCAGAATAATTGCAGCAACCAATAAAGACCTTGAAGAGATGGTACTTAAAGGCGTCTTTCGCAGGGACATTTATTATAGGTTGAATGTTATTCCTCTCTATATACCCCCTCTTCGCGAGCGAAAAGAAGATATAATTGCTCTTACCAATTTCTTCTTAAGAGAGTTTTGTAATAAGAACAAGTGCCGTCGGTTTTTCTCTCAAGAAGCTCTTAGTGAGCTCGTGAATCAACAGTGGCCAGGGAACACCCGTGAACTCCGTAATGTTGTTGAGCGCGTAGCAGCAACAGCGACTGGAGAAGAAATACGGTTTATTGGTAATATAAATTCAGTTATGTATAACACGCCTTCCAATAGTAAGGGTGACGCACTATTGGGAACATCTCTGGAAAAAATGCTAGCAATGACGGAAAAAGAAGTAATTCAAAACACGTTGCGTCTGTGTGGGGGAAATAAAGTTCGGGCGTCGAAGATGCTCGGTATTCATCGTTCTGTTTTATATAAAAAACTTAAAATGTACGGGCTTTTGAATAAAGACATGTCTTCGTAAAGAGACATTTGTCTTTGGTAACGACATATTATGTACACTATTGTGTACAATTAAAGATTTCTAAGTAATTCATAAAAGCCTGTATTTTAAGATATTTTTGGCTTGGCACGAGATTTGCATTAACCTGGTTCCAAGAAAAATTTCGGAGGGGATAGGTTGATGCCAAGAAAATCTCGTGCTGCAGTTTTAGAAGGAATCCGAAAAATGTCTATCCAAGAATTTGAGATCCCGAACATCAATTCTGATGACGGTCTGCTCCGGGTTGAGATGGTGGGTGTTTGTGGTTCCGATCCCGGCATGTATATGGGTAAGTTCCAAGTGCCGTTTCCGATTATTATGGGGCATGAAATAGTTGGTTACATTGCAGAGATAGGTGAGCATGCAGCCGAAAAACATGGAGTAAAAAAGGGTGACCGGGTAGTTGTCGAACACCCTTTTGGTTGTGGTGAATGCTATTCGTGTATAACTGGCGATTATATCTATTGCGAAAAAAATCTAAAGTACGGGTACTCCATTTCCTGTAAAGATGCTCCCCATCTTTGGGGTGGGTACTCTGAGTATTTATATATTGCCCCGCGAGCAATGGTACATAAGGTATCTAAGGATTTGCCGGCGGAAGCAGCTATTTTGATTTGCGCAATTATGGGTAACGCAATTCGTTGGGTTCGAATGATTGGGCAAGTTTCCATTGGCGACACCGTTGTTGTTCAAGGCCCTGGACAGCAAGGACTGGCTGCTGTTATCGCTGCAAAGGAATCCGGTGCTTCCAAGATAATTGTTGTCGGTACGTCGAAGGACCGGCGCAGGCTTGAGATGGCCCGCAAGCTAGGAGCAGATTACACCATCAATATTAACGAGGAAGATCCAGTAGCAAAAGTACGGGAAATTAGCGGAGGTCTCATGGCCGATGCGGTGGTTGAAGTATCTGGCCATCCAGAGGCCTTAAAAGTCTCCCCCGACCTTGTAAGGAAGAAGGGAACAATTATTGCCGCGGGGCTTTATGGACAAAAAACCGAAATCCCGTTAATCTTTGATAAGTTAGTCATGAATGAAGTAAAATTACAGGGAGTTTACAGTCATGATATACGAGCAGTTTTGCCGGCTATTAGGTTGGTCGAGTCGCGGCGCTATCCAATCGAAGAACTTGTTACCCATAAATTTAAGCTTGACGAAGCTGAAAAGGCTGTTCAATTAGTTGCGGGGGAGGTGGAAGATAAAGAAGAGCCGATTAAGGTCGCAATTGTTCCATAAATAAAGTCAATAATTTACGGAGGGGATAAGGAAATATGTCCAAAAAAAAGCATTCGCTAACCGTTTTCTTAGGGACGTTGTTTTGCATTGCCTTACTGTTCGCTGGATGTGGACAAAAGAGCGGGCAATCCCAAGGTGAATCAAAAAAGGAAATCCTTGTCGGCGCTGTTGGAGCCATGACCGGACCGTCCGCCCAGCTTGGAGCAAATCTCAGGCAAGGTGTTGATTTGGCTGTAGAAGAGATTAACGCTGCCGGTGGAATTAACGGGCGCATGATTAAGGTAATCTACCGTGACGATGAAGCCGATCCCACGAAGTCGTTAAATGCGGTCCAAGAGTTAATAACCAAAGAAAAAGTCGTTGCGATCATAGGTCCCGTCAACACCACTTGTGCGTTGGCAGTTCAACCATTCATATCGCAGTCCAAAATACCTAACATTAACGGCGGCTGTACAGGTACAGAACTGATTGATCCCCAAAAATATCCTTACACCTTCAGGACAATTCTAAATAACCGCGATCAGGCTGAAGGAATGGTAAATTACGCTGTCAATGACCGGGGTTGGAAGCGTGTAGCTATCGTGCGCGACACAACGGCTCTTGGTGTCGGGGGTGCGGCGGATATGAAATACTTTTTAAGTAGATTAGGTCTTTCTCCAGTAGCAGAAGTTACCTACACGGTAGGTGAGCAAGACCTGACTGCCCAGGCGCTTGCGCTTAAAGAAGCCAAGCCCGATGTGGCATTGTTTTGGACCTTGGGCGTAGATGGCGCCAGGTTGATGAAAGCTTTGCAAAAAATCGACTACCTATAATGGACCCAGAATTTTAGACAGCAAAAACGAGGAGGATAAGAACCAAATGTCCGTTCGCAAGAGTTATTCACCGGACTTTAAAACCAAAATTGTCCTGGAAATTCTTCGCGAAGAAAAAACCCTCGCTCAACTGTCTAGCGAGTACGGGGTCCACACCAGCCAGTTAAAGCAATGGAAGAAAATCGCTTTAGAAGGGTTACCCACGCTGTTTACCGACGAACAAAGGGCAATTGAAAGAATGAAAAAAGAACACGCCAAACAAAGTGAGGAACTCTACGCCGAAATCGGCCGCTTAACCACCCAGCTGACCTGGTTGAAAAAAAAATGTGGTCTCCCAACTGAGCCGTGAAGAACGTCTCGCTATGGTGGAATGGGAGAACCCGGAGTTACCGATCACCATCCAGGCTGATTTACTAGGCCTAAACCGGTCGAGCCTGTACTACAAACCGGTTGCTCCCTCCCCGGAAGAAATTGCCTTAAAGCACCGGATTGACGAAATCTATACAGCACATCCGTATTACGGATCGCGCCGGATTACCGCCCAATTAAGAAGGGAAGGTTTTCCGGTCAACCGCAAAACTGTGCAGCGCCACATGCGGGAGATGGGGATCGCGGCCATCTCCCCGGGGCCAAACTTAAGCAAAAAACGTTACGAGCACCTGGTTTATCCCTACCTGCTAAAGGGGGTGGTTATCCAACAACCAAATCAGGTCTGGGGTATCGATATCACCTACATCCGCATGCTTAAGGGATGGATGTACTTGGTAGCCGTCCTGGACTGGTACTCCCGCTACGTAGTGAGCTGGGAGCTATCCGATACCTTAGCAATTGACTTCGTGTGTGCTGCTGTCGGCCAAGCCTTATCCTTAGCTAAACCACAGATCATGAACAGCGACCAGGGCAGTCAGTTTACCAGTCCGCAATATATCCAATTACTCAAGGGGGCCGGCGTCCAAATCAGCATGGACGGCCGGGGCCGCGCCCAGGACAACATCTTTACGGAACGCCTGTGGCGGACCATCAAGTACGAAGAGGTGTACCTGCACGAATACCAGAGTCCCCGGGAAGCAAGAAGAAGACTGGGTGAATACCTTACCTTCTACAACTATAAACGTTTACACCAGGCACTTGCCTACCGGACTCCGGCAGAAGTTTACCATGCTTAGCTTACCCGGCTTTCCCAATTATACTTCCTGGCGGGATCCGCCTGTCAAAGGTTGCCTTACGGCAATCGCCTGACGGCGACGGCTTACGCCGCCCTTGACAGGCGTCCCGCCAGGAAGAAATAAGGCAGCTAAGCCGGGTAAGCAAAAAAGCTATTCAAGAATGGTATATTATACCAGGGATAATTAACCAGAATTGGTAACTCAAAATTTAAACAATCTCTTTTGTATCAGTCATATGTACATAAACAAAAGTATGTTTGGTTCTAAAATTTTTTCAAAAGCTGTCTTGACAAAGGGGTCCACCTCGACCCTACCCCCTAAACTAAATATCTTAGGTTATACTGCTGTCACCATGAAGGCTTTCCGGGATCTTGCGGGTGACGCGGCTAAAGATGTTATGGGTGTGAGCGCGCCAAAATTTGTTTATACGCCCGAGAAACCAATCCCGGAGCAAACTAAAAAATTTATTGACGCGTTGGATAAAAAATACGGAACGGAGAGAGACACCATTCTCTACGTAGTTGCTACCCACTATGATGCTGTTAAATTACTTGCCGAAGCAATGAAAAAAGCAGGACCGGACAATCCCGAAAAAATTAAAGAGGTTTTGGAAGGTATTACTAATTTTGAAGGGGTAGCCGATACGTATAATTTCTCGCCGAGCAATCATGACGGTTCAAACGCAAAATCTGTGCGCATTGTTTGGGCTGCCAAATTGGATCGAGGATGTTTTGAGGGCGTCTCCGGAAAGTAGCGTTTTATCGTGCGGGTGCCGGGACCTGTTGGCACCCGCACGAAAAATCCTGATGGGAGGGGCGAAGGGATTGCTCCAGCAGGCATTCGGCGGTTTGGTAATGGGTTTCATCTATTCTCTCGTTGCTTTGGGTTATAATATTATTTTTGCGACCAGCGGAGTTATCAATTTTGCCCAGGGCGAGTTGGTTATGTTAGGTGCTTTGTTCGGTTTGAGCCTTCTTGTTTCATTAAAAATTCCTTTCGTTGGGGTGTTGGTATCGGTCGTGCTCATCGTTGGGACTGTTAGCATTCTTCTAAATAAAGTTGCGGTCGAGCCTTTAGGCAAGGACCCGTCCGCTATAGGGTGGGTGATCACAACTCTTGGTGCAGGAATAATAATGCGAAATTTGGCTATGTTTGGCTGGGGCAGGGAAACGCTTTTCTTTCCGGCAGTTTTTCCGGACAAACCGTTGATTTTTTTTCGCATTACCATTTTGCCGCAAGAATTGTTGATTATTTTTGCCGCCATTCTTATGGTCAGTTTAATTGAAGTATTTTATAGCCGGACGATTTTCGGGAAAGCAATCCGGGCTACTGCTCATGACTATAAAACCGCCCGGTTGATGGGAATTGGCACGAGTAATATAATAGCTGTCTGCTTTCTTATGAGCGGAGGCTTGTCGGCTATTGCGGGCGTTTTAATTAGCCCGATTACATTTGCCAGTGCCGAGATGGGAGCCATTATCGGACTTAAAGGGTTTGCGGCAGCAATTCTCGGAGGGTTGGGAAACAGCAGGGGGGCTTTGGTTGGGGGGTTGCTGCTTGGGGTTCTTGAGGCTCTTGCTGTAGGAATTGTTACTCCGGGATTTAAGGATGCAATTGCTTTTATTCTAATGATCTGCATCCTCCTTATTAAGCCAGGAGGGATAATGGGTGCAATCCTTGAAAAGAAGGTATAAATATCTTCAGATGCTCTCCCTGTTATTTGTGTCGGTTTTGCTCCTCCTCATGCCTTTTTTTCTTAATACCTATTACGTTCGTCTTTTGCAATTGATAGGGATTTACGTATTGTTGGCAACAGGGCTAAATTTAGTGACCGGCTATACCGGGCAGGTATCGCTCGGACACGGAGGTCTGTATGGGATAGGCGCGTATACTTCCGCCCTATTGGCGACTAAACTTGGGTTGTCTTTTTGGGTCGCTTTACCGCTGTCAATACTTGTGGCAGCCGTGTTCGGTGTAATCCTGGGCTTTCCTTCCTTGCGGATCAGAGGTCCTTACCTGGCCATGGTCACTATAGGATTCGGTATTATTATCGAAAAAATTATGGTGGAGTGGACCGGTCTTACAGGAGGACCAATAGGAATTATGGGCATTCCCACTCCGCAAATAGGTAAATTCTTATTTACCGGTAACAGAATGTATTTTCTGATTTTGTTCCTGGTGGGAATCGGCCTGGTTGTAGCTCACAATTTAATAAATAGCAAGTGGGGTCGGGCATTTGTCGCAATTAGAGAAAATGAAATTGCTGCTGGCGCGATGGGCATAAACGTTAGGGAATTCAAAGTTATCGCCTTTACTTTAAGTGCTGCATATGCAGGCGCAGCAGGGAGCCTTTACTCACACTTGAGTGGGTACATCAGCCCGGACAGCTTTACTTTTAACTTTTCAATTTTTTCTTTGCTTTTAATAGTTGTGGGCGGAATGGGAACTATCGTCGGGCCTGTTATAGGCGCTGCGGTTCTTACATTTTTGCCCGAAGTTTTACATGGTTTCGATAAATACCGTCTGCTGATCTACGGAGTGCTGTTAATCATTTCTGTGTTAGCAATGCAGGAGGGTATTGTAGGACTTATCAAGAGAAAAATTAGTTCAAATGATATGCCTCAAGATTCTAATCAATATTTACCTGAAAAGAAAACTCTAAAGGTGGGCTTTCTTAAGACGGTCAGGCGTAACTTTAATGGGAGCATTTTAGAACTCGTAAATGTAAGCAAATCTTTCGGTGGCCTTACTGCCGTTAATCGCTTGAATATGAAAGTGGTAGAGGGTACCATTCATTCATTGATTGGTCCTAATGGAGCGGGGAAGAGTACAGTCATCAATCTTATTTCGGGGTTTTACCGTCCTACGTCGGGGGAAATTAAATTTAAAGGAAGGGTTGTCAGTGTTTTTGAAACGCACATCCAGGCCAAGTCAGGCATCGCAAGAACATTTCAAAACGTCCAGCTTTATCAAAAAGCTTCTGTATTAGACAACGTTTTAGTAGGAATGCACCTCAGGATAAACGAAGGGTTTTGGGGCACTTGCCTGAAATTGCCCGCAGTAAGGCGCAGCGAAAACCTGGCCAGGCAAGAAGCCATGGCGTTGCTTCGCTTTCTGGGACTTGAGCGTTACGCGGAAATGCCGGCCGAAAAATTGCCCTACGGCCACCAGAAACTGCTTGAGATAGCTCGCGCATTAGCGTTACAGCCCGATTTGCTCTTGTTAGACGAACCGGCTGCCGGGCTGAATGAAACTGAAGTAGTTGAATTAGCGAAAATAATTACCCAAATTAAAGAAAAAGGAGTAACGGTTTTGCTGGTAGAGCACCAGATGAATCTCGTAATGGAAATATCAGATTATATTACCGTTATTGATTATGGAAAAAAGATTGCGGAAGGACCTCCGGAAGTAATCCAGAACGACCAAACGGTTATTCAGGCGTACCTGGGGACGGAGGTGGCCTAAATGCTAAGAGTTACCGGCTTATCTGTTTCCTATGGTTCTGTCAACGCTGTAAAGAAAGTTTCATTTGAGGTGGCAAAAGGTGAAATCGTGGCAATAATTGGCAGCAATGGTGCCGGGAAAACTACGATTTTAGAGACAATTTCCGGAATACTTAAACCCTCGGAAGGCAAGATTGAATATCAAGAAAAAGACATAACAGGCCAAAAGGCGGAAAAAATTGTCCGCCTGGGTATTTCCCATATGCCAGAGGGAAGAAAAATCTTTCCGGATCTAACAGTAGAGGATAATCTTTTGCTGGGCGGGTGGGTCAGACGCAGGGATCGGCAAATTATCCAGCAAAACATAGATATTGTTTTTTCTTATTTTCCTCGCTTAAAGGAGCGTAAAGCTCAATTAGCCGGAACTTTGAGCGGCGGAGAGCAGCAAATGCTTGCCATTTCAAGGGCGCTTATGTCTAGTCCAAACGTGCTTTTGTTGGATGAACCTTCCCTTGGTTTGGCACCCATTATGGTGCAGGAAATTTATCGGATAATAAAAGAGTTAAATAGTCAGGGGTTAACAATTTTGCTTGTTGAACAAATGGCTTACCTGGCATTGAAAGTGGCGAGTAGAGGTTACGTCTTGGAGAATGGAAGAATTGTTTTGAACGGAACAGGAACTGAATTGCTTCAAAATCCAAAAGTAATTGATGCTTATCTTGGCGGAAAAAAGAAAAACCAAAAAGAAAAACCAAAGGAAGCATCTTTATAATTTAAGGAGGAAATGTTTCTGTGGACAATAAGGTTATCGTAACTGCGGCAATAACTGGCGCTATTCATACCCCCTCCATGAGTCCATACCTGCCCGTTACCCCGCGACAAATCGCTGACGAGGCCGTAAGAGCATACGAAGAGGGAGCCGCGGTGGCCCACATCCATGTGCGGGACCCGGAAACCGGTCAACCTGCTTCTGATCTAGAGCTCTTTCGAGAGGTAGTAACCGAGATAAAAAGCCGATGCAACATTATCACTTGCCTGACTACGGGTGGCGGGTTAGGGATGTCCATCGGGCAACGTGTAGCGGTGGTGCCAACCTTTAAACCTGAGCTTGCATCCTTTAATTTTGGATCAATGAATTTTGCATTGTTCCATGTCTTGTCCTCTAAGTATCAGAAATTCAGGTTTTCATGGGAAAAAGAGTATCTTAGCATGACCGAGGATCATATCTTCCCGAATACTTTCAAGACTTTACGTGAATTCTGCCTGGTTTTCAGTGAAAACGGGACAAAACCGGAGTTGGAAATATATGACTTAGGCATGATTAATAACCTGGCTTTTATGATCGAGAGAGGTTACTTAAAGAAACCGGTGTATATGCAATTTGTGCTCGGAATTTTAGGGGGTGCTCCCGCCACGCTGGAAAACCTCATGTTTTTCTACCAGACCGCCCAAAGGCAAATCGGTGAATTTATTTGGTCAGTTTGTGCCGCCGGTCGTCATCAAATGAACATGTGCACCGCGGCGCTGCTGATGGGCGGTAACGTTCGGGTGGGCCTGGAAGACAATCTTTATTTAGAAAAGGGAGTAGTGGCGAAAAGCAACGCCGAGCAGGTGGCCAAAATCGTGCGCATTGCCAGGGAACTGGGGCGGGAACCGGCAACTCCCGATGAAGCTAGGCAAATACTAGGGTTAAAGGGAATCGACAGGGTAAACTTTTGAATGGAACGAGTGAATGGGGGATATTGATGAAAAAACCTCTTTGGGTGCCTTCCGAAGAACGCAAAAAGCTAGGCGACCATGTGGGAATTTGCCGGCATCAAAGCCTCCCGTGGGTACGACCGGGCGGTGGACGACTTAACTAAATTCCCCGGCACGAAGTGGTTCCCCGGCGCCAGGCTGAACTTTGCCGAAAACCTTTTGC
>JBFMBG010000030.1:0-36437 GCA_040755215.1 Bacillota bacterium | reverse complement strand
ACCATGCTCGCCCAGGCGGAAGGACTTCACCCGCCGGTCGGTTTTCAGCTGCTCCTGGATGGCCGCGCGCAGGGCGCCCGTGCCTTTGCCGTGAATCAGGTAGACCCGGGGGAGCCCGGCCAGGACGGCGTCGTCCAGGTACTTCTCTATTTCCAGCAGGGCCTCCCCGGCGCGCCGGCCGCGCAAATCCAGGTTGACGGAGATATCTTTGGTTTTGCCCGCCGTCAGGCCGGCGCCGGCCAGCTTTTCGCCGGGTCTTTCAGCGGGCGCCGGCTCTTTGCGGACAAGGCGCAACTCGTGTAAAGGCAGAGTAAGCCTGACGGCTCCCACCTGCACCTGAGCCTGGCCGTCCCCGACCGGCGCCACCACGCAACCGGTCTGGTTAAACCCGGGAAGGTATACCTCCTGGCCGGCCTTCACCTCCGCAGGAACCTCGCCCTCCCCTTTTTCCGCCGGGAACTCAGGAGCAGGAATCTTCTCCGCAACCCCCCGGATTTTCCGCCTGGCCTCAAAAATGGCTTTCTCTCTTTCGGCCTGCGCTTCTTCGTTTGCCCGCGCGCGCATTTCCCGGACGATCTCTTCCACTTCCCGCCGGACCTGCCGCACCAGGTACTGAGCTTCCTGGGCGGCCCTTTTTAAAATTTCCTGCCGGCGCGCCGCAAGATCTTTTTCCATCTCCAGGTAGCGCTCTTTAAGCTGCCTGACTTCATCTTTTAAGCGGCCGGCTTCCTCCCTGTCCCGGGCGGCCAACTGCCGGTCGCGCTCCACCTCCTGGAGCAAATCCGCCAGGGCAGCCTGTTCTTTGCTTAGATACCCCCTGGCCTGGGCGATCAGATTGGCATCCACCCCGAGGCGCAAGGCGATCGCAAAAGCCTGGCTGCCGCCGGGCCGGCCTGTCAGCAGGCGATAGGTGGGCTGAAGCGTAACGGCGTCAAATTCCACGCAGGCGTTCTCCATTCCCTGCCGGCCGTGGACAAACTCTTTCAACTCGCTGTAGTGGGTGGTGGCGATAGTTTTCGCCCCTTTGCCCTGCAATCTTTCCAAAATGGCCCGGGCCAGGGCAGCCCCCTCGACGGGATCAGTGCCGGCGCCCAGCTCGTCCAAAAGAACCAGACTGCCCGCGTCGGCTTCCGCCAGGATCCGGACAATGTTCTGCATGTGCGCGGAAAAAGTGCTCAGGCTCTGCTCAATGCTTTGCTCGTCGCCAATGTCGGCAAAGACGCGCCCAAAAACACCCAGCCGGGCGCTGACGGCGGGAACGTGCAGCCCGGATTGGGCCATCAGGACCAGCAGGCCCGCCGTTTTCAGGGCGACGGTTTTTCCGCCGGTGTTCGGCCCGGTAATGATCAGGGTATCGAAATCCTCTCCCAAACGCACGTCGATAGGCACCACGCCGCCGGTGAGCAGCGGGTGCCGGGCCCCCTGGAAATTGAAAAAAGGCCTGCCGGGATCGATTTCCGGTTCCCATGCGTCCAGCATCAGGCTGTAGCGGGCTTTGGCCAGAATAAAATCGATCCGGCCGAGGCGGTCCAGGGAAACGGCGAGTTCTTCCGCCGCGGCGGCCACCTGGTCCGAAAGGGCGCCCAGAATTTTATCGATCTCCTGCCTTTCGGCCGCCTGCAGCCGGCGGATTTCGTTGTTTGTCTCCACTACGGTCATCGGTTCGATAAAGAGCGTCGCCCCGCTGGCCGACTGATCGTGAATGATCCCCGGCACCTGGGCGCGAAACTCCTGCTTTACAGGAATCACGTAGCGCCCTTCCCGCAACGTCACCAGGGGTTCCTGCAGGTACTTCTGAATGCCCGGCGACCGGATCAGGTTATCCAGCCGCTCTTTGCTCTCCTGCTGCAGTCCGGCCAGCCGGCGCCTGATCCCGGCCAGCGCGGGCGAAGCGTGGTCGGAAACTTCCGGTCCGGGGAGAATGGCTGCGAAAATATTTTTCTCTAAAGTTGCGAAATTGCCGATGGCGGAGCCAATCTCTCCCAAAAGGGGGTAGCGTTCGCGCCGCTCCGCAAAAAACTTTTTATAGCGCCGGCAGGCTTCCAGGGCCTGGCCGACGGCAAAAAGCTCCCCCGGCTCCAGCGTTCCGCCCTGCTGCGCCCTGTGTACCTCCCGCCGCACATCGGGCCAGCCGCCCAAATCGGCCAGGGGCTCAAGACGCAATAACTCCCTGCCTTCCGTAGTCTCGGCCAGGGCGCGCCGGATCGGTTCCCGTTCGGTCAGCGGCTGCAGCGCCAGGGCAAGCTCCCGCCCCGCCGCGGAAACGCAAAAGGAAGCCAGGCGGCTTAAAATTTTTTCATACTCCAGGCGTTTTAAATCTTGTGAAATCAGGGGGACACCATACTCAATTATCTGTTCACTTCCTTCCGCCGGGGCCCTTTTGGTCCGCTTTTGCGCGGCCGCAAAGCCCGTCCCAGTGCTTCTTCAAGACCGGCAAGAAAAGCTTCGTCGCCAAGTGGCCGCCCCGTCCTCTCGTGACGTCGCAATGCTTGAACGTCCTCTTCAGGGATGTCCCGGGTAAGATATTCCCGCCAGTCTCCGAACATCTCCAATAACGGCCTGACCCGCACCAGCCGGTCGTCACGCCCCGCAAGGTGCGCCGCGGCACTGCTCCAGGGATACTGCCAGGGCTCTTTTACCAATCCGGCACGCACGGGATTAAGCTCTATATAGCGTGCCGCGGTATACAGGTGAGCCTCAGCCAGCGGAAATGAAGAAAAGCGACCCTGCCACAAGTGTCCCGTCCAGCCCTCCCGTAAGTTCACCCGGCAGGTGTAGCGGCGATGAGCTTCGGCAATCGCCCTGGTCAAAGCCTCTTTTGACGGTGGCACAGCGATGAGATGTACGTGGTTCGGCATCAGGCAATACGCCCAAACCTCTACCTTCCACCTGGAACACCATTCCGCCATCAGGTGCAGATATGCTCTGTAGTCCTCTTCGCAAAAAAATGTTTGCTGCCGCCGGTTGCCCCGCTGCGTAACGTGGTGGGGCACACCAGGCGCCACTACTCGCGCTATCCTAGCCATGCCTTTATCATACTATACCATGAGCATAGTTCTCAAGGACAAAAATTTTAGTATGGTGTCCCCCGAATTTTATTCCGCCCCGGAAAAAGTGCCCGGTAGTGGTTCCACCCGGAATTAAAGGGAGGATCGCTTCTTTCTCCGGACCTTTTCCGCCCCGCTCCAGGGCCTGCCGGTAGACGCGGGTTACTTTGGATACGTAAGCCGGTCCGTGCCGGCGGGCGTCGATCCGGAGAACGCTTGCCCCGGTTTCCATCACCGCCCGCAGCTCGTCCAGCAGGCAAAGCTCCCGGGAGTTAAAGATGTGCATCCGGCAGAACCGATCGACTTCGACGGGGAAAAGAACGCCCAGGCGATCCTGCAAGTAGCATTTGCGCTCCCGGCAGGGCCGCGGGCATTTCTTTTCCGGGGTCAGGCCCCCCAGGACGCTCCCGGGCGCGCAGTATTCGGAAACCATTAATTCCACGCCGCCGTGCACCAGGACTTCCCCGGGTACTTTCGCGCGGCCGGCCACCTCCCGGATTTGCTCCTTCGTCAACTCCGGGGAAAGAGCCACCTGCGCCGCGCCCGCCACGTGCAGATAGCGGCCCGTCCAGCTGTTCCATACATTGAAGGCAAAATCCGTGTAAAAGGGGATTTTCAGTTCTCTAACCAGCTCCAGCAAACCCAGGTTGCCTACCAGGATCCCGTCCGCCGGCCACCCGGCAACTTCCCGGCAAAGTTCGTAAATCGCCGGCAACTCCCCGTCTTTGATAATCCGCGGCGTGGCGAAAATAAATTTCACTCCGTGCTCCCGGCAGTAGCGGAACCCCGCGTGCAAATCCTCCCGGCCGGCCGGCGGAAAACGGAAAGTGTCGCCGCCAAAGTAGATCTGGTCGGCCCCGGCGTCCGCCGCCGCCCGGACAGACGCCAGGTCGCCGGCAAAAACGGCCAGCAAAGGAAGCCCGGCGGGGGAAAATTCTCCGGAAGGAAACTGATCATCATCTCCGGACCGGTCGTCCGCGGCAAGATACCGCTTTCCGTTCTTGAAGGCCAGCGCCAGCCGCTGCTCAAAAACTTCCGGCGAGGGCGCCCCTGCTCCCCGGGCGGCCCGCGCCCTGGCTTTGGCCAAAGATGTGATCGCCTGCCGCCTGGCTGTGTTGATTTCACCCACCGGGTAAATCACCGCCCCTTCCAGGCGGCAGTCCAACCCGGCCAGCGTAAAGGGGGTGTTTCCCAGACGGTCCAACTGCTGTTCAAGAAATTCAGCGGACAACGGTGCTTTTAGGGCCGGCTCGCCCGGGGAAAGGGTCTTTCCCTCACCCGCGTTGCCCTCCTCATCCCGGACGGAAATAACCAGCGGCTCTCCCGCTTTTGCCCGCACAGAAAAGTATACCGGTACTTTCCGGATTTCCCGGGGGGAGGTAAAGGTGGCCCTGGCCCGCTCAATCAGTTCTCTGTCGTGGGTTTTAAAGATCCGGTCCCCCGGGCGGGCCGGACCCCGGTACGCCAGCCGGACCGTCTGCCCCGGCCGGGCGGACGGGACTTTTTTCCCATCCACGAAAATTTCCCCGACCTCAAAACCGTCCCTGCCGCCCTCGGTAACCCAAACCTCCAGACCGTCGCCGACGTTTAAGCCGTCCTCCAGAGTGAGCTGCAGCCAGCCGTTCTCCCGGCGGCGCACCCGGCCCAAAAACACCCCCCGGTTGTTCGGACGGCGGAAGCTCATCAGCAATTTGCCCTGCCGTCCGAAAAGGTAGCCGGCGGTAAACTCCCGGTTAAAAATTTGCGCCAGATCCTTCGCCTCCTCCGGCGCAACAAAAAATTTCTCCGGCCCCAAGGCAGCGGCCCGGTCAAGCAACTGCCGGTAAATGCGCACCACCGTCGCCACGTACTCCGGTCTCTTCAGGCGGCCCTCAATTTTAAAAGCGTCGACGCCCGCCTGGATGAGGGCGGGAAGGTGCCGGCTGACGTTTAAATCGCGCGGGCTTAAAAGGTACTCGCCCACCCGGCCGGGATCGGCCAGCGGCCGGCCGTGCCCGTCGACCAGGGTATACGGCAGCCGGCAGGGCTGCGCGCAGCGCCCGCGGTTGCCGCTGCGCCCGCCCACCAGGCTGGAGAACAGGCACTGCCCGGAATAGCAGACGCACAACGCGCCGTGGATAAACACCTCTACCCCGGCCCCCGTCTCTTCCTTGATTCTTTGCACTTCCGCCAGGCGTAATTCGCGGGCCAGAATGACCCGCTGGAAACCCAGCCGGCGTAAGTTCGCCACCGCCGGGGAGTTATGCACGGTCATCTGGGTGCTGGCGTGCAGGGGCAGCTCCGGAACCACCTCCCGGGCCAGCGCGGCCAGCCCCAAATCCTGCAAAATGGCGGCATCGGCGCCGGCGCGGGCGAGAAAAAAAAGAAACCGGGCGGCCTGTTCCAGCTCTTCCTCCGCCACCAGCGTATTCACCGTCACGTAAACCTTCACGCCGCGCACGTGGGCATATTCGATGGCCCGGGCCAGCTCTGCGTCGTCAAAATTCGCCGCCGACTGCCGGGCGTTAAACAAGCGGCCCCCCAGGTAGACCGCGTCGGCACCGTTCTGCACCGCTGCCACCAGCGCCTCCCAGCTCCCCGCCGGGGCCAGCAACTCGGGTTTGCCGGGCATTTTTCCATCCTCCAAAAATTTTTTGCAAATAAACGTCCTCCATTTTATAAATGGGGTAATTGTCCCAGTGTTTTTTGGCGGCCAGGACGCAAAATTCCGCAAAACAGCCGGGCTCTGCCTCGTAGACGGGCAGGCCGGTAGAAGCTGCCTCAAAAAGCAGCAGCGGGGAAGCCCGGTTTAAAATTACCAGGTGCAGGTTTCCCGTTTTCAGGGCGCCGGCCAGCCCGGCAAACAGTTTGCGCAAATCCTGCCGGCCGGGAGGCGTGCACCGGCCGGGCGCCTTTTCGGCAATCCAGACCCCTACGTCCAGATCGCTGTCCGGCCGGTGTTTGCCTCCCACCCGCGAACCAAAAAGCAAAATCATTTTTAAACCATAGCGAGCGGCCAGTTCAGCCATGACTTCTGGATCGATTGAGAGCGCGCCCCGGCGAAAAACTTCCTTCTGTTGCACCGTTTGAACCCGCCTTGAAGACCAAATGTGATGAAAATTTATTTATAATCCATCAATACAACATTTACGAGAAAAAGTAAAGATCCCGCATCCTTTAAGCCACATTCTTTAAGCCAAAAATGCCGCATAGAGGGCCGGGTCACCGGTTACTCCCCGGCTTTCGGACTAAGCGCACCCCGGCCCGCCTCACGCCGAACTAAATCATTTATTTTTAATGATCTTTAAGCTATAATAGGATTAGCTTGCTAACCTGGTGAATTACACTACAAAGGAGTGAGTGCCCGATGACATATAGCGGCGTAGTCAAAGGGAGGATAATTGAATTGGCTGAAGATTTACCCCTGCCCGAAGGAACGCGGGTGGAAGTGTCTGTTTCCGTGCCAGCGGCCTCAGAAACAATCCAGATTGCCCTGCGGTGCGCCGGAATCCTCAAAGATTTGCCGCCTCAACAGCAGGCTATGTTTGAAGAAGCTTTGGCCAGACGGATTAAATTCTCCAGAGGATTGCCGCGATGAAGAGAAGTCTGCTTGATACCGATATGCTATCTTTTTACCTCAAAGGCATTCCTTCAGTAGTGGAACGAGCCAGGCAGTACCTGGAGCAGTTCGACCGTCTGGATTTTAGTGTCATTACTTACTATGAGATTCGCCGCGGCTTGTTGCATGCCGGTGCAAAACAAAAGGTGCGGGATTTTGAGAAACTCGCTGACGTCAGCCACATCTGGCCTTTAAACCGGGCTAGCGGCAAGTGCGCTGCCGATCTGTGCGCGAGGCTTTGGCGGCAGGGAACACCCCTGGATGATGCCGATATCTTGATTGCCAGCATCGCCTTAAGCAATGACCTGATTCTGGTAACCAACAACCACCGGCATTTTGAGAAGATTGCCGGGCTTGCCCTGGATAACTGGCTTACGGTTTGACTTGTTTGAATTGTATTTAAATAAACATGGAAAACCACTCCCGGCCAGGCCCAACCGGCAACTTTTTTAAGACCGTTATCCTTTTTGCCAGGCGATGGGCATGCGCCGGCCCAGGCCGAAAGCCTTCGTCGTCACTTTCAGCCCGGGGGCGGCCTGGCGGCGCTTGTATTCGGCGCGGTCGATCTTCCGGATAATCTCCTGCACCAGCGCCGGGTCGAATCCGGCCGCGACGATTTCGGCGGCCGGTTTATTTTCTTCGACGTACAGGCGCAACACGGCGTCCAGCACCTCGTACGGGGGAAGGGAGTCCTGGTCTGTTTGCCCCGGCCTTAGCTCGGCGGAAGGGGGTTTGGTTAAAACGCCGGCGGGAATAATTTCCCTTTCCCGGTTGATATACCTGGCCAGGGCGTAAACCATCATTTTGGGCACGTCGGAAATGACGGCCAGACCCCCGGACATGCCGTAAAGGGTGCAGTACCCCACCGCCAGTTCTGACTTGTTTCCGGTGGTCAGGACCAGGTAACCTTCCCGGTTGGAAATAAACATTAAAATATTGCCGCGGATGCGCGCCTGGATGTTTTCTTCCGCCAGGTCGACGAAGGGTGGGTTCCCCTCGTTTAAAACGTCAAGGTAGGCGCTAAAAATTTTCTGGATGGGGATTTCGCGGTAGGCGATCCCCAGGTTGGCCGCCAGCCGGCGGGCATCCGCCAGGCTCCCCGGCGAAGAATATACGGACGGCATGGCCACCCCCAGGACGTTTTCCGGGCCGCAGGCGGCGGCAGCCAGGGCGGCGGTCACCGAAGAGTCGATCCCGCCGCTTAAACCCACCAGCGCCCGCCGAAAGCCGGTTTTCCGCAGGTAGTCGCGGATTCCCAGCTCCAGGGCGTGGTAAATGCAGCTTACGTCTTCCGGTACGGGAGCACGGTATACCTCGTCCGGATAAATTTTTTCCTTTTCCGCCGGACAATTTTCCGGGTATAGAGAGTTATCCTGGTAAGTGAGGCACAGCACGTCCTCGCCAAAGCTTCCCGCCCGGCAGACCGTTTCCCCCCGCGGGTTGACTGCAAAACTGGTGCCGTCGAAAATAAGCTCGTCGTTGCCGCCCGCCTGGTTGGCGTAAAGAAACGCTCTGCGGTACTTGGCGGCCATTTTTTGCAGCATATCGGCGCGCAGGCCGATTTTTCCAATATGGTACGGGGAGGCGGAAATATTGACGATCAAATCAGCCCCCTGCGCCACCAGTTCTTCCACTGGATCGACGGCATAAAGGCGCCGGTTCCAGTAATCTTTATCGTTCCAGACGTCTTCGCAGACCGTCAGGCCCAGCTTTAAGCCTTTAAACAAAACCGGCTTTCTTTCTTTGGCCGGCTTAAAGTAACGGCTTTCTTCAAAGACGTCGTAGTCCGGCAAAAGGGTTTTGTCCTGCCGGCCGGTCAGCCGGCCGTCCGCAAACAGCAGCGCGGCGTTGTAAAGATCCCCGCCCTCCCTTACCGGAGCCCCGACCAAAATGCCCACTTCCTCGCTGGCCGGGGCGATCTCTTTGGCCAGCGCCGCTTCCACCCGGTCTAAAAGGTCCCGGCGCCACAAAAGATCCCGCGGCGGGTACCCCACCAGGACCAGTTCCGGAAAGACGACCAGGTCTGCCTTGATCAGTCGCGCGAACCCAACAACCCGGAGAATTTTCTCCACATTATACTGAATTTTCCCGATTACCGGGTTAAGCTGGCCAACCAGGATTTTCAAAAAAACCCACCTCAGAAGGAACGGGAGCAGGCGAAAACCCGCTCCCGACGTTTGCTGCTTTTTGCCAATGGGCAGTGAAAACCGTCCTTTTCTCCGGATTATTTCTGGATCAAATGTCAAAGTACAGGTAAAACTCGTAGGGATGGGGTCTGATCCGCACTTCGTCAATTTCTTTCGCCCGTTTATATTCTATCCAGACATCGATGACATCTTGAGTGAACACGTCGCCTTTGAGCAGGAAGGCGTGGTCTTTCTCCAGAGCGCAGATTGCTTCCTCCAGGGAGCCGGGGACCTGGGGAATACTTTTTGCCTCTTCCGGCGGCAATTCGTAAATATCCTTATCCACCGGCGCGCCGGGGTCGATTTTGTTCTGAATCCCGTCCAATCCGGCCATCAGCATGGCCGCAAAGGCCAGGTAAGGGTTGCAGGAACAGTCCGGCGGCCGGAACTCGATCCGCTTGGATTTCGGGTTGGGCGAATAAACGGGAATTCTAATGGCCGCGGAACGGTTGCGCTGCGAATAAACCAGGTTCACCGGCGCCTCGTATCCCGGCACGAGCCGTTTGTAAGAATTGGTCGTGGGCGCGCAGAAGGCCATTAAAGCCGGCGCGTGCTTCAGCAACCCGCCGATAAAGTACAGGGCGGTCTGAGAAAGCAAAGCGTAACCCGCCGGGTCGTAGAATAAATTTTTCCCTTCTTTCCACAGGCTGATGTGCGTATGCATCCCGCTGCCGTTGTCCCCGAAGATGGGCTTAGGCATAAAGGTGGCCACCTTGTTGTGCTTTTTGGCCACGTTCTTCACAATGTACTTGTACAGCATGATTTTGTCGCCCATGTTGACCAGGGAATCAAACTTCATGTCGATTTCGGCCTGGCCGCCGGTGGCCACCTCGTGGTGGTGCACCTCCACCTTGATGCCGGCCTTTTTCATGGTCAGAACGATTTCGCTGCGCAGATCCTGCTGCGAATCGTGCGGGGGAACGGGGAAATAACCCTCTTTGTAACGCGGCTTATACCCGAGGTTGGGATTCTCTTCTTTCCCCGTGTTCCACGCCCCCTCTTTGGAATCCACGAAATAGTAGCCGTAGTGCTGATTTTGGGCAAACCGCACGTCGTCCAGGATGAAAAACTCCGCCTCCGGTCCGTAGTAGCTGGTGTCGGCGAGCCCGCTTTTCTTCAAATATTCTTCCGCCTTTTTGGCCACGTAGCGGGGGTCCCTGGTATACGGCTTTTTTGTCAGCGGATCGTAAATATCACAAATCATTGAAAGAGTGGGCACTTCGCAAATGGGGTCCAGGACGGCTGTATTGGGGTCCGGGATTAAAATCATGTCGCTTTCGTTGATTTTTTGAAAGCCCCGGATTGACGAACCATCAAAACCGACCCCTTCCACAAAGATACTTTCCATGATGTCGTCCATTTCCGTCAGTTCCTCGGCGGGCATGGAAAAATGCTGCCAGAGGCCCGGCAAATCGTTAAACTTTAAATCAATAATTTCAATGTTGTTGTCTTTAATGAATTGCAAAACTTCTTCCGGTTTCATAAAAATCTCCTTCCTTAAAACTCCTTAATTTTTAAACTTCAGGCAGCCAAATTGAAGTACGTTGCCTGGAAAATCTCCTTTTCGGCGGGCTGCTCCCTCCCTTTTTTCAGTCTGGACAAAACCGGTCCTTAAAACAGGGAACAAAAAAGAAAAGACGCCTTTTCCCGCAGGTCTTCCTCGACCTGTTTAAAAGACGTCTTCGTCAGAATATAAAGCTGGCTAAATTTTTAGTTCCTGCCTATTTTTTATCACAGAGCGGATCTGCTGTCAACAGTTTTTTGAAGAGCATTTTCAAGGTCAACACGCGGTTAATACGCGTAAATTTTTCCGTAGGGCCTTTTGGAAACGGGCAAGAGCTTCTGGAACTTGCCTTTGCAGATTTCGTCCGCCGAAAACCCAAAATGCGCCGAAAACTCCCCTACGTACCTTTCCACGATCTCCCGGTCCCGCTCGTTCAGCTCCCGCACCCCTACTTCTTTGCCCAGCTGATACTCTTCTACACAGCCGCGCAAGTAGATGACCCCGCCGTGCATGCCGGTACCGATATAGCGGGCTTTATGCCGCTCGTTTTCTTTTAAGTTCAACCCGAGCAAAATAACAATGCCTCCGGCCATATATTCACCAAAAAAATCCTGGGCCGTGCCGCCGATCACCAGCACGGGCACTTTGCCGGCGTACTCCTTCATGTGAATGGCGGCGCGGTAACCGACGTTGTCCCGGATAAAGATTTTGCCGCCGCGCATGGACATGGCGGCAATGTCGCCGGCCCGGCCGTGGATAATAATCTCGCCGTCGTCCATGGTGTTCCCCACGCCGTCCTGGGCGTTGCCGTAGACGATGATCCGGTGTCCGTTCAGAAAGGCGCCCAGGTCGTTGCCGGGGTTTTTGAAGATTTTTATCTCCACTTTCTTTTCCGGATCGGGGAGGTAAAGGCGGGTGCCGATATACCTCTGCCCGAAGACGTTTTTGACGGTTATCCTGGTGACTCCCTGGAGCGCCACTGCTCTTAACAAGTCGTTTAACTCTTTGTGCTTTAAGCCGAGGGCGTCTATCTCGGCGCTTGTGCCGTTCGTGCTTACGTATTTGACGAGGGTGGCCGCGGGCCTGACCCCGTCTAAAAACATGTCGCGCAACCCGAATTTCACGTTTAAATTGCTCATTCCGGTCTCCCCCTTTACTCTCCCGCTCCTTTGACGCCCAGGACGTCCAGTTCCCACTCCGCCAGCCCCACGCCGCGCAGGTGTTCCCGGTTGCCCCGCAGGCTTTCGATGGCGTTGATACCCATGCCGCCCAGCATCTCCTTGATCTCGTGGCTCCACCCGTGCAGCAGGTTGACGAGCCGCCGGCCGGCGATCTCCGGATTCAGACGCTTGGCCAGGTAGGGGTCCTGGGTGCAGATCCCCCAGTTGCATTTCCCGGTGTAGCATTTCTGGCAAAGGGTGCACCCCATCGCCACCAGCGCAGCCGTGCCGATATAAACGGCGTCGGCCCCCAGGGCGACAGCTTTCACCACGTCGGCGGAACACCTGATGCCCCCGGCCGCTAAAATTGAACACTTGTGCCGGATTCCTTCCTCCCGCAGCCTTTTGTCCACCGCGGCCAACGCCAGCTCAATGGGAATGCCCACGTTGTCCCGGATAATTTTGGGCGCCGCCCCGGTTCCGCCCCGGAGGCCGTCAATGGCAATGATGTCCGCCCCGGCCCGCACCATTCCCGAAGCGATGGCGGCCACGTTATGGACCGCGGCAATTTTCACGGAAACCGGCTTTTCGTAATTGGTTGCTTCCTTCAAGGCGTAAATCAGCATGGACAGGTCTTCGATGGAGTAAATGTCGTGCTGGGGCGCCGGCGACAGCGCGTCCGTTCCCTGCGGGATCATCCTGGTCACGGAAATATTCTCGGAAACTTTTTCCCCCGGCAGGTGGCCCCCGATGCCCGGCTTGGCGCCCTGGCCGATTTTTATTTCGATGACCGCCGCGCAGTTCAAATATTCCGGATCAACGCCGAACCGGCCGCTGGCGCACTGGACAATGGCGTTGCCGCCGTAGGCGGCGCGCATTTCTTTGGGCAGGCCGCCTTCGCCCGTGTTAAACAGCGTACCGTACTCCCTGGCGGCCATGGCCAGCGATTTAAAGGCCTGGTAGCTGATGGCCCCGTAGGACATGGCGGAGAAAACGATCGGGGTCGCCACCGGCACGTTCGGGTGGAGGGCAGATTCTATTTTCACGTCGCCGTCCTGGAGGTCAATTTTCAGGGTATCGGGCTTCCGCCCTAAAAAGGTTTTGAGCTCCATCGGCTCCCGCAGCGGGTCAATGGACGGGTTGGTCACCTGGGAGGCGTTGAGCACCAGGTGGTCCCAGTAAATCCGGTAAGGCTTGTCGTTACCGCTTCCCGTCAGGATTACGCCGCCGGTTTCGGCCTGCTTTTTCAAGTCCTGGAGTTTTTCCCGCGTCCAGCTGCTGTTCGGCCGGTATTCCGCCGGGTGGGGTCGAACGGCAAGGGCCCTGGTGGGGCAAAAAACTGCGCACCGCTGGCACCCCACGCAGGCTTCCTCGTTGGAAACCATCATTTCCAGTTCCCCATCGTAGGCATGGACGTTATTCGCACACTGCCTTTCGCAAACCCGGCAGGCGATGCACCTGTCTTCTCTTCTTTCGACGATGAATTCAGGCAGCAGATAAGAATACATGGTCTCACCTTCAAAAAAATTGGTTTAAACTAAACAGACTCCGGCAGGCTCAAAAGGTGATCCCGGGAACCCAGCCGCACCACCACCGGCTCGCCCCCCCGGGGTGTCCAGGCGAGGTCCAGGTCCGGGCAGACGCACCGGATGGCCGCCTCTTCGGAAGACAGGAAAACCAGGTCCCCCCTGGCCCCGGCCGTGATCGGGCGCAGCCTGATCCGGTCCGTCAGCCCAAACATCTCGTTGTGGTGGGCCACAATGACCGTAAACGGCCCATTGATTAAAAGGGGGGCGTAAACCATGCGCAAAGTTGTGTATAGTTTCTTTTCCTTCTCCTCCATATGCTCAAGCAAATCCCACATGGGCGGCGCAAAGATCCGGGAAACCACCTCAATAGGCAACCCCTGCCGGCGCATCAGCAGGTCCACCGCATAGGCCATCACTTCCGTATCGGTAAAGAGCGTGCAGTAGTAATTGTGCATCTCTAAAAACCGCCGGTTTGTTCCGTAGGAAGAAATCTCCCCGTTGTGCACCACGGTCCAGTCGAGGATGCTGAAAGGGTGTGCGCCGCCCCACCAGCCCGGGGTATTGGTGGGAAACCGGCTGTGCACCGTCCAGAGATATCCCTCGTACAGTTCATCCAGCAGGAAGTAGGCGGCGATTTCTTCCGGAAACCCTACCCCCTTGAATACGCCCATGTCCTTGCCCGAAGAAAACACGTAGGCGTCCTCGATGCTGGTGTTGATGTACATCACCCGGGAAACTACGTAATCGTCATCGGACATCCCGTGATCCTCGCCTTTTTTCTTGGGAGCGACAAAATACCGCCAGACCAGGGGCGGGCAAAATACGTTGACGCCCGGGTTGGTGGGGATTTCCTCGTCGTAGACGATGTTAAAGTGCTCGACCAAAAAATCTTCTACCTTTTCCTTGGCTGCCGCATTTTTATTTTGAAACATAATCTGCAAGGCGTAATAATCCTTGTAGTCGGGATAAAGGCCGTAAACCGCAAAACCCCCGCCCAGGCCGTTTCCCCGCACTTTAATATTCTTAATGGCGTTGATGGCCATTTCCCCGCCAAATCTTTTGCCGCTGATGTCCATTACCCCAAAGAGACCGCAGGCTTCGTGATCTTTGTCCGGCAAATGCCTTTCGCTGGCAAAAAATCTTTTGGCGAGCATTTACACCACCCCCAAAAGGACGTCGTCCTGCAACAACCGCCACCGCAACTCTTCCGGCAGGTTGCCGTACCCGAAATTATTCTCGAGAAGCTCCTGCGCAATGCCGCGCACATCGATTTTTTCGCGCATCAGTTTAAGCAATATTCCCGCCCGGGCCACTTCACCCACCAGGATAAAACCACGGATCCGGCCGTCCTGAAGGGCAAATTTCCGGTACACCGCCTTTTCCTTGTCTTTATCTAACCTGCTGATTACCGTGTACTCACCGGCATTTTCCCTGGTTACGTTGACCCCGGCGTTGATTATGTAAACGCCAAAGAAGTGGGTGGCGTTCATGCCGGTTCCCCACGTATATTCCCGCGGCCGGCCGGCCATGTTGCAGCCGGCGATCCTCCCCCCGACGTAGGCGTTCGGCCACAGGGGCAGCAACCGGGACGTGCCGGTCACGAAGTCGTAGGCCTCGGCGCAGTCGCCGCAGGCGTAAACGTCCGGAACGGAAGTCTGCATCCGTTGGTCCACCACGATGCCCCGGTTAATCTTGATCCCGGTGCCTTTCACCAGTTCCACCCGGGGAACAACGCCTACGGCGACGATCAAAAGGTCCGCGGGAATCATCCGGCCGTCTGTCAAAGTAACCCCCCGTACAGTATCTTCGCCGTGGATCTCTTTAATCGTGGTCTTTGTGGATATTTCCACGCCGTTTTCCCGGAACAGGTTCTCAACGAGCGCCGATGCGGTTTCGTCAACCACCGGCGCCAGCACTCTTTCGGCCAGTTCCAGCACGCAAACGTCGAGACCTTTCTTTTTGCACACCTCCGCAGCCATCAGGCCGATCACGCCGCCGCCGAGAATAACCGCGTTTTTTGCCCCGGGCAGCGCTTTTTCAATCCCCAAAACGTCATTTAAACTTAAAAAAGTGAAGACATTTCCTTTATTCAGGCCGGAAAGGGGCGGCAGAAAAGGCCTCCCGCCGGTGGCCAGGAGAAGTTTTCCGTACCCGAGCCGTTCGCCCCCGGCAAGCGCTACCTCTTTACGGGTAAAATCCACCCCGACCGCCGCTTTGCCTAAAAAAGGGGTAACCCCGTATTTTTCGTAAAAGTCCGGCGGCCGGTAATCCATCCCGGCGCGGTCGATTTTTCCATCCAGGTAATAGGGGATCAGGGCCCGGGAATAAACGTGGTGGGCTTCTTCCGAAACCAGCGCAAGCGAACCCTCTTTGTCCACTTCCCTGACGGCCTCGACGCACCCCACGGCGCCTGCGGAGTTGCCGATAATCAGGTAAGCAAATTTGCTCATCCCTGAACCCCCTCGGCCTCTTGATAAATCAGCGCACCGTTCGGACAGTGGCGCACGCAATACGGAAAATCCAGCCCGGTACAGAGGTCGCATTTAACCACCCGGTTCTCTTTTTCATTAATCAGCACGCAGCCGTAAGGGCAGGCCATTACGCAGCTATAGCAGCCGACGCACCGGGTCTGGTCGTGAAGAACGCGTCCCGTCTCCTGGTCTTTGGTCAGGGCGCCGCTGATGCAGGCAAAAACGCAGTCCGGTTCCGCACAGTGCCGGCAAGAAAAGGCAAAGGTCAAAGGCAGCCTTTCCTCCACCAGCATCCTGGGCAGCGGCTTCGGCTGCTCGTGAAAAAACGCCTTGAAGATGTTTTTGGAACGCGAGTGGGCTACCGCGCACCAGATCTCGCACAAGTGGCAGCCGATGCAAACTTCCGGCTTGACCAAAACCCTTCCCATCAAAATTTCCCTCCCCAAAAACTGTAGCGAAACTTTCCTTCGTCTCTTTCTTTGGTATCTTCTTTTTTGAACCTATCGCCCTTCTTGTCTTTGTCCCCTTATCCTTTGTGCCTGTGTGCCTTTGTGCCTCTGTGCCTTTGCACCCAAAAAAATAGCCCACGGCAGGTTAACCGTGAGACACTGTCCAAAACGGTTCAAAAAAAGGACGCCTTAAAGAAAAATTTGCAAAGAACAGCCGACAGTATCCTGATTTTTCCTGCGCGTGGGCGCCGTTGCCCTGCTTATGGCACTTCTTTGAGCCATTATGCAAAGTTCGGGTTTGCAGTTCAAATTCAATACTTCGTCAGGTATTCATCCAGTTCCCAGGGGTGTACCTGAATGCGGTACCGCTCCCATTCAATTCTTTTCGCTTCCATAAAACGGTCCAGGACGTGCGGCCCCAGCGCTTCCTTAATCAGCTCATCCCTGGCCAGCTCGTCCAGCGCCTCCGCCAGGCTTTCCGGCAGGCTCCCGATCCCCAGCTGCTCCCGCTCTTCCGGGGACATCGCGTATATATTCCGGTCGCAGGGCAGGGGGGGCTTGATCCGGCTTTTAATCCCGGCCAGGCCGGCTTTCAAGCAAACAGCCAGCGCCAGGTAAGGGTTGCAGGAAGGATCCGGGCTTCTTAATTCGATCCTGGTCGACTGGCCTCTTTTTGCCGGCACCCGGATCAGCGGGCTGCGGTTGCGCTGCGACCAGGCGATATACACAGGCGCCTCGTAGCCGGAAACCAGCCTTTTATAAGAATTTACCGTTGGGTTGGTAATGGCCGTAATGGCCCGGATGTGCTTCATTATCCCGCCGATATAGTAAAGACAGGTATCGCTTAACTGCAGCGGAGCGCCGGGATCGTAAAAAGCGTTTACGCCGTCTTTCATCAGCGACTGGTTTAAATGCATGCCCGAGCCCGGGATGCCCATAATCGGCTTGGGCATGAAGGTGGCGTGCAGGCCGTGGCGCTGGGCAATGGTGCGCACCACAAACCGGAAGGTGGCAATGCGATCGGCCGTTTCCAAAGCATCGGCATATTTAAAATCAATCTCGTGCTGGCCGGGGGCCACTTCGTGGTGCGAAGCCTCTACCTCAAAGCCCAGTTCGTCAAGCGTCAAAACCATATCCCGCCGGGCGTCTTCGCCCAGGTCTACCGGCGTGAGGTCGAAATAACTGGCCCGGTCGTGCGTCGTGGTTGTCGGGCGCCCGTCGCTGTCGATATGAAACAGGAAAAACTCTGCTTCCGGGCCCACGTTCATGGTGAAGCCCATTTCTTTTGCCTCGTTGATCGCTCTTTTGAGTATATAACGGGGATCGCCGATAAAGGGTTCGCCGTCGGCGGTGTATATATCGCAGATCAGCCGGGCCACCGCCCCATCCCGGGGACGCCAGGGAAAAACAACAAATGTGGAGGGGTCCGGCCGAAGATACATATCCGATTCCTCAATCCGGACAAAACCTTCGATGGACGAACCGTCAAACATCAATTCTCCGGCTAAAGCCTTGTCCAACTGTTCCACCGTAATGGACACATTTTTCAGCACTCCAAAAATGTCGGTAAACTGCAGGCGAACAAACTTTACTCCCAATTCTTTGGCCATTTTCTGCACGTCATCGGCAGTTAAGCGCACCACTAAATACCTCTCCTTCTTCATCTGGGGACAAACTTACGAAAAAAGGCCCCATCACCAGGTAAGCCGTCACTAAGGCTGCTTACCCGCTGGTTAAGGCCTCTTTGCCCCCAACGGTACTTCGTCGTACCATAAATTTAGTTTTTAATAGCTAGTCAGTATTATAGCATATAATTTTCAAAAAGAAAGCTTTTTTGATAAAAAATTTGGCGCGGAAAAAATACCCTTTCATAACTCGCAAAAGGGGTACGAAAGGGTTGGAGGATGGAAAAATTTATTTAAAACGTAGTCAGGTATTGCTCGATCTCCCACGGGTAGACCCGCGTGCGGTACTCCTCCCACTCTTTTTGTTTGGCTTCCCGGAAACGCTCGTAAATGTGCTCGCCCAGCGCGCCCTTGATTACTTCGTCGGCGGCCAGCTCAAGCAGGGCCTCTTCCAGGCTGGCCGGGAGGCTGCCGATCCCCAATTTCCGCCGCTCCTCGGGCGTCAACTCGTAAATGTTGAAATTGCACTGCGGCGGGGGCTCAATTTTCTTTTCGATGCCGTCCAGGCCGGCGGCCAGGCAGGCCGCGATGGCCAGATACGGGTTGCAGGAAGGATCCGGACAGCGGAGCTCGATGCGGGTGGAAGCGCCGCGCTTGGCCGGCACCCGGATCAGCGGGCTGCGGTTGCGTTCGGCCCAGGAAATGTACACCGGCGCTTCGTAACCGGGAACCAGGCGCTTATAGGAATTTACTGTCGGGCTGGTTACCGCCGCCAGGGCGCGGGCGTGTTTGAGCAGCCCGCCGATATAGTAGCGCGCTACGTTGCTCAAGCCCAGCGGGTCGTGGGGGTCGTAAAAGGCGTTTTGGCCGTCCCGGAAAAGCGATTGGTGCATGTGCATGCCGCTGCCGTTAATCCCGAAAATCGGCTTGGGCATAAAGGTGGCGTGCAGGCCGTGGCGCTGGGCAATGGTGCGCACCACGAACTTAAAGGTGATGATCTTGTCGGCCACGTCCAGGGCATCGGAATACATAAAATCTATTTCGTGCTGGCCGGGCGCCACCTCGTGGTGCGAAGCCTCGATCTCAAAACCCATTTCCTCTAAAGTAAGGACCATGGAACGCCGGGCGTTTTCCCCCAGGTCGACCGGACTTAAATCGAAATAACCGGCCTGGTCGTGGGTTCTTAAAGTGGGTCTGCCTTCACTGTCCGTATGAAACAGGAAGAACTCACATTCCGGCCCGACATTCATGGTAAAACCCATTTTGCTCGCCCTGGCCAGCACTCTTTTCAGGGTGTTGCGCGGGCAGCCGGCAAAAGGGCTCCCGTCCGGGTTATAGATGTCGCAGATTAAGCGCGCCACCGCCCCATCCCGGGGCCGCCACGGAAAAACAGCAAAAGTGTCAGGATCGGGACGCAGGTACATATCTGACTCTTCAATCCGCACAAAACCGTGAATGGAAGAGCCGTCAAACATGAGCTCCCCGTCCAGCGCCTTTTCCAACTGCTCTACAGTGATGGCGACATTTTTTAATACGCCCGTGATATCGGTAAATTGGAGGCGGATAAATTTAACTCCCATCTCCCTGGCTTTTGCCAGAATATCAGCTTTATTCCCGGACACATTAACCACCTCGTAAAGTTTTTGTATTTATAAAATAAAGGCGCCTTTTAAGGATAAGGTAAAAATCATCCTTCCTTAAAGGCGCCGTTGCCCTGTGGCCTTCTGGTACTTCTTCGTACCGCCCGCATCAACTTTTTACACGTGTGTCCCCTTATTACGTCTGCAGACTCTGGGCCAGGATAATCGCTTCGGCTACCTGGCGCATGGATATGCGCTTGTTCATGCTCTGCTTTTGGATGCGCCGGAAGGCTTCCGCCTCGGAAATGCCGAGCGTCTCCATTAAAATACCTTTGGCGCGCTCAACCAGCTTGCGGGTTTCCAGGGCTTCCTGCAGTTCCTTAATCTGCCTTTCCAGCTTAATAATCTCCTGGTAGTTGACCAGGGAAATTTCGATCGCCGGCAAAAGACTCACTTCGTCGACGGGCTTGATCAGCAGGGCGGCTACCCGGGCATCCTTGGCTTTCTCCAGCAGCCCCGGGCTCTGCGCGGAGGCCAGCACGATCACCGGGGTTAATTTATCCTCGTGAACGATCCGGGCTACTTCCAGGCCGTCCATGCCCGGCAGTTCGGCGGCAGTAATTAAAAGATCCGGCTGGCGGCTCCTGATCAGTTTTAAGGCACTCAGGCCGTCGCCCGCTTCACCGATCACCCAGTAACCCGACCGGGTTAAAATTGCCTTGATATTTTTTCTCCAGGTGGCATCATGATCCACCAGCACAATGCGGTTCTCCGCCACGGTGAAGCCTCCTAAAAAACGGATGTCGGAGGTCAGAAGGTCAAAGGTCAGAAAAAACTTTAAGGAAAATAAAACTTGCTTTTTGAAACCGGGGCGTGGTAAGAAAAATGCCCTCTTTCCCAGGCTTGCCAAAAACCTGTTGAGGGCATCTTTGCCTCCCGTTTTAGATACACCTTCGTATCCAGGTTTTATTTTTAACACACTTATTATAACCCTAAAATTGATGAAAAGCAACAGCTTATTTAATTAGCTGCTCAGGAAATTGTTAACTCAGGCGCCATGCGCAGTGTTATTTTTTTGCGCAATTGCACGGCGCAGGCCTTCCCTTCCGCCCCGGTGAGCAGGTGAAATGCGCTGCGCGGCGAGTTATAACCCAGCACAACCAAGCCGGGTGGTACATCCTCTGTGATCCGGGCGGGAATTTCAATTTCCCCGCGCCGGGAGGCGACCTGAATCTCCTCTCCGTCACTGATTTCAAAATCAGCGGCGTCCTTCGGATTTACCTCCAGGTATTCCGCCGGCGCCAGGCCCGCCAGCCCGGGCACCTGGTGGGCGCACGCGCCGGAGTAGAGAGCGTTTCTCCTGGCGGTCAAAATCAACGGGTATTCAAGATCGGGCTGTTCTAAGGGGCCCCTGTATTCCAAAGGGGTAAATTTTCCCTTTCCCCCGGGAGTAAGGAAGGCGTCCTGGTGAAGAAGGGATTTTCCCGCCGGCCAGACGAAGGCGCCTTTTTCCAGCCACCCGGTAGAAACACCCTGATAAATGGAAACAAGGGAAGCGATCTCGGCCATGACTTCAGCAGGATGATAATAAAAATCGGCCGCGCCCATCTGCCGGGCAATTTTAGAAACAATCTCCCCGTCCGGGAGCGACTGGCCAACCGGGTTGATTGCCTGCCGGATTTTCTGCACCCGCCGGTCGGCGCTGGTAACAGTGCCTTCTTTTTCGGCAAAACTCGCCGCCGGCAGGACTACGTCGGCATAATCTGCCGTCTCACTCCAGAACAAGTCCTGGACAACAAGAAATTCGACCTTTCCCAGGCATTCCCGGATTTTCCGGGTGTCGGGCAGATCTCTAGCCGGGTTGGCGCCGATGACGTATAAGCACTTCACTTTACCTGCCAGGATGGCCTCCCCCAGATTGGCCAGGGAAAAACCTGCCTCGAGACTTAAATCTGCCCGCCAGGCGGTTTCGAACCTTTTCCTGGCTCCCTCGTCGGTCACCGGGTGATATCCGGGGTAAAAACCGGGCAGGCAACCCATGTCGTTAACACCCTGGGCATTATTCTGCTCCCCAACGGGGTAGAGGCCGGCAGACGCCCTGCCCACGTTGCCGGTCAGCAGGGCCAGGCTGATCAGGGCCTGGACGGTATCCCGGCCGTAAGCATACCGGGTAATGCCCGTAGACCACAAAATGCTTGCCGGCTTGGCGGCGGCGAAAACCCTGGCCGCTTCCGCGATCATTTCCCGGGGAACGCCGGTAATTCTTTCTACTCTCCCCGGCGGGAAATCGGCCAGGGACTCCCGAAACTCCGCAAAGTTTGTGCACCTGTCTTCAATAAACCCGGCATCCAGCAAACCTTCTTCGACAATCACCCCGGCCATGCCCATCAGCAGGGCCAGATCCGTTCCCGGGTAAGGTTTGAGCCAGAGGTGGGCATAACGGTAAAGATCGTTCTCCGCGGGATCGATCACAATAAGCTTACTTCCCCGGA
The DNA here is from genome assembly GCA_040755215.1 of Bacillota bacterium. Taxonomy (GTDB): domain Bacteria; phylum Bacillota; class Desulfotomaculia; order Desulfotomaculales; family Nap2-2B; genus JAIMBK01. The sequence goes on along the minus strand of JBFMBG010000030.1, from coordinate 14,796 downwards.
CGGCCGCCTTTTTCACCTGCCGGGCGACCAGCGGGCTGGTTCTGGCCAGATTGGCCCCGGCCAGCAAGATACCCGCCGCATTTTCAATCTGGGCAAAGGAGTTGGTGGCCGCGCCGGCGCCCGTGGCTTCCCAGAGGGCCGGTAAGCTGTCCCCCAAGGTCAGGCGGGCCGTGTTGTCGATATTGTTCGTGCCCATCACCTTGCGGGCGAATTTCTGGATGAGGTAGGCTTCTTCGTTGGTAACTCTGGCTGTTACGACCAGGGCAAACTCCTCGCCCTTGTATTGCGACAGCTTCCCGGCGACCAGCCGAACGGCCTCCTCCCAGGAAGTTTCCCGGAACTTCCCGTTCTTTTTCACTGCCGGGGCAGTCAATCTGTCCGGTGCGTAAACGTAACGCCACCCAAAACGGCCCCGGGCGCACAACGGGCTCCCCTGGACGCCGACAATTCGCCCGTCCCGCAGGCCCAGCGTCAGATTGCAACCGGCGCCGCAGTACGCGCAAACGGTCGCCACGTATTCCTTCGGCCGCTGATATTCCGTGTAAAACAGGGCGCCCACCGGGCACCTTTCCACGCACTCCCCGCAGGATTCACAACTTGACCGGGCAAGCGGCCCCCCGCCTGAAGGAGCCACCCTGCTCCAGTAGCCCCGGCCAACGATGCTGATGGCGTCGATGTGCATCAGCTCCGCGCAGGTGCGGACGCATCTGCCGCAAAGCACGCACTTGTTCGGATCCAGAACGAAGAAGGGGTTGGAGACATCGCGGGCGGTTTCTTCCCCGGCCGGCCTAAGCCGCCCCGCCTTCTTTCGATCCAGGCGCAGGTAGGCGATAATCCTTTGCAGTTCGCACCTGCCCGTCTTCGGGCAGTTCCGGCAATCTTCGTGGTGGTTGGCCACCAGCAGCTCCACAATGCCGCAGCGCAAGGCATCGACCTCCGGGGTCCTCGTCTTTACGACCATCCCCTGTTCGGCAGGCAGCCGGCAGGAAAGAACGGCGCCTTTCCCGCCCACGTCCACGTAGCAAAGCCGGCAGACGCTGGCGGGGGCGAGCTCTGGATGGTGGCATAAATGCGGGATATAAATATTGTTTTGCAGCGCCGCTTCTAAAATGGTCAGCCCCTTCTGCACAGTCAATTCCTTGCCGTCGACTAAAAGGGTAATTTGTTCCATTGTCCTCCCTCACATCTGGCAGACACCGGCCGGACACCGGCGCTCGTTAATGTGGGCCGCGTATTCCTCGCGAAAGTAACGGATGGTGGTCAGCACCGGGTTGGGAGCAGTTTTTCCCAAACCGCAAAGCGAACTTTTGGCAATCATTTCCCCCAGTTCACTGAGCAGCTCGATATCTCCGGGCCTTCCCGCACCTTTCGTAATATCGTCGAGAATGGCGAACATTTGCTTTGTACCCAGGCGGCAGGGTATGCACTGGCCGCAGGATTCTCTTTGCGTAAAATCCAAAAAATAGCGGGCCAGGTCGACCATGCAGGTATCTTCATCCACCACCACCATCCCCCCGGAGCCCATCATGGAACCGGCGGCGGCCAGAGAGTCAAAGTCAACGGGCAGGTCAAGCATCCCGGCCGGCAGGCACCCGCCCGAGGGCCCTCCGGTCTGGACCGCCTTTAAAGCCTTCCCTTCCGGAATTCCTCCCCCTATCTCGTAAATAATCTTGCGCAAAGAAGTCCCCATCGGCACCTCGATCAGGCCGCAATTGGCCACTTTTCCGGTCAGCGAAAAGACCGCCGTCCCTTTGCATTTTTCCGTTCCCCGGCCGGCAAACCAGTCGGCACCGTGCAGGATAATTTGCGGAATGCTGGCAAAAGTTTTGACGTTATTGAGCAGGGTAGGTTTATTCCACAGGCCCGCTTCCGAGGTGCGCGGGCGGGGCAGCGGCCTGGGCAGCCCGCGGTAGCCTTCGAGGGAACTCACCAGGGCGGTGGACTCCCCGCAGACAAAGGCGCCCGCCCCCTGGAAAATTTCGAGCTCAAAAGAAAAAGCGCTCCCCAGAATGTTCTCGCCGAGAAAACCCTGCCTTCTGGCCTGGTCGATGGCCGTTTGCAGCCGTTTCACCGCCAGGGGGTATTCGGCGCGCACGTAAATATATCCTTTGCCTGCGCCAATGGCGTAACCGGCGATAATCATTCCTTCCAGGACCGCGTGGGGATCGCCCTCCATTACCGACCGGTCCTGAAAAGCCCCTGGATCTCCTTCATCGCCGTTGCAAATGACGTACTTCTCGCCGCCCGGTGCGCGATAGCAGGCTTCCCACTTCCTCCCCGCAGGAAAACCGGCCCCGCCCAGACCCCGCAGGCCGGAGCGTTTTACCTCCGCAATAACCTGCTCCGGAGTCATTTTTTTCAACACCCTGGCCAGGGCCCGGTAACCCCCGGCACCCACGTAATCCTCAATTTCCTCAGGATCAATACGTCCACAGTTGCGTAAAATGATCCGTTCCTGTTTGCTATAAAAAGGGATTTCTCCATAACTGACGATTTTTTTCTCAGTCACCGGGTCATGGTAAAGCAGCCGCTCCACCACCTGCCCTTGAAGGGCAGCCGCAATAATCTCTTTTGTATCCTCCGGCCCCACCCTGGAATAAAAGATTCCTTCCGGCTCGAGCACCACAATGGGGCCTTGCTGGCAAAAACCATGGCAACCGGTGCGCTTCAACCGGATTTTTTCTCTTCCCCTTAATCTTTCTAAATCTTCCTCCAGCAAAGTATAAATTTTTTCACTGCTCCCGGAAATGCAGCCCGTTCCGTGGCAGACCAAAATGGTTCGTTCCTCATTCAACATCCCGGTCCTCCTCCCCTACCTCGGCCACCAGGTCCTTTGCTTTCTCCCGGGTCATTTCCCCAAAAACATCTTTATTGACCCGCACACAGGGAGCCAGAGCACAACAACCGATACAGGCCACGGTCTCCAGCGTGTACTCCAGGTCGGGCGAGGTTTCTCCTTCTTTTAAGCCCGTTGCCTCCTCGATCGCTTTCAGAATTCCGGGCGCGCCCCGGACGTGGCAGGCCGTCCCGCGGCAAACGGCAATCCTTTTTCTCCCCAGAGGCTGCAACCGGAACTGAGCGTAAAAAGAAGCTACGGAATAAACGTGGCTGGCCGGGATGCGCAGGTACCGGGCAATTTCCCCCAGGGCCCTTTCCGGAAGGTAGCCCAGGCCGGACTGAACCTCCTGTAAAATGGGAATTACCGCCTTGCGCGATTGCTCGTAATAGGGCAAAATATCTCGAACAAACGCCAGCTCTTCGTCCATGAGTTTAAAACATCCCTTCCCGAGGAGTTTCCCATGGGAACGTTCGTTCCTCCATGAAAGATAAAAATTGTCATCTCCAGCAAGGGCAACTGTTCCCTGATTCCCAATTCCTACCCTTGAAAATAACCCTTGCCCGTCGTTCATCTGCCGTCGCTGAAAAGTTCCGGGCAAATCGAACGACGGGCCGGGAATCTTCATCCTCTGTTGATCCCACTAAAAAAGCGGCATTGAGGGGGCAACATTCCTCTAACCTTGTTGTTACCTGGCCGCCTTGGCCCAGTCCGCGGAAACCCAGGGTCTTTTCCCCAGCAGGGAGTGGTCCCGGCTGTACGTTACGCACATAAAGCGGCAGATTCCGCAACGGTTGCATTTATCCGTATCGGCATAGACGTTATTGTCCTTCGGGGAAAGATTGATCGCGTCTACCGGGCAGGCACTGACGCAAAAGGGGGAAGGACAATAGTGATTGCAGATCATATTCATCATCTTGAAGTCTCCTTTCACGCAACTAAAAATTTTACCCTAAAATCTTCTCGACTTCTTCCCGGTCGGACTCCATCACGTAAGGAATACCGGTCACCTCGGCCGCCTCCCTGGTCAAGGCGACGAGATCAGAGCGCTGGATTTTATCCAGCTGGAATTTGCGCGCCCCCGCCATCAGTTGCTTCAAGCCAACCGCCAGCCGGTCGTAGTAGGTGTAGATGGCGATTGCCGCCGGAGGAATTTTTTCGAAATCTTTTCCGTACTTTTCTTTGAGCGCCGTCGCCCCCACAAAGGTGCGCAGGAGCGCTTCGCGATATTCCCGCCCTTTTCCGTACGTTTCCTCCAGGAGCTTCCCCTGGGTTTTCCCGACCATAGCGGCGGTCAGCGTCGACCTCCCCATGCAGACCGCTTTGACGTACGGCGCACCCAGGGCGATGGCTTTAAAGATCTGGTCCTCCAGGACAATCCCCCCCGCAATGGCGCAGGACGGCACGAAGGCTCCCTTTTCCTCCAGTTTCTTCAGGTATTGATAAAGGAGGCTTTCCAGGTGGACCGTCGGGATACCCCACTCATTCATCATCCGCCACGGGCTCATGCCGGTACCGCCGCCTGCACCATCCACGGTGAGCAAATCGATCCGGCCCAAAGAGGCGTATTTGACCGCCCTGGCCAGGTCCGCCGGCCGGTAGGCCCCGGTTTTTAAGGTGACGTACCTGGCCCCCAGGCTCCGCAGTCTTTCCACTTCCTTTAAGAAGGATTCCTCGTCGACCATGCCCAGCCGGGAATGGCGCTCAAACTCGTGCAGCCCGCCGGCTTTAAACAATTCCTGGATCGCCGGGTCTTCGGGGTCCGGCTGGACGATATACCCTCTTTGCTTTAACTGCAGGGCCCTCTCCAGGCTCGGCAACTTCACTTCGCCGCCGATGCACTTGGCGCCCTGCCCCCACTTCAGCTCGATTCCTTCCACGCCGAGCTTGTCGATGGCGTACTCGGCCACGCCCAGGCGCGTGTCTTCCACATTTAATTGCACCACCATCAGGCCGTGGCCGTCGTACCAATCCTTAAAAATCCTTACCCTTCTGGCCAGTTCGGGGGAATTGACCACTTTGCCGTTTTGAAATTCGGCGTCCGGGTCCATGCCGCAAACGTTTTCCCCGCAGACGAGAATAGTCCCGCAGATGGCCGCCCCGATGGCGCAACCCTCCCAGTTTACCCGGGCAATCTCCGTGGAACCGAGTGCGCCGGTAAAGAAAGGATATTTCATTTTCACCTTACTCCCGGAGCTGCCCACTTCGGTGGAAATATCTACCGCCGGGAAAGTGGCCTGGTCGGGATCGGCCTCCACGCCCACTGCTCCGACGCAGGTTCCCTGGATGTTCAGGTAAGAAAAATCAACCGGGTAATCCTTTTCCGCCCCGCTGGTGGAAGTGCCGAAGGGCTGGGGGTAAATGATTTCCCTGCCCCGCAGCGAGGATCTCCCTACTTCGCAATAACCGGGGCAGCCGTCCACGCAGGTTACACATAATCCGGAAAGGGGCGCCGGCGCGACGCGCGTGGTCGTCACCGTTGCGGCGCTTACATTGGGTTTGCTCAACGACATAGCTCACAGTTACCTCCTCAAAACTTTTTTTCCATCCTTCCAAAAACAATCAAGACACTTTAAGCTACTGCCCTGAAAATACCAGGTTACAAAGTTTTCCAGGCACAAAGGCACAAAGTAAAATATTTTCCGGTCACACCTGTTTCTTTGTGCCTCTGTCCCTCTGTGCCTTTATACTTCTTCCTCGTGAATAGCGTTCCACCATTCCTTACCATCGGGCTGGAATTGTCCGGCTCGCTCCGATGCTCCGGGTCGACCAGACAAATGCCAGCCCTCATTTTCATGCTTTTTGGTGGGAACGAACGTTCTTATGGGGAACTGCTCTGAAAAAACATTCACTAATTTTCATCATCTGTTGGTGCCGCTAAAAAAGCGGCATGGGGGGTCTACTTTTTAACTTCTCTGTTTCGAGCTTCCTTGCCGGTTTGTTGTCTGTTTTTCTCCTCACTTGCTCTTCTCCCTAAAAGGCTTCCTCTTCCAGATCTATCCCTGCCAACACCTCCCGTCCTGCAAACAGCCTTATTTTAATTTAAAAATTGGTCAAGTACTCAGCCAGTTCCCATTGGTGCACCTGCGCCTCGTAACGCTCCCATTCTGCTTCCTTTACCTGGCGAAATTGCCTGGTAATCTGTTCGCCCAGCACCCCGCAAACCAGTTCATCGCGGCTTAAGGCAAAAAGGGCTTCCCCCAGGTTGCGGGGGAGCCGCCGGCCGGAAGCAACGTCGTCCAGAGCCGGCGGAGCATCCAGCCGGCGGGCGATTCCGTCCAGCCCGGCAGTCAGGGCAAGGGCAATCACCAGGTAGGGATTGGCCGCCGCGTCGGGGCTGCGCAGGATAATGTGCGTAAGCGGTTCCCGCTGGTTCGGAACGCGGATCATGGTGTTCCGGCTGCCGGACGACCAGCCCGCCAGGGCCGGCGCCAGTTCGCTGGCGGCAGCCAGGCGCTTGTAGCTGTTCACCAGCGGGTTGGCGATGGCCGTTAAGGCGGCGGCGTGTTCGATCAGGCCGGCGATAAAAGATCCGGCCACTTTATTTAAAACATTCTCTTCACCGGTAAACAAAGCAAGGTGCAAATGCATCCCCGAACCATTCAGATGGGCAAAGGGCTTGGGCATAAAGGAAGCATGCAGGCCGTGGCGCTGGGCAATGGTGCGTACCACAAACCGGAACGTGGCGATTTGATCGGCCATCGTCAGGGCGTTATCTTCTTTAAGCAAGATCTGGTGCTGGCCGGGAGCAATTTCATGGTGGGAAGAAGATACGTCCAAACCCATTTCTTTTAAGGTTAAAACCATGTCCCGCCGGGCGTTTTCCCCTAAATCCACGGGCGATAAATCGCAATACCCCGCCTGGTCGTGGGTGATTACCGTGGGTTTGCCCTGCTGATCCAGGTGAAAAAGGAAGAAATCGATCTCGGCGCCTACCTGCAGGTCGTAACCCGCGTTGGCGGCGGTCTGCAACGCCCGTTTGAGCACGTGGCGGGAACACGCGCCAAAAGGTTCTCCCTGAGGAGTAAGGGCATCGCAAACCAACCTGGCCACTGCTCCTTCGCGCGGCCGCCAGGGGAAAATCACAAAGGTAGCGGGATCGGGCAAAAGGTAAATATCCCTGGTCCGGTTGCTGACCGCGCCTTCAAGGACGGAACTGTCGAAGGAGACCCTGCCCTCCAGAGCCCTGGGCAACTCGTCTACGGTCACGGCAATGTTTTTGAAAACCCCGAAGATATCGGTGAACTGCAGGCGAATAAACTGAACGTTGTATTCCCGGGCCTTTTCCAGGACGTCCTCTTTTGTGTAAGCGTACCGCATGCTCCCCTCCCGTCCCCTTTTAAAAAAATTTTGGGTAACCCGCCTATTTTTTTTCCGGCACCCCCGGCCGACCCAAAAACAAAAACGCCCTTAACAAGGCCGCTGGAATAAAAAGCCTTGACAAGGACGTCATCGCCCTTAAGCAATTGTATACAGGTAGTTATTATACCAGTTCGACAATAAAATTCAAGATCTTTTTTTAAAAAATACTGTATACAGGCGAACAACTTGTCAGTTAGAAAATAAGTTGAATAGGCCCGGGGTTTATGATATTTTTTATTCACCAAAATTTTTGCTGGCCGAGCGGAGGTTGGAACGTGCCTGCGAGCCGCGTGGTGATTGCCGACAGCGATGCAAATTTTCGCCGAAAACTCAAAGATTTCTTGCGCCACGCGGGATATACGTTGATCAGAGAAGCGGCCGAGGGGAAAAGCGCCCTGCAAATCGTCTTCCAGACAGAACCAGATATTGTCATCCTGGAAGATAAAATCCCCGGTAGCGAAGGCATGGACATAGCCGAAATAATCGGGGAACACCAGGTGGCCCCGGTAGTCCTGGCGGTAGAAATAAATCCCCTGGCCATGGAAGACCTGGCCAGGAAAACCGGCGTCTACGGCATCCTGGCCAAACCGTTGCAGGAAACAAACATTCTGCCTGTATTGGAAATGGCCATGGCCAATTTTGAACGAGTCACCAGGCTCCAAAAAGAAGTCAAGGACTTGCGCAAACAACTGGAAACGCGCAAGGTCGTCGAGCAGGCCAAGGGATTGCTCATGGAAAAACGGGGGTTCAGCGAACAAGAAGCGTATAAATACTTGCAAAAAATCAGCATGGACCGCTGCGTACCCATGGCCAAAGTAGCCCGCCAGGTTATTTTAGCCCTGGCGAGTAATCTAGCGCCGAAAACCTGAGCAGCCGGGCAAAAATCCGGACTTTCCCCGGGCCGGCCGCAAGAAAGAAAGCCCGGGGTTCGGGCCTCTTAACCTGAGATGCGAAACACGAAAAAAGCGATCAAATTTTCAGCCTTTAAGATCCGCCTTTTCTAGTGCCCTCTTGAAAAATTACTACGGCAGGTTCGCCTCAACTTCCGCCGCGCTGAGCACCTGGAAAAGCGTGCTGATCGTGCCGGGCGGAGCGGCCAGCACGGTGGCCCGCAACTGGTAAAGCACCGGGGCAAGCCCGGGAGTGGTGATCGGCGTTGTATCTACATGCTGCAGTTGAGCCTGGTTAAAAACTATAAAAGGAGATACCGGGAAGAAAGAGGAAATTGACTGCACTGCTGAATAAATCACCGTGCCATTCCGTAATATTTCAAATAAAACACTGGCCGTGCCCGCTCCAGCTAAAGAAATCTGCCAGTTCACAGTACCGTTTAGCCATACCCGGTCGCTGACGTCATCAACCAAAACTACCGTGGCGGCCAGCACAACCGGACTGGCGGAGAGGACAAAGCCGGTTGTCGGCTCGTTAAACCTGAATTCACTGAGCCGGCCCTTTTCTATAGGAATAAACTGGGAGGTATGAACCTGTGCAGACATTATTCCAGCTCCTTTCTTGAAAGCAATTTCCTTGCAAATCTCGTGATAAGCATGGTGGGTGTTTAGCCCACGACGTTCTTTTCGATTTCGGCGGCCGTCAAAGTGATCGGCCCGCTGGTAACCGCCCCGGCGGCACTGGCCTGGACCCGCAGTGTGTAAGTCACCGTCGCCGGAATGATAATAGGCGTGTTGTCGTTGTGTTCCAAATGCACTATATTATTCACCACGGCGGGTGGTGCAGGGATAGAAGGAGGCGAGGAAACGGCCTGCCTGGTTTCGTAAATTACCACCGTTTCGCGTAATAACTGGAAGGTGGCTTCCAGCGTTCCGATGGCTGTAAAACTGGCAAACCAGCCTACGGTAGCGTTTAACCAGACCCGGTCAGTGGTATCGTCCACAAAGACGGATACGGTGGCCAGATCGACAAAAGCCGGCGCCACCGGGAAAGATACCGGCGGCGTGAGGTTGCCGAACAGAGCGGCCGGTTCGGCCACCTGGAATTCGGTCAGTTTGCCCTTTTCAAGGGAGGAAACTTGCGCAGCATGAATTTCCGACATGCTCATTGCTCCTTTCTATAATCGATTGGGCTCAATTTCAGCTACGGAAAGCGTAACCGGCCCGGTTGTAAAGGCAGTTGTGCTGATTGTACTTGCCTGCAACGTATATACGACGGGCGTAAGGGTGGGAATCGCCAGTCCAGAAAGAGGCAGATCAACATACTGCAACCGGAAAACGTTAGAGACTGTAGCGGCCCCGGCCACCGGATTGAAAACTGTTTGGTTAATAGCCAAAATCGGCACGCCGTCACGCAACAATGTAAAGGTCACGGTAACAGTGCCAACGGCAGTGAAATTAGCAAACCACCTGACGGCCGCATTTACCCACACCCGGTCGCCGGGATCATCCACCAAAATAAAGGTTGTGGCTAAGGTGGCGCTGAAGAGGTTAATCGGTGTGCCAACAGGCGCAGAAAAAGGTTCATTGAAACGAAACTCTGATAATCTTCCCGGCTCAATCAGGGGAAAATGGGAAGCGCCGACATCTTTTTGCGGCATATACACTACTCCTTTCCATACTAATTAGCACATTTTTGCTATATTCATCATATTCCCATAAATACCACAACGTTACATGCCAGGAAGGAATAATTATGGTAATTATTGGTATCTTTTTGGCCACTTTGCAATAGCGAAGCAACAAAGAGTTAAATCTAAGCAAACCTGAGCCTGAGAAGAAAATTTCTAAGGCAATTTGGTTACCCCAACAATGCAGGCGTTCAAAAGTTAGGGCCCCGTTGACCCCCGATCAAAAAGCTGCTAAACTTAATTATGTTAACCATAAGAGGGCGAGGTGGTGTCGATGTCTTTTGAACGGCCCGCAATTATCCGGCCGCCCAGCGAGTGGCGCAGCTACTTCCTTCCCCTGACCAGCGGGTGTTCGAACAATACCTGCACCTTTTGTAATTATTACGGTTCGAAGCTGCGCTTAAGAAAAGTGGAAGAAGTGCTGGCGGAAATTGACGCCCTGGCTCTTTACAAACAGCACGGGATCACCGTCGCCAATATGCATCCCATTGTTTATGCCGTTGCCCGGGGCTGGGACGGGCAGCGCGTCTTTCTGCAGGACGGGGACGCGCTGGTTTATCCTTTTCCCAAATTAAAGCAAGTTCTGGAACATTTAAATGAAAAATTCCCAGGCTTGGAGCGCGTGGCCGCCTACGCCACGGCGGGGGACCTTTTACGCCGGAGCGTGGATGAACTGAAGACGCTCCGGGAGCTGAAGCTGGGCATCCTCTACATGGGCGTGGAAAGCGGGGACGAAACGGTTCTCCAAAACGTCCGCAAAGGGGTAACTTACCGGGAGATGGTGGAAGCGGGCAGAAAGGTCAAAGAGGCCGGGATCGCCCTTTCCGTCACCGTTATTTTGGGCCTTGGCGGGGTGGCGGGCAGCGAAAGACATGCGCTGGCCACAGCCGGAATATTAAGCGAGATCGATCCGGATTACGCCGGAGCGCTCACCCTTACCCTGGTTCCCGGCACACCCCTTGACGACCAGGTGCGGCGGGGCGATTTTCAACTGGTTACGCCCTTTCGTTCCCTGGAAGAATTGAAAATCATCGTCGAAAACGCCGGCTTTACCAACTGCTTCTTCAGCTCCATGCACGCTTCCAACTATTTTACCGTGCGGGGCTGGCTGCCCCGGGAAAAAGACAAAATACTCAAAGACCTGGAATACGTCCTGGCGAAAAAGGACCCTTCCCTGCTGCGGCCCGAATATTCCCGGGGGTTATAGACTAATTTTGTTTTTCCCCCAGTTCCCGGTTCAGGCGGTGAGCCAGATCTTTAATCCGCTGGAATTCGGCATAGTGCTCCGGTCCGTATAACGGGAAAATGGAGTTGTTGTGCAAAAGCGGGTCGGCGTCCGGCGGCAGGCCGCTCTCCCGGTAGGCCGGCGTGCCGGGCACCGGGGCGTATTCTTCCAGGAAAATCCTGGCTCCCAGGCGGTGGACAAACTCCAGCGAGGCTTCCACTTCCGCCAGGGGTTGCCCCGGAAGCCCGATCAAGACGTTGATCCCGATTTCGTGGGGAGCGTAACCGGCCCGTTCCAGGTAGAAAAGCGCCCGTTCCACTTCCCGGGCGTTTACTTTGCCGCCTGTTCGCCGTTGGTGGGCCGGGTCGATGGTCTCCAGCGCCAGGCGGGGCTGCACGAACCCTGCCTGTTTCATCGCAAAAGCCGTTTCCGGAGTCATAAATCTTGCGTGCAGGGCGTTGGGCGTATGGAAACAGCACTGCAGATCCTTCCGCAAAACACCCTTCAAAATCTGCAGCAAATGCTCTTCCGCACGGTAAAGCAGGGCCTCGTCGTAAAAAGCAAAGTTACGCACGTTTAAATTTATGTAACCATGCTCAATAGCGCGCACCACCATATCCGGCTCCAGGCGGGTGTACCGGCCGCTTTCCGCAAGCAAATACCAGCCGCAATAACTGCAGCGAAAAGGACAGCCCGCAGAAGTGCGCAGGGTGAGGTACCTTAATTCCGGGTAAAGGTCGTAGGCCGGAAAGGCCCTGGCCTCCTCCGCCGCCCCGGGAGGTAGCTCTTTTAAAGGAAAGCCGGTCAGCTCACTGACCAGGCGCAAAATTTCCGGCAGCGCGGCGCCCGCGCAAACCATGTCGGCGCCGCTGTTTTGGCGGGCGTGCTCCGGACACAGGGTGGCGTAAATGCCGCCCAGAAGGAGCGGAACCGGGCCGAATGCTTCCCGGAGCAGCCGGATGGCCTCGAAGACCCCTGGGTACCAGTAAGTCAAACCGGAAGAAACCAGGATGACGTCCGGCCTCGGGCTCTCCCGCAAAAGCCGGCGGAAAAGCTCCACCGGCATCCCGTACCGCTTGTAGCGGCGGGGAACGTTCCGGTAAGCGGCCGGTTTAGGGATGATATCCGCGTGATAAGGACCGTCTCCGTATGGGGTGGCCCGGGGGTACCTGCGCTCCGGGTATTTTTCCCGAAGATACCTGACCAGCCGCGGATCAAACCTGTCCAGGCAGTCAACGAGGACCACTTCCACCCCCGCCCGGCGCAGGTAGGCGGCAATTTGCAAAAGCCCCAGGGGCCTGGCCCACAAATCGTAGGCGGCAAAGTCGCAGATCCAGGGATTAACCAACAGGGCACGCATTTTTACCTCACCACATTGAGCACCGGATTGAGCAGCCTTGACTGAACACATTCTTTGGCATTCTATTCCTTCACATTCTATTATAACCGGCTTTGTCCCGGCGTTCCACTGTTCTTCCTCGAAGGCAATAGGCACAAAGGCAACAGGCACAAAGGCACAAAGTAATATCCCCTGGTCACATCTGCTTATTTACCGCCTCTATGCTTCAAGAATAATTGAAAGGCCGGGCATTCCGGCCCCCTGTTTTATTTTTACCCCTATTTCACTTTCCCTGATGAATTATTCCCCGCCAGCTCCAGAATGCGTTCCAAAACCTTCTGCCTTCTCGCCTCGATCTCGGCAAAATTCATCTGCGGGATGTAATACGTCTCCATCTCGTCGTGCGTTTTTTTAGCGCGGTGGATGAAATCAACCGCTTCCTCCAGGCAGCGTCGGTACATCTCCCGGGCCGTATCCCTTTCTTCCTGGATGCTTTCGTCATTCAGCTGTTTGACGCAGGTCATGGTATCCACGACCTCGTCTCCATTGTGCGGCTTATAATAATGCGGCTCTACGGAATTCACTACCGCAACTTCCAGGGCGGGGACGACCAGGTGTTCCACTCTCTTCGGATCAAGCGCGCAGTGGTATGCTTCGACATCGAAACCCCGCATCAGGGCCACCTCCAGCAAACGGCGCACCAGGGTGGTTTTTCCCGTTCCGTCGTCGCCGTTAATGATGTAGCGCTTTTTTAAGTGACCGACAATGGTGTCCAGGTAGCTCACCGACCCGTCGGGGGTAATGGCCGTGGCGAAAAGGTGGCGCGCCCGGGGATTTTCGCTCTGCCGCTCCCGGCCCGTGAAGATCGCGTGGACCAGGTCCAGCACCAGTTTGTCAAAGGCGCCTACGTTAAAAGCGCCCGTTTCCTGGTAAAAGGAGCGGACTTCCTCCAGAAAAAGGTGCGCCGCCGCCAGGTAGGCGTAAGCTCGCCGGAAAAGCCGGCCGACTTCCCGGTTTAACGCCAGGATCTCTTTCTTGTGCGCCCTTAGTCCCTCTTCGTTCCAGTGATCCCCCAGGTGGATAATTTCGTCCACCGCTCCGGGGTTTTTCGGATCAACCACATGCGGGGCGGTGCCGTCCAGCAGGGCCACCCGGATGGCGGGGATGACCACGCCGTCCAGCGAGCCGTTGTCGGACGAGCAGCAGTGGAATTCCACGTCGTAGCCCCGCTCAAGCATTTCCTCGCCGATCTTGCGCATGAAGGTGGATTTGCCCACCCCTGGACCCCCTTTAATGACGAAGATGCGGGCGGCATCCTGGTCAATAATGTAATCATAGAAAGAATAAAAGCCCTGGCCGGTGTTGCCTCCCGGAAAAACCTTTTTCAACCTGCCTTTGGCCATGCCTGCCGCGCCCCCTTATCAGGTATGGTATAGAAATATTTGCGGCGCGCCCGGAAAACAGTAAGGCACCAGGTGGCTCCTTTTTCCGTGGCGCCGGCTGCGGGTTAAACCCTCCTCCAAGATCATATATGCAGGCTTTGTCGAAAAAATGTCCTTGAGCCGGGGGCAAAAACAAAGCAGGCCATAATCACTGGCAAGGATGCCGGCGGGGTACCCCGGACAGTGCGGAGGAACCAAAACCTTTATTGCAGACGCTGCAGTCGGGACAGCGGCTCATTTCGGGATCCAAACGGGGGAATTCAGCAACGGGATCAGCAATCCGAAGGCCTTATCCTCTGGAAGGGTTGCCCGGGGCAAAACTGCGTAACGAAAAGGGGAATTGTTTTCGGCACAAAATACTGGAAAGGACAGATAGGAATAAGATATAATATGGGGGATGAGAACTAAACGACTGAATCCAGCAATTCATGCGGGAGTGAGTGCCGTGAACAGGGTTTCACCTGCCCAGATGGAGAGAATAATCAATGAGTTTGGTAACCAGATCAAACGGCGTTTGGGTCAAAACTTACTTGACGTACGTCTTTTCGGTTCTGCAGCCAGGGGTACATTTACGCCCGAATCGGATATCGATGTTCTTTTGGTGGTTCAAAACGAAAGCAGGCAAATTAGAGATGCTGTGATTAAAACAGCAGTGGAGATTAATTTAAAGCATGACGTAGTCATCGCTCCGTTCATCATGTCCAAAGACCGTCACACCGGCGCTTTGTTCCGAGAAACCCTTTTCTATAAGTCTTTACAAGAAGAAGGTAGACCAGTACTAATATTATAGACGGTTTCCCGTCCTTCCACGCCCGGTAGATTCTTAAATTTGGTAACGTCCAGGAAGTAAAAACTCTCCATATCCGCTTTGGAAGTAAGCGAGGGAGCGTGACTAACCGGCCAGGGTAAACGTCACCGCCACCCCTTCCCCGGCGCTGTACCGCATGGGCGGGATCACCTTGTGCCCCACTTTTACCTTTTTGCCGATTAAATCCTGACCGGCCCGGTCGG
>JBFMBG010000029.1:0-36754 GCA_040755215.1 Bacillota bacterium | reverse complement strand
GCCGCCCGTTTTCTTTTTCCACTCTTTCGCGTACTGGTGCCGGTTCTCATACCAGTTTTTAAAGGCTTCCATTCCTCCAAACCCCCTTAAATCTAATTAACTTGTCAAACCCCCTTAAATCTAATTAACTTGTTGAAATAGGCCGGCTTGTTTCCTTATTTACCAATAAATTTGGGTTTACGCTTTTCAAAAAAGGCCCTAACCCCTTCCCGGTGATCCTCTGTTTGCAAACAGAGGTCTTGGGCAAGCGCCTCTTCTTCTAACAAAGTTAAAAAGTCTGTTTCAAAAGCCCGGTTCACAATACTTTTCAATAACCCCAGAGCCAGGGGCGGACCTTGGGCCAGCTCCCGGGCCAACGTCAGAGCTTCCGGAAGAAGTTGCTCCGGCGGAACTACCTTATTTACCAGGCCCAGCGCACTGGCCTCCGCTGCCTCGACCACCCGCCCCGTCATCATTAACTCTTTGGCTTTTGGTAAGCCAATTACCCGGGGCAACAAATATAGACAACCACAATCAGGAATTAACCCCACCTTCACAAAGGCCAGGGAAAAGCGTGCTTTTTCCGAAGCTATCACGAAATCACAGGCCATGGCCAGGCTCCAGCCGGCGCCAAAGGCCGGCCCGTTAACTGCCGCGAGAACGGGTTTTTCCAGGTTCCGCAAAGCCAGGACCAGCCGGTGGACGCTTTGCATCCGCTGGCGGCCTTGAAAAGGCTTAGAATCACCCATCGTGCGGAGGTCCCCCCCGGCGCAAAAAGCCGTTCCCCTACCGGAAATCACAATTGCCTTCACCGCACCGTCCCGAGCCAGCCCTTCCAGAGCAATCCTTAACTCTTCCTGCATTTCCATGCTCAAGGCATTGCGCGTTTCCGGCTGGTTCAGGTAGACCACCCCGATCTCTTTGTCTCTTTCGAGCTGGATGGTTTTGAATTCCATCTTCATTACCTCCCCGAGGACAGTTCAAAAAGTTGGGTAAGCGCCTGGTCTAACGCCGGCATGCCCGGTTACCCACTTCCAGGCTTTCTTTCTTTGGCTTCTCACCAGTCGTTGGTGAATCAACCAACGACCGGTGAGAATGATCTTAACTTTAGAACATGCTATACCCGCCGCTTACGCTGATCGTCTGCCCCGTGACCCAACTGCACCGGTCCGAGGCAACAAATACCACCATATTGGCGATATCCTGGGCTTTCCCCAGGCGGCGCAACGGATAAGCGCTCTTGGCCAGCTTTTCCTGTACTTCGGGCGGGAATAATTTTTTCACTTCTTCCTGACGGAACATGCTTTGCCCGCTCGTCTCCTCCTCAGGAGGCACGGTTGCGCCGGGGCAAACGCAATTACACCTGATTCCGAACCTGCCGAATTCCCTGGCAATGTTCTTGGTAAAGGTGATTACGCCCCCTTTAGCCGCGGAGTAAATGCTCTCCCGAAATTCGCCCACGCGTCCGGCATCGGAACTGATGTTTACGATACTTCCACTTTTTTTCTCCACCATGTGGGGGAGAACAGCGCGGGTGAAGTATAACACGTGCCGCAGGTTTAAATCGAGATATTTATCGTATTTTTCGGGAGGAATTTCTAAAAAGGGATAAAAATCGTCCCACCCCACGTTGTTTACCAGGACATCAACGCTTCCAAACGTAGCAAGTGCTTCCTTAACCACCCGTTCCGCCTCGGCATATTTAGTCACGTCCGCCTTGACGAACTTTGCCCGGCCACCTTTTTCCTGGAGGAGCTTTTCAACTTTTCTGCCGTTTTCTTCATCGATATCCACGATCAAGACGTTGGCTCCCTCCTCACCGAAAGTAAGGGTGATCGCACGCCCAATATTGGAGCCACCGCCCGTAACGATAACCGTTTTATCCTTAAGCCCTAAGTCCATCTTAAACATCCTCCTTTTTTACAGTAATTTTTCACCAACTTTGCATCCAAAAGGTTAAAATGCAATGCATTATTGCTTGCGGGAATGTCCGAGCTTTCCGGCTCTTTTAACGGCCCTGAAAAACCGGTTTCCGCCTCTCCTTAAAGGCCGCCAAACCTTCGCGGCTGTCTTCCGTAGCGCCGCAGAGGGCGGTCAGGCCGGCTTCCAGCAACTCACCCCGCTCGCCGGCCAGTTCGTAACCGCCCCGCACCGACTGCAGGATAAACTGGACGGCCGCGGGCGCCTGCGCGGCGATCTGCCTGGCCAATTCCCGCGCCTTCGGGAGAACCTCTTCCCCGGGCACCACCCGGTTGACCAGGCCCAGCCGGTACGCCTCCGCCGCACCAAGTCTGGCGCCCGTCAAGAGATACTCCAGCGCCAGCGTCTTCCCGATTGCCTTGGGGAGCCTCTGGGTTCCGCCAAAGCCCGGCATCAAACCCAAACCTGCCTCCGGAAAGGCAAAGTAGGCCGTTTCGGCAGCTATCCGCAGCGGGCAGGCCAGCGCCAATTCAAAACCGCCGCCCAGGGCAAACCCGTTGACTGCCGCAATCACCGGCTTACTCAATTCTTCAATCAGCCGCAAAATTTTTTGTCCCTGCCGGAGAAAATCCCACAGCGCGAAAGGTGAACGGGAAGCAATCTCTTCTAAATCGGCGCCGGCCACAAAAGCTTTGCTTCCTGCCCCGGTCAGAATAACCGCCCGGATTTCGCTCCGCTCAATTTGTTCCAATTTTGACGCCAGTTCCTGGAGCACATTTTGATTTAAGGCATTTAACTTATCCGGCCGGTTAATGGTCACCAGAGCTATCCCGGTCTCGATTTCTTCGTAAAGAAGCACGTTTTCCATTTCTTCCCTCCTTTCCTGAGCCCATAATTTTAAATCGGCGCAAACTTCTCGCCCTCATCATAAGGATCATAAAGGTATAGGCGCAAACTCTTTTCCTATTTACCTTTAAATTGCGGCGGGCGCTTTTCCAAAAAAGCGGCCATCCCTTCCTGCCTGTCTTCCGTACCCCACAGGATCGTTTGCCCGAACTGTTCGTAAGCCAGCGCCGCGGGAAAATCGGTGCCCGTCCCTACATCGATTACCGCCTTGACTACCCGCAGCGCCACCGGGCTTTTGCCCATGATTTTTTTGGCCATCGCCATGGTTGCTTCCATTAATTCTTCCGGGGGAACAACTTTATTCACCAGGCCGATTCTTTCCGCCTCCCGGGCATCGATAATATCCCCCGTAAAAATCAACTCCTTGGCCTTGCCCTTCCCGACCAGCCGGGAGAGGCGCTGCGTTCCGCCGCCCCCGGGTAGAATCCCCAGGTTGATCTCCGGCAGGCCAAACCGGGCCTTTTCGCTGGCAATACGGATGTCGCAGGCCATGGCCAGTTCGCAACCACCCCCAAGGGCATACCCGTTGACGGCAGCGATCACCGGCTTGGGCAACTTTTCCAGGTCGAGCATAATGGCCTGGGGGCCGCGCTCAAGCAAATCCAACGGAGGCCGTTCCTTCAACCACCTGACGTCGGCCCCGGCGGCAAAAGCCCGCTCGCCGGCACCGGTGATGATGAGCACCCTTACCTCCGCGTCGGCCCGGACTTCCTTGATTGCTTCGTCCAGCGCAAACCAGGTCTGGCGATCCAGAGCGTTATTTACTTCGGGCCGGTTCAGGGTGAGCAGGGCGATCCCGTCCCTTTTTTCCAACAGTAACTTTTGATCTCCCATTCACGTCACACCTCTCAAATCTACGGCAAGCTCATTTCCTGGTGTAATCGTAAACCCCCCTCCCGGTTTTCCGGCCCAACCGCCCGGCTTTGACATACTTCACCAGAAGGGGACAGGGACGGTATTTTTCTCCCAGCGTGGCATGCAGATGCTCCAACACGCGCAGGCGGGCGTCGAGGCCGACCAGGTCGCCCAGTTCCAGCGGTCCCATCGGGTGATTCAACCCGAACTTAATCGCCTTATCGATATCCTCCGCCCTGGCCACCCCTTCCTGCAGCAGATAAAAAGCTTCGTTGCCAATCAGGGCGTTGATCCGGCTCGTTACGAAACCCGGCGATTCGTTTACCTCTACCACTTCCTTCCCCATCCGGGCAGCCACCTCTTTGGTGAAGGCAAGAGTTTCGTCGGACGTTTCCATCCCCCGGACAATTTCAACTAACTTCATCAGGTGGACGGGATTGAAGAAATGCATCCCGATCACCTTTTCGGGCCGGCGCGTGCTCGCGGCAATCTCGGTGATGCTCAAACCCGAGGTGTTGGTGGCCAAAATGGCGTGGGGGGGACAGACCCGGTCCAGATCCTGGAACACCCCTATCTTTAAAGCAATAATTTCCGGAACTGCTTCGATCGCAAAATCCGCCCGGCTTGCCGCCAGCTTCCGGTCGGTGGTCGTTTTAATGCGCTCTAGAGAGGCCTTCTGCTGTTCCGGCGATACCTTCCCCAGTTCCACCCCCTTTTGTAAATTTTTTTGGATCCCCTCGACGGCGTTTCGGAGAATCTTTTCCTCTACATCCACCAGGTAAACGTCGTAACCGCCCATCGTGGCCACCTGGGCGATCCCCCGCCCCATCGTGCCGGCACCAATGACTGCCAACGTTTTTATTTCCATCCCGGTTTGGACTGGGTAGATAAGCCAGCCATCCTCCTTTCCCGGTAATCAATCTTTCAATATTTCCCGCGCAATGATCAGGCGCTGGATCTGGCTCGTCCCCTCCACGATCTGCGTCATTTTGGCGTCCCGCATCATCCGTTCCACTTTGTAATCCTGGACATACCCCGCCCCGCCGAGCACCTGCACGGCGTCAGTAGTCACCCGCATGGCCATGTCGGCCGCGTACCGTTTGGCCATGGAAGCGTACATATTCACCGGCAGGCCCTGGTCCTTGCGCCAGGCGGCGTAGCGAACCAGCCAGCGGGCCGCCTCAATCTCGGTGGCCATGTCGGCCAGCATAAACTGGATCGCCTGCAAGGAAGCAATCGGGGCGCCGAAGGCAGTTCTCTGCCGGGCGTAATCCCGGGCAATCTCGTAAGCTCCCTGGGCGATGCCAACGGCCAGAGCGGCGTTGGTAATCCGCCCGCTCTCCAAAACCTTCATCAGCATTGGAAAACCTTTATTTTCCACCCCACCCAGCAATTGCTCTGCCGGCACCACGCAATCTTCCAAAACTACCTCACAAATGTGGGTGCTCCGGACCCCCATGGTTTTTTCCGCCTTCGGCACGGAGAGGCCCGGCGTACCTTTCGGAACAATGAAAACGCTCACCCCGCGCGCGCCTGCGCCCGGGTCTGTTTTGGCCGCGATGGAGATCACGTCGGCAACATCCGCGTTGGTAATAAAACATTTCTGGCCGTTGAGAATGTAACGGTCGCCGTCCCGCACCGCCCTGGTCCGGATGTTGGCCGCGTCCGAACCTGCCCCGGGCTCGGTTAACCCGAAGGCCGCCAGCATCTTCCCGGTGGCCAGGGGCGTCACCCAGCGCCGGCGTTGCTCCTCCGTCCCGTTGCGGTAAAAAAGCTCCAGCACCAGGTTATGGATGAAAATAAATCCCATGGCCCGGTGCACCCGGCCTAATTCCTCGCCAATCAGAACGGCGGACACCCGGTCTAAGCCGCTCCCCCCGTATTCTTCCGGACAGTACATCCCGGCAAAACCCAGCTCCGCCATCTTTTCGAAAATTTCCCGGGGGAAATACGCCTTTTCCTCCCACTCGTCCGCGTACGGCGCCACCTCCTTTTCGGCAAACCGGCGGGCCATCGCCTGAATTTGGGCCTGTTCATCAGTTAACTGAAACATCCTTTCTCAACTCCTACCTACTCATTGCTATAGATATTGACACAACTTACCTGCCCGGCCCCCCCGATATTATGGGTCAACCCGATCCGGGCGTTAGCCACCTGGCGCTGGCCTGCTTCCCCGCGCAGTTGCAAAAAAATCTCGCAGGCCTGGGCCACCCCCGTAGCCCCCACCGGGTGACCCTTTGCCTTGAGCCCGCCGCTGACGTTACAGGGTTTTTCGCCCCCCAGCCAGGGGCCGCCGGATTCAATCCAGGCACCCCCGCGCCCCTTTTCGCAGAAGCCAAGGTCTTCGTAAGTAACCAATTCCGTGCAGGTAAAACAGTCGTGCAATTCTGCCACGTCGACCTCCCGGGGCGTAATCCCGGCCATTGCGTAGGCTTCTTTCGCCGCCTGCTGGTTGGCCGGCCACTCCGTATAGGTGCTGCGCCAGTGCGAATGACCCACGTCGATCCCCAACCCGGTTCCGATTAGATAAACCGGCCGATCAGTATACTGTCGGGCACGCTCCGGAGTAGTCAAAATGACCGCCGCCGCGCCGTCGGTAGTGGGGCAGCAGTCGTACAGGCCCAGTGGCCAGGACACCAGGGGAGCGTTTAAGACCTGTTCAATAGTGATCTCAAACCGGTAAAATGCGTGAGGGTTAAACTTGCCGTGGTAATGGTTTTTCACCGCCACTCTGGCGAAATGTTCCCTGGTGGTGCCGTAAGCGTGCATGTGCGCGGTGCCGACCTGGCCAAAGACCATCGGTGCTGTGGCCCCCCGCGGGTGCCACCACAGGTGCGACATGACCCCCCGGTTGGCCACCAGGCTGGCCCGGGAAGGCACGTCGCGCATTTTTTCGGCGCCCACCACCAGCACCGTCTCGTAAAGTCCCGCCATCACGGCACAGGCAGCGTTCCGAATAGCGTCGCTTCCCGAGGCACAGAGGTTCTCGATCCTGGTCATTGGAATAGACAGCAACCCCAGCGGTTCGGCCAGAGAAGTTCCGGACAGCAACTCGCGGCGGATCAGGCTGCCCTGCACGGTGGCCAGCCAGGCCGCCTGGATGTCTTTCTCGTCGATTCCTTTGTCCACGCTCCTTAAACAGGCCCGGTAGGCTTCCACAATCATGTCTTCGTAGCTCCGGTCGAAGAGTTCGCCAAATCTGGTCATGCCGGCGCCGACTACCGCCACCTTAAAGCTCTTTTGACGCGCCACCTGCAGCCCCCCTTCCTGCATCACCGGTTTCCGGCAACGGCTTAAATTTATAACCGTATTTAGGCAGCCCCAATTCCTCGCCGCATCTCCGGAAGACCAGCTCCACGGGCAGGCCGATCTTCACCTGCGCCGGGTCCACGGCCACCATTGCCCCGCTCACCTTGCCCCCGCGCACACCGCCCGCGCCGTCGAGCTTAACCGTGCAAACCACCACCGGGACCTCTTCCGGCCCGATGGGAGATACGTATTGAACGTTATAGGTGACTACCCGGCCGAGGCGGGGCAGCTTTACCTGCTTAAACGACTGGCTGCGGCAGTCGATACAATAATCCCGGTGGGGATAATTTAAAGAACCGCACTCCGTGCACTCCAGGGCAGAAAGCCCGAGGAGGTATTCGGCATCCCGCAACATCCCCGGTTGAGTTAAGTAGCCCGAAATGGGATCGGGCAGAGCCGGCGGCACGGGCAGCAATCCCACCCGCTTGGCATACGCTGGATAGTTCAGGGAAACCTTTTCCCTGGTTACCTCCGCCAGCGTCAGCGCCTTTTGTTTTTGAGCCGCAACCTCCTCCGTCAGCATTACCGCCAGGGCGTCGCTCCCCGCTCCCGAACCATAACTGATCACCAACGCCTTATCCGCCGGTTTTCCCTGCTCCAGGACAGCCACCAAACCTAAAAATGGTGAGGCCGTGCCGGTATCTCCCACTAACGGCGCCAGGTTGGCCGGCCCGGCCGCTTCTGCCGGAATCCCCAGCGCTTTTGCTACCCCCTGGATACTCCGGCCGTCTGGTTCTGCCGTGGCCAGGTAGTGAAAAGCAGTTCCCGGCAAACCCAGGCGGGCCAGCAAGGACTGCCCCGCTTTCACGACCGCCCGCTGATAGCCGTACTCCCTTTCCAGCCGGGGGTCGTCGTGCCGGCGGAGCAACCTTTCCCCGACCGGACGCCAGATGTTGGTAAACTCGGCAGTGAAAGAAGCCGTCCCCAAAACCTCGGCGATGACCTTTTCCTTTCCCACCACCAAAGCCACCGCTGCCGCGCCCAAACTCTGCTCCAGCAAGTCTCCCGCCCTGGCCAAACGGTTGTCGCCGGCAATTACCAGACCCAGGTTAATCTCCCCGGCCTTGATCTGAGCAAGGCAATTGATTAACGCCGCCGTCCCGGCACGGGTCGTCCGGCCGAAGTCGACTGCCAGCGCTTCCGCTGGAACGCCCAGAACCGTTTGGATTACCGCCGCCACCGACTTCTCCTCGTAGGGTGCGGAAGTAGTGGCCACATAAAGAGCATCTACCTCCTCCGCCCTCACTCCGGCGTGGGCCAAAGCCCGCTCCGCCGCCATCACAGACATGGTGATTACATCTTCATCAAAGTCGGCGACGGCTTTTTCCTTGATCCCCGGAACGCTCCCCGCCGCCGGCCAGACTGCCTTGATTTCCTTCGTGGCAATGCGCAATCCGGGAACGTACGCCCCAAAACCAACAATCCCCGCCAAAGAATCACCCCTCTTCTTTAACTCTGTAAAGAACGTTTTCTGAAGTTAAAGTAATGAATACGGCGCAAGGATGACGTGGTAAGTAAGTTGCAATATGTTTTCTTGCTATCCTCGTTACTGCAATATTCGTGCCAGGCTCGTAAACAGGTTGCTTTTTCTCTTGTCCAGACCACCTCCTGCAAGTATGCTGTACGGCTAACGGCCAATCTCCGCCGGAACGGAGAATCCCTGCCGGGCAGACATTGCTTAACCACCCTTAAAATCATTTTTGCAAAAGTCCACTGCAAAATTGCTAATTAATATCTGCAGAAGAGTACTCGCGATCAAAATTCGCTTGCTCGAGCTGCCTTTTGATCATTCCACTTCAATAATCTGGTTCAACTGCCACCCGAACTTGCGGGCCATCCGCAAAGCTGTCCGGTAAAGGAGGTCTTCCTTAGTTTTGCTGGCCAAGGGAAGCGTCGCAAAATGTTCGTATAAGCGGGCGGGAAAGGCCATCCCCATCGTAAAGTCGGTGCCAAAAACAATCCGCTCACTGAATTGTTCAAACTTCTCCCACCAGATTTCCTTCGGGGGCTGCTTTTGAAAAAGCCAGAAAACGTTTGTGGCGTCGAGATAAATATGGGGATACGCTTCTAAAAAAGCAAACGCCGCATCCAGGTCCGGATAGCACAGATGGGGAATAACCAGAACCAGGCGGGGAAACTTCTTTAAAAGCGCGGCAATTTCCCTTTTGTTGTCCGGCACCCCATAAACATCTTCATGGCCAGAATGAATTATTACCGGACGCCCGAGTTCCTGGAGGAAAGCATAGACCTCGTCCAGACGGGGATCTAAGATCGAGAATCGCTGGACGTAAGGGTGGAATTTAAGGCCGAGAAAATAATTATCTCGAAAGGCCCAGGCAAGGATTTTTTCTTTTTCTTCGTCCCCTGGGAGCAGAGAAACAAACGGCACTGCCCGCGGGTCGCGCAGGGATAAGGCATAGTTCCATTCGTTTACGGCAGTGGTGGTTCCCGCAAAAATCGGGAAGAAAGCGTTAAAATAGTAATCCACGCCTGCTTCCGCCAACATCTGCCGGGCGCGTGGTTCATCCAAAGTCAAATCGATATCCACATCCGGCAAATACTTCTGCAGCCACCGCATTCCGCTCCTGATCCGATCCGTGGTCATAATATGCGCATGGGCGTCAATAACAGGGATCTGTAAAGCTCTGTGCATAAAGGTCACCCCTTGGCAACAAACTCATGAAATGGCGCCAATTATTTTCCAATGTGCTATTCCTTATAGCTCAACAAAAAATAACATCCAGGAATTTTAAGGGCAGCAAAAACAAGATATCGTTCACAAAGTTATTAGTTCTAAGCAAAGGAAATAACTGACAGAGAAAAATAAACAGCTTTTCCCTAACCCAAGGAAAAAACTGTTTACGCGCATAGCAGAGATACGAAAAGATAAGGATTTTTTAGGAGCCAGCATTATGAACAACATCTTTACCAGAGATAACTGGCGCATGAGAAGTATCAAATAGCTCAAAAAATTTTTTGGTCCCTTCGTTTTGGGGAACCGGAGTCAGGTAGGTAACTACTACTAACACCACCAGCCCTATTACTAACGCAGGCATACCTGGCAAAAAACCAAAAGTCCAACTCTTGGGTAAAATCCCGTATTGCAATCCTAAAAGCGTAGCTTGCGAAGCAAGGATGGAAGCGGCAACAGCGTACTTGGTACAACGTCGCCAGTAAAAAGCGGCTACTAAAGGTGCAAACATTAGAGAAAATCCCGCAAAGGCGAAATTGACAATATTAATTATCCCTACAATATTAAGTTGCGCAAGTATAAAAGCAATCACCGTTAAAATGATGACTGTCAGCCTTGCCCACATAACGGCCTGCTGCTGCTGTTCCGCTGTAGTTAATTTACTAACCTTAAAGAAGTCCCTAAGGATCATCGTCGAGGCAGCCAGCACCTGGGAATCCATGGTGGACATAAGAGCAGCAAAAATGGCCGCCCCTAAAATCCCCATCATCCAGATAGGCAAATACTGGGTTAAAAGCAGCGGCAAGATCCTGTCAGACTCACCGCCTTTAAGGCCAGGAAAAGCTACATGACCCCACATTCCCACGTAAGCAACCGTGAAAAAAACGATTATGGCCGCCAAAGGGTAGATAAGGGCAGTACGCTTAAGATCCCGTGGAGCCCGACCAGTAAGTAAACGCATAAAAATTTGCGGCAGGGCTGGCATACACAAAGAAACGAAGAAACCATAACTAAAAAATACTTTCCAGGACATCTTTGACCGATCGAGCAACTCCGGATATTTAACAGCAATTTGTTGAGTTGCAGCGGCAGGCCCGCCAAGAACATAAGCTATCGCAAAAAAGATCACAATTACACCGAGCAGGAAAAGGGCTGCTTGAAATGTATTTACCCAGGCAGCTCCCCGCATTCCTCCGACAAACAAATAAAAACACACTATCACGGCAACGATCAGACACCCTAACCAGAACGGGATCAGGCCTTTCGTCAAGACGTTTAATGTATGGCCTCCTCCCTGGATACCAGTCATCAAATACGGTACCGTATAAAAAAGCAAACAAACACTAAATAAATAACCCAGTGCCTTGCTATCCCATCGTGCAGTAATCATTTCACAATGCGTCATATAACCGAAACGTTGACCCAAAAGATAGGCTCGACTTGATACAGTAAAAATTAAAATTGGAAACAACCATCCCCAGGCGGTAACGAAATAGGGCCAGAGAATCCATCCTGCATGATATGCATTACCTGGCACCCCAATTAAGGTAACAGCGGAAATATTAGCTGCAAACACACTTGAAAATAAAACCCAAAAGCCCAAACTCCGGCTGGCCATCGCGTAATCTTCTAAGGTTTTTATGGCATATCGCGTACTCCAAAGGCCAATTCCCACAATTATCGCAATGTAAGCAATTAATATTATTAGAGTCCATATCACTTGGGAATCCATGAAAACACCTCCTAAAATCCTACTCTAGTTTTCAGATATTTTAAAATTAATCATTTTGTTTCAATCCACAAATACTTAACCACAAAGTAAATCAACAACCAACCGATCAACCATATTCCAACCTGGTATAACATAGGCAAGGTTAGCCAGCCAAAAACATAAGGCTCGATTTTCCAACCCCACCACCACCAATCTACGCGGACAATCATCAAGATAAAAGCCACCAGATAAACAGCAAGTTCCCAAAACCTTCTTTTCTCCGGTGTAAGTTGAGACATTATTGGCCACCTCCTTTCAGACTGACCTTTTCCCTCGGTAGAGTAACCCAAAAACCATTTTAGCCGTTTTCAAGGGTCACCTGGGAAAAATTAAAGCACCGTGATTTTTTTCCGCCAACCCAATTTTCGCTGGCCGGGCGGCAGGATCATTTGTATAACCAAGACAGACTAACGCAATAAGTTTTTTCTCTTGGGAAAGGCCTAATATTTTCCCTAATTCCTATCGAACAATGTAAACCGTAAACCAAGTACCTGTTAATAAAATGTACCTTCGGGCAGCAAAGATAGCTACACTTAAAAAATCCCATTATGCCGGTTGGCAAGCATTACGTTAAGGTCCGCTACCTCGTTTACTCTTCTTTGTGTTGTTTGGAGGCCCTGGGTTTTTCCGCCGCGGCCTGGAAGGTTAAGCCGAGAAATGCCTGGATCGGTTGGTCCGGCTCTCAGCGGGAGAAAAACCTCCACCTGATCGTGAACATGCTTTTTGATCTTACCCTGGGTGCAGGTAAAAACCTGGCCTCCAAGATCCTTTCCCTGGCCCTCCAAAAGCTACCGGAAAATTGGGAAAAGACCTACGGCTACCGACCGGTGCTTTTGGAAACCCTTGTGGAGAAAGACTGGTTTTGCCGGGACCTGCTAAAAGGCAGCCAACTGGATCTTGGTTGGCAGCACGCAAGGCCGGGGCAAGCTAGATCGGTCTATGGAGTATAAGCTTCCGGTTAAGGAGATTTACCTTTATCCCCTCGTGAAAAACTTTCGGGACATTCTTCTCGGGTTATCCCCCCAATAACTGGTTCACTGAATATTTACACAAGCCTTATTCTTCCAAGGGTAAATCCGGTAAATATTGCACCGCTTCCCCGCAAACCCACAAAACCCAATGCAGATTCATGTCCGCTATTCGCAAGCTTCTTTCTATTTCCGGAACACCAATTTCCTGATGCTCCTTAATTAATCTTCTAGCTTGTTTTATATCCCTTACCATTTTTTCTATCTCCTGCTGAGTAACCATTCTGAGTCAAACCTCCATTCTTCTTAAACTTTATTCAAAGCTTTTATATTTTTTGGCCAGTTCCATTCTATAGTCCTCTGGGCGTAAATCAATAACTCTTCTTGTTTTCCCTCCAGCCGATCTCGGTAGTGACTGCACCGGGACGACTTCTACCGGCAGGGTTACGCCAATTTTCGCTTTCAATTCCATTCTTAATTTTTCGGCTACGGTAGCATATTGTTCCGGGGGCAGGTCTTCTTTTGCTTCTACTTTAATCGTCATTAAATCTTCCTCATTTTCACGGGTAAGAACAAGCTGGAAGTAATCAGAAGCCCCAGGGAAACTGCTCACAATATTCTCTACAGCTGACTGGTATATATTGGTTCCTTTGTAGGTAAGCATGTGATCAGTTCGGCCCAAGACTCCTCCTTTATAATAGAGCCAAGTACAGCCACAAGGGCAGGAATAAATCGGCCTCACCAGATCGTGGGTGCGGTAATTAATCCAAATGGTAGCATAGTTGCTGAAGTTAGTAATAATCCTTTCCCCCACATCCCCTTCATTTACTTCCTTGCCCGTGTCCGGGTCCCTTACCCAGGCAAATTGGTGCATCTCCTCCTCGTGAAAACCGTCTCCCTCTTCACAGGTAGGAGCTACCACCGGTGGTTCCGAAACCCCCAACACCTCAGCACATTTGCACCCCCAGGCTTCTTCAATCTTTTTTCGGATCATCGGAATAGAAGCCGAACCCGGTTCGCCGGCGCCAACATAATACTTGATGGAAGTCTTTGCGGGATCCACACCCATTTCTCTAGCCGCATTGGCCATGTGCAGGGTATAGGTAGGAGTAGCAACCAGCACGGTCGGCTTAAGCTCTAAAATCTGCTGAATGCGTTTTTCGGTGGTCATGCCCACTCCTGCTCCTGAAATAACCTTAGCCCCAAACCTGAGCGCCCCGAAATAGGCGCTCCAAAAGCCGGCAAATCCACCAAAATCAAAAGCAAAATAAAAAGTATCTTCCGGCCTGATGCCTACGCTCCAATAGGCTGGACACCAAGACTGCCCGATTCTCCAGATTGCATAATCTTCCCATGCCTCGTACAGGGGTTTGCCCGTAGTACCAGAAGTTGCGTAATGGCCGGCGATAAAACTCTCATCAACAGACAAATTATCCCCATAAAGGTTGTCCGGGGTCTGACTGGGTTGAATCATCGGTTTATCGGTTAACGGCACCTTATATTTAAAATCGTCAAGTGTCTTTATGTCATCGATATTGACTTTATGGCGGTCGTATAACTCCCTGTAGAACTTATTTGTTTCGTAGGCATACCTCAATACATTTTTAATTCTTTTTAAATGTAACTCATTTAGCTTTTCCCTGGGCATGGTTTGCGAATATTCATTCCAATAACGTGCCTGATAGCCTTTAGCTGAAAGCAACTTACCTTTGTACAATTTAACAACCCTCCCAATTTTTATCCTTAAAATAATTTTGATTATTTTTGCTTGTTTTTTTATGACATGCAAAAACCATACCAGTATTAAACATTTTCACAGGTAATAAAAATTATTTGCACATTTGCATAAATTACTGCAAATGCACTAAAGATCGCTGCAAGACACGGTTAAATCCTGACCAAAAACAGCTTTATTCCCTAAATTTTACTGCAGAAACGCAGCAGGCAGAGAACCAGTTTAAGATTAAAATCATTGCGCCGACACGATGATGAGCAACATTTTTCTAGTGTTTCTCCGGTCGACGAATAAAGAAATCTAGAATAATTGCTTCCTGGAACTGTCCCTCGGATTTATTCAGACCGAATGCAAATGTTACCACTGCCATTCTAGCCCAAACAATTTTTATTTCTTCCCAAAAATATCCATACCCATGGAACACTTGGCCGATCATCTGTTCTGCCAAGAAAAAAATTAAAACTAAAAACTATATTTAAGAGAAAGTGCAAAAACCGTGCCAGTCCCGGCTATTTCCCCAGAAGAAATTTTCCCGCCCCTGATTACCTTATCTTCAGGTATTTTTTCAAATATTTTTTAACCTGCTCAAGGTATCTTAAAAGCGCTTTTAGCAAATCTGCAATAATTGCTGCAAATGCGCTAAAAGTCCATACAAAGCCAGCACGTTACCAGCCAGAAACGAAGTTTTTCAATAAACCGGTTGCAAAAGTAGCACTAAAAACAAAGCCGGCAGGGCCTTTATAATAATTTAGATTAGAGAAAAATTTTTTGTGCTGGCACGATGATTGCAAGCCAGCTAATTAAGCAGGCTTGCGATAACGCCAGAAACAAGACCAATTGAGCTACTGAAAACTACGGAGGAAAAACGAATGGGGCATTATCATGAAGAGCTGTTCCGTAAGAAGGATAAAATCTACCGGATGGGCGGCTCCCAAGCGGTGGCGCGACAGCACCAGAGCGGTAAATGGACAGCCCGTGAACGAATCGCTTATTTTTTTGATCAGGGTACCTTTACCGAGATCGGTATGTTTGTAAAACATCGCACCACCGCCTTCGGAATGGAGAAAAAGGAGATTCCGGCGGAAGGAGTCGTCGTAGGCTACGGCAAGGTTAACGGCCGCCTGGTCATGGCGGCCGCCGAAGATTACACCGCTATGGCCGGAACTTTTGGCGAATACCACGGGAAAAAATTCGCCGGAGCTATTGATCTGGCCAAAGACATGGGCATCCCTTTTGTGGGGATGAACGATTCCGGCGGGGCCCGGCTGCAGGAAGGGATCGACACCCTCCAGGCCTACGCCTGGCTTTTTCGCGCCCAGGTCCTGGCCTCCGGCATTATCCCCCAGCTGGCCTTACTGATGGGTCCCTGTCTGGGCGGACAAGCATACCACCCCGTTATGCAGGATTTCGTGTTCCAATGCCGCAAAACCGGCTTTATGGGAATTGCCGGCCCGGCTTTTGTAAAAACCCAGCTGGGGGAAGAAATCGACCTGGAAAATCTTTGCGGAATTCAGGCTCACGCCGTCAAAACCGGCCAGACCCACCTCGTTGTGGAGGATGACCGGGACTGTCTTGATCGCGCGAAAGAGCTGCTGGCCTTTCTACCGTCCAATAACCAGGAAAAACCGCCGCGCAAGGAATCTAATGATCCCCCCCAAAGGAACATTCCGGAGCTTGATCATCTGGTTCCCGAGAAACCCCACCTGCCCTTTGACATGCACGAAGTTATCCGGCTCCTGGTAGACGACGGTAACTTTTTTGAACTGCAGAAAGACTTTGCTCAAAACATAATTATTGGTCTGGCCAGGTTTGCCGGGCGAACCGTTGGCCTGGTCGCCAACCAGCCAATGTGGCTGGGCGGCGTGATTGACTCCGATGCCGCGGATAAAGTGGCCCGGTTTGTGCGATTTTGCGATCTTTTTAACATCCCGTTGGTCAATCTGCACGATACGCCCGGGTATTTAATCGGCTCTCAGGAAGAATGGAAAGGCATTTTGAGACACGGCTCAAAAATGCTTTACGCCTACGTGGACGCAACTGTCCCGAAAATCTCGGTAATCGTGCGCAAATCCTACGCCGGCGGTTATTTAGGGATGTGCTGCAAGGACACCGGAGCGGATTTTGTTTTCGCCTGGCCCATTGCCAGAGTCACCGGCGTCAGCGCCGAAACGGCCGCCAGCATCATTTTCGCCAGAGAAATTGCTGCCGCTTCCGATCCCGCCGCCGTTAGGACGAAACGTGTCAACGAGTACCGTACTCATTATGAGAATCCTTACCGCGCGGCCGAGCGCGGCTATGTAGACGACGTAATTATGCCTTCCGAAACCCGCCGGTACATTAACGCCGCCCTGGACGTGTTGGAAAACAAGAAAGTCGTCCGGCCCTGGCGGAAATATTCTAACATTACTCTTTGAGTTTATTTTTACGCCTTCTCCGCCGATTTTTGTTCACTTTGGCCATCTTCCGAATGACTGTAGTTTGGTGAACACCCAACACTTCGGCAACCTTTAACGTGCTTCCAAATGTGGCTAAGCCCTGCTCAATCAACTGACGTTCAACTTCTAAAACCGCCTGTTTCAGCGGGAGCAACCCATTCACGATAATCTTTCCTGCTCCCTCGCTTAAATTTGGTAACAAATCAGGTGGTAAATCTTTTAAAGTAATAATATCTCCTGAAGAAATAACCAATAACCTCTCTACTGCGTTCTGCAATTCGCGCACATTACCGGGCCAGTCATAGGCGTAAAACCGGTTGAGAACTTCTCCGGAAAATTCTCTTTTTACTTTGTATTTCTTGGAAAATTGTTCCTTGAAATAGTACGCGAGCGGAATAATATCATCTTTTCTTTCTCTTAGCGGGGGAATCGTTATCGGGACGACATTCAAACGAAAATATAGATCTTCCCGGAAACGATTTTGCTTAACCAATTCTTTAAGATCTTTGTTGGTAGCGGCAATAACCCGAACGTCCACTTTCCTTGTCTTGACCCCCCCTAACCGGACAACTTCTTTTTCCTGAAGAACCCGGAGTAACTTTGGTTGTACCGCTAAAGCTAAATCGCCTATTTCATCTAAAAAGATATCTCCATTGTGGGCAAGCTCGAATAATCCAGCCTTGCCTTCCTTTCTGCCGCCGGTAAAAGTGCCCGGCTCGTAACCAAAAAGTTCAGATTCGATTAGGCTTTCTGGAATGGCGCTACAATTGACCTTGATAAACGGACCAAGTTTACGTTCGCTCTGGTCGTGGATTATTTTTGCGACTACCTCTTTTCCAGTGCCCGATTCACCTAAAATAAGCACCGTAGTTTCCACGCTGGCGAGTCGAAGAGCCAGGTCAATGACTTTTTTCATTTGTTCCGATTTGGCTACGATATCCACGTTTTCCCAGCTTTGGACCCGCATTTCAGTAATCTCTGATGAATACTGCTGGGTAAGTAGTTTCGTTTGTTCCAGTTGCTGTTGCAGCTGATGTAATTCCGTAACGTCTTTAGAATATAATACCACATAATCGATTTCATCATTTTTTGTCATCATTGGACTGGCGGTAACAAGCAAGCAGGTTTGAAAAGGGGTATATTGCATCAGAGTAACCGGTTCTTTTCTTTTCAAAACCAGGTCAATGACCGGGTCATTATATAAACCCTGGTGGACTAAATCAAAGATGGTCTGTCCTAAAATTTGTTTATTCAGAATACCAGTTAACCTCTCCTGGGCCTGGTTGGCCATTTCGATTGTCCCGTCCCTGGCCAAAATCATCACACCGTCAGGCAAACTATCCATAAATAATTGTAAGGATTTTTTGGCTTCGCCCTCCCGCAATAAAGACATTCTTTTTCCGCCTCCAATGCGTTTTTGCAAATAAATGACAAGGTAATTTTAATCTTGCAGCATATAAAAATCAAGGAGAACACTTTCAATAGTAAAAAATAAGTGCTTAACGGTAAAAAATATGTTCTCGCCGGAAATAACTAATGCACTTTTGCAAAAATGGGGGGTCAGTTTTTAAACGAGATGCAGGAAGAGTTGAAGCGGAGAAAGGTGTTTTAGAAGAAAGGTATTTTAGAAGATAAAGGCCGCTCATAAATCGGAGCGGCTTTTTTATTTTCGCTACGTGACTTCGCCCTGGTCTTCTTTGAATGTTGAATTAAAAAAGGAAAGGTGTTGACCGTCCTTTTGGTACGGTTACGCTCTTTTTCCCAGCCTCTCCAGCGCCTTTCTTTTCGCTTCCAAAACCTCGTCTCTTATCTTGAAGGATTTATTATCCGCCACCCCAAAAAGAACCCACTTAAAACCAAACTTCAACAATTCCACCTCGTCGTTTTTGATTTTCTGGACGGTTTCCCGGTCGATGTCAAAAACCTTTAAAAAGCTGCTTTCAAAAATAAACCTTTTGAACTTGTCCAGGTCGTAACAGGCCGTATAATACATTTCCTGGATCCGGGGGTTGCGGATTTGGTGTCCGGAAGCTTTCAGCTGCTCGCCTACTTTGCCGAACAGTGCTTCTATTTCATTATAAGCACTGATCCCCTGTTCGTTTAGCCATTCCCCTACGCTCCACTCCTGGTTTTCATCCAGGCCAAAACAACGGCTGTTGTCGACAACCAGGCTGTAATTACCGTTTTCATCCTCGTTCAGCGGGTACATCCGGCAGGACCAGGGCCGGTCGGCATAAATCCGGCAGCCTTTTTCCGTCACAAAGAGGCACCGGCCGGTCTGTTCGTCCATTTTTAACAGAAGAACCGGGAGCCCTGTGTTTTCGGCAATCAATGCTACGGCATATTTTTGCAAAAAGTCTCCGGAGGACATTCCCAGGTTATTTTTCATGCGCAAAACATCGTAAGGAGTCAGGAATATGTTGATTTCCCTGCAGCACCTGGTAAAACACGCAAGATTGCGGTGGCAACTAAACCTAAACTTGCTCTGGGCGGTAAGCATTAGAATTTTCATCCTTCCTAAATTTAACTCGAACCCCGTTCAGGCGGTAAATTTTAAACCTTCAGGCCTTTTATGCACCGGCCTGCTTCCCCGCCGGCAACTTTGCACGCTCTGGCTTTCCTTAACCAGTTTAGCAGTCATCTTATTATAGTCTTTTTCAAAATAAATAGCAAGGGAAAGCAAGAATCAAGAATTTTGTAATTAAAGCCAAAATAAATGGGAATACTGGGGTTATATCCAATAAATAAAAGGAGCGATTGCCTTTGGAAACTATCTTTCTCTTAAGCCTGGCAATTATTTTTTATGCCGGCACTTTAGTTATTTTGTTTAAATACGGATGGGAAACTGCCGGTTTACAGGAAAGGTTTCTTCATTCCCTGGAATCAACCCGGCAAGCTAAACAAAAAGAGGAAACGCCGGAGACCGGTTTGTCCGTGATTATTAATTTCATCACTGTTGTTGGAGACGAAACCCGCGATTTTCAAATCACCCGGGCGCACAGATTTTCTTTCGAAAACGGCCCCGACGACTTACTGAATTAGCGCGGAGGGTCCAGCTGGCCCTGCACCTGATCAAGGAGCGTGCCCAGGCGGCTGTTTAACTGCTGCAATTGCTGGAACTGGGGCACCTGCCCGGGCTGTGCCGTCCCGGCCAGCTGGGTCAGGATCTGCCCCACTTGCCAGGAAGCTTTTTGGGCTTCCCGCAAGTGCAGGGAGATTTGCTGGCGCAACATGGCCAGATTATTTTTATTATCCAAAATATCGAGCCAGGTCATCTCATCTTCCCCTTTTGTTTTTTAACTTTAATATTTGCAGAAGCAAAAATTCTATAACTCACTTGCCTTTCTTTTTTCCTGGAAAAATTCCGCCGTGGTGATCTGCCGGGCATCGGAAACACTTAAGGAAGATGAAAAGTTTAAATTACTGCTTCGTAAATCAGAAGTGGCGGCCCGGGCCTGTCCTCCCCGATTTTGTAGGCATCCTGAACTAACCTACGTGCTTTTTCCAAATCGCGCGTTTGGTTGACGTACATAGTCGCCAGCGGCTCCCCGACATCCACCGGGTCGCCTATTTTTTTGTGCAGATAAAGGCCAACCGAAAGGTCGATCCGGTCCTCCTTGGTCTGTCTCCCCGCTCCCAGAACCATTGCCGCCCGTCCGATCATTTTTGCGTCCAGGAACTGCACGAAACCGGCTTCCGGGGCGAAAACTTTTTCCTGCCGCCCGGCAACTTGCAACAATTCCGGGTTATCAACCACCTCCGGGTTTCCGCCCTGGGCGGTGATCATTTCCTTTAATTTGTCCAAAGCCCGGCCGCTTTCTAAAACGCGGAGCAGTTCTTCCCTGGCCTGCCCGGCGCCGGCGGCTCTTTCGGCAAGCACAAGCATCCGGGCCCCCAGGGTGAGGCATAGTTCAACCAGGTCGGGAGGGCCCTCGCCCTGCAGGGCGGCGATGGCTTCCCGCACTTCAAGAGCGTTCCCCACCGCCCGCCCGAGGGGCTGCTCCATGCTGGTAAGAAAAGCTACGGTAGCCCGCCCAAGCTGCCGGCCGATGGCAACCATCGTCCGGGCCAGGGCGCGGGCATCCTCCAGACCGGGAAGAAACGCCCCGCTACCCACCTTGACGTCCAAAACAATTGCGTCGGCGCCGGCGGCCAGCTTTTTGCTCATGATACTGGCAGCAATTAATGGAATGGACTCCACTGTAGCGGTGACGTCCCTCAAGGCGTAAAGTTTTTTGTCGGCCGGCACCAGTTCTTTTGTCTGGGTCGCCACCGCCACCCCGATTTCTTTAACTTGCCGAATAAAGGCGGGAATAGCCATCTCTGTTGATAAGCCGGGGATTGCTTCCAGCTTGTCGATGGTACCCCCCGTATGGCCAAGGCCGCGGCCGGCCAGTTTCGCCACCGGCACCCCGGCCGCCGCCACCAGCGGAGCCAGCACCAGGGTGGTTTTGTCTCCCACGCCCCCCGTACTGTGTTTGTCTACTTTATAACCAGGGATGGCCGACAAATCCACCTTCTCCCCGGAGTCCACCATGGCCAGGGTTAACCCGGCAGTTTCCCGGAGCGAAAGACCCTGAAAGAAAATTGCCATTAACAGCGCGGCTGCCTGGTAGTCGGGAATGTTTCCTTTGGTGTAGCCCTCAATAAAAAATTTTATTTCTTGGGGAGAAAGCTCGCGGCCCTGGCGTTTGTTGAGAATTATTTCGGTCATGCGCACGGTCCGCCGTTCCCCCTGACGAAAGCCAGATAATGCTGCACAGCCCGGCGCACTTCCGCCAAACTGTCCCCGCCGAATTTTTCCCGGCAGGCAACGGCCAGTTCCCAGGCGACCACGGCTTCACCGATTACGCAAGCGGCGGGAACGGCGCAGACATCGGAACGTTCCACCGCAGCCCGGACGGGTTCCCGGATGACCAGATCAACGCTCATGAGCGGCCTGTTCAGGGTGGGTATGGGTTTCATGGCCGCCCGCAGGATCAGGGGCTCCCCGTTGGTAATGCCTCCTTCCAGTCCGCCCGCCCGGTTGGTCCGGCGGTAAAAGCCGAACCCGGGCACGAAAAAAATTTCATCATGCGCTTCCGAACCGGACAATCCGGCGCCCGCAAAGCCGAGGCCGATTTCTACCCCTTTAATGGCGGGGATACTCATCAAGGCACGCGCCAGGCGGCCGTCCAGGCGGCGATCCCAGTGCGCGTAACTCCCCAGACCTGGAGGCAAGCCGTAAACCCGCACCTCAAAAACGCCTCCCAGGGTATCACCCTTTTCCCTGGCCCGGTCGATTTGTTCCACCATGGCTTTTCCGGCGGCGGGATCGAGGCAAAAAACGGGCGACCGGGCAGCCGTTTCCCTGAACCGGGGAAGCACTGTGGCCGTATACTTCCGAAACTCCTCCAGCAGGCCAAGCCTTCCTTCAGATTCGGCAAAACCATTTTTTTGCCGGCCGCTGCCCTGAAAAACGGACACCTTTTCATTCCCTTGTTGCCCGTCCGCCGGGCTCTCCGCCGGCAGCAATTCCCCTGCGGCATTGAGCAAGCCGGCAGGCGCTTTGGCCGCCACCGGACCGATCTGCACAACGTGACCGAGAGTTTCAATGCCCAGCTCTTCCAAGAAACGCCTGGCCACGGCGCCGACCGCCACCCTGGCGGCCGTTTCCCGCGCGCTGGCCCGCTCCAGGACGTTTCTGATATCCCGGTGCCCGTACTTTAAAGCCCCTGCCAGATCGGCGTGCCCGGGCCGGGGGCGGGTGACCACCTTTTCTTCGCGGCGGCCCCCCGCGTCTGGATCCATCACTTCCTGCCAGTTGGCCCAATCTTTATTTTCAATTTGCAAAGTCACCGGGCTGCCGGTGGTAAAACCCATGCGCACGCCGGCTAGAAAACGGACCCGGTCACTTTCGATTTTCATCCGGCCGCCGCGTCCGTACCCGCCCTGCCTGCGTTGCAATTGCTCGTTTACATAATCCGCCGTCAGGGGCAAACCGGCCGGTAAACCTTCAATTATTGCCGTCAGCGCGGGGCCGTGTGACTCGCCGGCCGTTAGATACCGCATCCTTCATCGTCCTTTCCTGAATTTACCCAACTGCTCCTCAAGGGCCCGGCGCATTATTTCCACGGGGGCGTTTTTTCCCGTCCACAAGGCAAAGGCTAAAACCCCCTGGTACAAAAGCATGCCCAGGCCGTTCATTACCCTTGCCCCGGCCGCCAGCGCCCGCTCTAAAAATATCGTGCGGGGCGGGTTATAGATTAAATCGCAAACCAGGTGATCCCCGCCCAGACGCTCAAATGGAAAGAGGGGGCATTGGTCCTCGCCGGGGTACATACCTACCGGCGTGGCCTGGACAATTAAATGAACACTCTTTATTTCCTCACCGAGTTTTTGTTCGGACCAGGGAACCGCTTCTGCTTTTGCCGGCGTCCGCCCGGCAATTTCCCGGGCCAGTTGCGCGGCCTTGCCATAAGTGCGGCCGGCAATTTTTATTTCCCGCGCCCCGGCCAGGGCAAGGGCTGCCGATACCGCCCGCGCCGCCCCGCCCGCGCCGAGAACAAGGGCGTTTTTTCCTGCCGGCAAAAAACCCGCCTCTATTTCCAGGGCCTTTAGCAATCCGGCCCCATCCGTATTATAACCAACCAGCTTACCCTTGACATTAACAATTGTATTCACCGCTCCGGTTGATTCCGCTTCCGGCGTCAACTCATCCAGGAAGGGGATTACTTTTTCCTTGTGCGGAACAGTTACGTTCACGCCCGCCAGGTTCAACGCCCGGACGGCCCGGACGGCCTGCGCCAGCTCGGCAGGCGGCACCGAAAAAGGCACGTACACGTAATCCAGCCCTAAAGAAGAAAAAGCCGCGTTATGCATGGCCGGCGAAAAGGAATGTTCCACGGGGCAGCCAAACAAGCCGCAAATTTTTGTCGTTCCTTTAATCTTTACGTTCATTTTGTCTTCCCCGCCTGAAGTCTTCCGCCTTCCTTCTTTTTAGCCACCACAAAACAAGTTTTTCCAGTTGCCGGTTAATCAGGCGCGTGGCCCAGAACTCCTTTCCGGGTAGGGGGTTAACCAGGATGGTGTATAGGCCCAGGCGGTTTCCACCGAGTATATCGGTAAAAATCTGATCGCCCACGATTGCCGTTTCCTGCGGGGCGGTTCCCAACACCCCCAGGGCCCGGCGAAAAGGCGCCGCCAACGGTTTGATGCCCTGGCAAACGGCCGGGAGATCCAGTTCCTGAGCCAAGGCATATACTCTTTTGGGGAGGTTATTGGAAATTATACAAACTCTAAAGTTTTTTCGTTTTAACTCCTTGATCCAAGCGACGATCCCGGCTGAAAAATGCTCCAAATTACGGCAGATAATCGTATTATCGAGATCCAGCATAAGGCCGCGAATTCCTTGCTGGTGGAGCCAGTCAAGATCTATTTCAAAGATGGACGGAACGTAAAGCCGGGGAAACAACAACCGGAAATTATTCATCCTCCTCAATGGCCGACCCTCTTGGCGAGATGCTGTGCCGATTCGCTGAGCTCGAGCGCTTTTTTCGCATCTTTTGGCGTGTTGATGTTAAAAAAAACCTTTTCTAGGTTAAAATGGGCAAGTTCCGCCTGCTCAATGTACTTTACGCGGACCTTCGAAAAAAAGGCGGTAATTTTACACTGTCCGTCCTTTAAGCTTGTTTCTACGACCGGCAGACAGCCTTTTCCGTAAACCGCGTACAAAGGCTCCAGATATTCGTTTACCCTGGGCACCACCGCATCATAGCCCGGCGCGCTCTTAACCATGAAGGAAACCAGCTTTAAATCCAAAAACGGCATGTCGCACGCCGTGACGAACACATACGGGGCGGCTGCCGCCAAAAGGGCAGCGTGAATCCCGGCCAGGGGGCCGCAACCCGGATAAACGTCGGCCGCCAGGGGGAGGCCCAGAAAACGGTACGGCGCCGGATCACTGCCCACCAGCAGTACTTCCTGGAAAATGCTTTTCAACCTGGCGGTAATATTTTCAATCAGGTGATCCCGCCCGATTTTCAAAAAAGCCTTATTATAACCGAAGCGCCGGCTTTTCCCCCCGACAAGCACCGCCGCGCTGGCCGTCCCGGACAGAAAAAATTCTTCTTTTTCTTGCTGCTCCGCAGCTTCCCGAAAACTTTCCATCATTTTTCCTGTGCGGGCCAATTCCCAATTCCAAATTTCTGATGCCCGGTTCCTTACCAGGACATTTTACCATATCGGCAGCCAAAAATAAAATCGCAATTAAGGCTGGCCGGCCCCTAATTGTTCGATTCTCTCCCGGGGGCTGATGATGCTGGTAATCCGCACACCAAAGTTTTCGTTCACGGCGACCACCTCGCCGCGGGCAATGAGCGTGCCGTTAACCAGTATTTCCACCGGTTCATTTACCTGGGAGGAAAGCTCTACGATCGCACCCGGCGTAAGGCTTAAGACCTCTTTAATGGGACGTTTCGTCCGCCCCAAAATAACGCTTATTTTTAAAGGAATATCCAGCAGCAGTTCCAACCTGCGCTGCTCGGCCGCCGTAAGGAGGGGGGCGGCGGAAAACAACGGCTCCGGTGCGGCGGAAGGAGCTCCGCCCCGCTCCAGCGCCAGGGCGGCGGCGGCTTCCGCGCGGGCAGGCTGGGGGGCTTCCCGGACCAACCCGGAGGTTGCCGCAACTGCCGGCTGGTCCGCTTCCGCCCGGGCAGACGGGGCGGGCTCCTCGGCCGCTGGTTCGCCCGTTTCCCGGGCCGGTCCCTCGCCGGTGACTTGTCCGAGCAACAAACCGGCTTCCTCCCTGGCCGTGTGGATACTCATGATCTGCATGATCTCGGTATCGAGCAACTCGCCCACCTTCATGCTAAAGGCGACCACCACGATGGGGTCCTCCGTCGGCAGCCGGAAATCTTTCACCCCGTCAACCACTTCTAAAACGGTGGCCTGCGGCGGGGAAATGCTGATGGTCCGCTGGAAAATGGCCGAAAGGGACGTCGAGGCCGTGCCGATCATCTGATTCATTGCCTCGGAGGCGGCGCTTAATTCCATCTCGGAAATCTGTTCGGAAGGTTTTGTACCGTCCCCGCCCATCATCAAGTCGGCGATCACGGCGGCGTCTTTGGCCTGGATAATTAATACGTTAAAACCCTGTAATCCCGCCTTAAAATCTACCTGAATGAGGATATAAGGAACTTTAAAGCCGGCAAAAAGTTCTTCCTGCATACAGGTGGTTACTTTCGGGCTGGTAATGGTGACCCTTTGCCGCAACAACTCCGAGAGGGTGGTCGCCGCCGTGCCCATGGAAATATTGCCGATCTCTCCGAGGGCATCTTTCTCCTCCTGGGTTAGATCCAGTCCGGGGTCGCGAATGTCCGGCAAAGGTGTCTCTGCTGCCCGGACGGCCCCTTCCTGATCATGGCCTGGACCCCCGCCCTCCTCGCCAGGAACGCCTCCCGTAGCCTTCAGCAAGGCGTCGATTTCTTCCTGACTCAGCATGTTGCGCTCAGACATCCTTTTTTTCCTCCTCAACTAGTGATGTGACCTGGACGGCAAGGTTTTCACCCACTCTTCCCGCCTGAACGAAAAACTTGCACTCCTCTTCCACGTACAGCCGGAGATCCTGGTCATAACGGCGCTCCAGCAGCAAAACATCGCCGGCCTGTAAACCGAGCAGTTCTTTTACGGTAATTTCCGATTCGCCAAGGATCACTTTTAAATTCAGGGGTGCCAAACCCAACCAGTGCCGCAGCCGCTGAACGTCCTCCGGCCGGGAGGCGCCCGCCCGCCGGACAAATTGCTGCCGGACGGAAAGCTGCGAAATCAAGGGCTCCAGCAATAAATACGGCAGGCAAAGATTGATCAGGCCCTTTTCTTCATCGTTTAGACTGATGGCAAAGGTGATCAAAGCCGTCACCTCGTTCGGCGCATAGTATTGCTGCATCCGGGGATTGGTTTCAATGGCCTGCATTTCCGGCGCAACCTGGTAAAAATCCTGCCACGAGGTACCTAAATTTTCCAAAATACGGGCTCCCAGCCGGCGGATTACCGTGAGTTCGATATCGGTCGGTTCCCGGTTTTCAACGGCGCTCGTTCCCGGACCGCCGAAAAGGAGATCGATCATCGGGTAAATAACCTGCGCGTTTATTTCAAGGATGGCGGGGCCCTCCAGCGGCTTTAAACCGAAAATCATCATTATGCTTGGGCTCGGTAAAGAGCGGATGAACTCTTCAAAAATCAGCTGGCCGACAGAAGCAACTTCCACATTTACGGAAACGTGCAGGTAGCCGGACAAAAAGCTCGATAAAAGCCGGGCAAACTGCTGGTGAAGCATTTCCAGGGTCCGCAGGTGCTCCTTGGAAAATTTATTCGGCCGGCGGAAATCATACAGGCGCACTGCCGGGGCCTGTTCGCGTTTGACTTCTTCTACCTTTAATTCGCCGCTGGTCAACGCGGCCAGGAGGGAGTCAATCTCCTGCTGTGATAAAACCTCCTGCAAGGTACCGCCCCCTTTTATTTACCTGTCCTGGGCCGGTTCAACACCCGCTCGATGGCCTGCATAACGCGCTCCTGCTGAAAGGGCTTGACGATAAAATCTCTTGCCCCGGCCTGGATGGCGTCCATGACCATGGCCTGCTGCCCCATGGCGCTGATCATAATGATGTTCGCGCTTTGGTCGAGGGCGCGGATGGCTTTGACGCTTTCGATCCCGTCCATCTCCGGCATGGTGATGTCCATGGTGACCAGGTCGGGCCGCAATTCCGAATAAAGGGCCACCGCCTGCTTGCCGTTTTCCGCTTCTCCGGCCACCTCGTAACCGTATTTGGTAATGATGTTTTTAATCATCATGCGCATGAAAGCAGCGTCATCGACGATCAAGATCTTCTTGCCCAAGTTAAACTCCTCCTTGCTGTTTTCATTGCCTTAAAAACCCAAAGCAGACATCAGCTTCGTCACCGAACCGGGCTCCGTAAGGAGGAAAAAGTGCCCCTTGATCTGCCCGTTCTGATGGGGAAAGAGCTCTGTTTCAATGACCAGCACACTATCCTCGACGCGCCCGGCAGCCACCAGTAAAGACGATAAAATTGCCCCGAGCATGTCGAAAGCAAACAACGGCACTGCCGTGATCATGCGCAGGCCCGTCATCTGGCTGATGGCACTGACAAAGGAACCGGTTAAGACGTTGCCGACTTCTTTCACGGCAGATTCCGCCATTTCATCCAGAGCGCCCGTCGTTCCGGGAGGAAAGCCCATCAGTAAATCCACCAGGCGGTAAGCGCTTTTTTCGTCAAACAGATAGAGAATGATTCCGGGCGCATCCCCAAGCAAACGCAAACTGACGCAGGCCACCAATTCTTCGTACCCGCCGACCAGCGCAATAACTTCTTCAAAGGGAAGAAAGTACGCCCGGGGCACGCGCATATCCACCCGCTGGTTAATCAGCTGCGCCAGGGAAGTAACGGCGTTGCCCATGCCGATGTTGCTGATCTCCTGCAAAGCGTCCAGTTCGCTTGCGGACAGCTCCCGGTGGTTCACCTCTTCACCTCCCCGGGAAACGTTATTTTGCGGTAAAAGCTGGTGCGCACTCTTTCCAGGCCAAGCTCCTTGTAGTTAAAAATCATTTCACTGCCTCCTATAAACAAAAACCCTCCCCTGGTTAAGCTTTTGGCCAGTTTATTATTTAACTGATCCTGGGCGGCGCGCGTGAAATAAATGCTTACGTTTCTGCAGACGATGAGATCATAACCGTCCTCAAAAGGCTGGGTCAACAGATCGTGCTGGCGAAAAGTGACCATTTTCTTGATTTCATCCTTAATTGCAAAATCATTCCCGGCTTGCTCAAAAAATTTATTTAAACGTTCCCGGCTCACGTGGCGAACCGCGTCGGGGTGATAGCGCCCCTGCAGCGCCTGAGCCAGAATGTTTTTATCGATGTCCGTGGCCAGCAAATGATGCTGGCGCAGCGGCGTAAGCTCTTTCAAAATAATGGCCAGGGAATAGGGCTCCGCCCCGTTGGCGCAGGCCGCGCTCCAGATCTTGAGCCTTGGTTTGCCGGCCAGCAATTCCGGCAGAATTTGCTCGGCCAGTTCCGCCCACCTGGCCGGGTCGCGAAAAAATTCCGAAACGTTGATGGTTAAAAAATCCAGAAAAGATTCGTAAGCGTGGCGGTCCTTTTCGAGCCGGGCAAACAGCGCGTGGTAGCCGGGCAGATTTTGTCTGGCCAGGTAGCCGGTCAACCGCCGGCGCAACTGATTTTCTTTGTAGCTGTTTAAATCCAGGCCGAAGGTTTGCCGGATTTTCTCCTTAAATTGAACGAAATCCATCGTCAGATCACCTTTTGAATATTGCCCAACATCCGGACGATTACTTTTCCGTCCGTCGTATCCAGAATCATCGTCCGGCCCCTGTTTCCGCCCACTTCCTCGGCAAAGATTTTAATCCCCAGTTCGGCCAGAACGGCGCGGGTTTTTTCCACGTTCCGCTGCCCGATATTCAAAACCATGGAATCGTCCATTCCGGAGAACATCTGCGCGCCGCCCACCAGCTTGGCCTGCAGCCGCCTGGTAGCGGCCCCTTTTTTTTGCAGTTCAGCAACCAGCAGGGGGATTCCCAAATCGGCAAACTTGGCCGGCTTTGTTACGTTGTTGAACTGGGTGCTGTCGGGTAACATCAGGTGCAGCAAGCCGCCGATTTTCGTCAACGGATCGTAAAGGGTGACCCCTACGCAAGAGCCTAACCCGAGGGTGATCAGGCGTCCGGGCTCCCGGGTGATTTTGTAATCGGCAATACCTACCTGAATTTCTAAATTATTACCGAACAGTTTTGTTCACACTCTACTTTCGCAAGTTATTGGCTATATTCCACAATTCTTCCGCATTTTGAATAATCCGCAGAGCAACCTGGTAGGCCCGTTGGGTTTCGATCAGACCGGCCATTTCCCTGGTCAGGTC
This sequence comes from Bacillota bacterium, assembly GCA_040755215.1. Taxonomy (GTDB): domain Bacteria; phylum Bacillota; class Desulfotomaculia; order Desulfotomaculales; family Nap2-2B; genus JAIMBK01. The sequence goes on along the minus strand of JBFMBG010000029.1, from coordinate 7,252 downwards.
CACGTTGGAAGCTTCCAGATAACCCTGCCGCAAAACGCCAAAACCCGCTTCCCCCGGCGTACCCTCCAGGGGTTCTCCGCTGGCCGGCGTAGCGACATAAAGATTATTTCCGAAAGCCTCCAGGCCGGCGGGGTTAACAAACCGGTAGAGGGACAACTGCCCCGCTTGCGCGAGGACGCCGTCTTCCCCCGCAGCCAGGACCGTTCCGTCGAACCTGATAGTGATCCCCTGGTAATTTTCCGGCAGGGTGATTCCCGGGGAAAGCGGGTAGCCGTTTCCGTCGACCAGGTTGCCTTCGGGAGTCACATTGAGAACCCCGTTGCGCGTATAGGCATATCTTCCGTCGGGCAGTTCCACCTGCAGGAATCCCTCCCCCGCGATGGCGATGTCCAACGGCCGGCCAGTGAGGATTTGCGCCCCGGGGGAGAAGTCCCTGGGCAGGGCGGCGACTTTTACGCCCGCGCCGTGGACGGGGTTGGCGGCGGTTGGTTCCTTTTCCACCGGGCGGCCGGCGGCGTTCATTTCCTGGTAGAGCAGGTCGGCAAATGATACTTCTTGCTTTTTAAAAGCCGTCGTGTTAACGTTGGCCATGTTGTTGGCGATCGTGTCCAGGCGGATTTGCTGGGCAATTACCCCCGCGCGGCCGTTGGCGATCGTACGTAACATAAAAAACACTCCTTTCCACACAACCCTGAAAATATCCTTATCCCGCCGTTCGTTTGCCGTCGCTCCCTGTGCTCTGCGACCGACCAGACACCGGTTTGCCTTAAGGCACGAGAACCAGGCAACGCTGCTTGATTACCGCGTGGTCCTATACCCACACTATTTCAGGCTCCCCACTTGGTTTACCGCCAAACCGAGCAGGTCGTTGTGCGCCTGGAGGATGCGCGAGTTGGCCTCGTAGGCCCTGACCACCGTGATCAAACCGACCATTTCTGCAGCCATGCTTACGTTGGAGCGTTCCAGAAAACCCTGCCTGACCTGCGGGTCAGCGGCCGGCTGCCCCGCGCCCGGCGGCGCCGTAAATGAGTTGTTCCCCGTTTTATTTAAAACCGCCGGATCGGCGAACTCGACCAGGCGAAGCCTGTCTATTTCCCCTTGCCCGGGGGTGGCGATAATCCCTTCCGCACTCACGGAAAAAATTCCTTCTTCCCCGATATAAACAGGTCCTGTTTCCCCCAGCACCCTTTCCCCCCGGGCAGTCACCAGATACCCTTCCCCGTCGATGGAAAAAGCACCGTCCCTGGTATACAGCTCCCGGGCGGGATCTCCAGGCGTGGGCGCACTTACGGTGAAAAAACAATTCCGGTTGGCCAGGGCGAGGTCGGTAAATTCTCCGGTTTCCTGGATCAGGCCGGACGCAAAGTCGGTTACCACCCGGCGCACCGCCGCCCCCTGGTTGGAAAGGCCGACGAATTCCCACCGGGCGGGTAAACCACCGATGGTTTCCTGCTGCCTTTGCACCAACAAAAGCTGGGGGAAAGGCGTTTGCACCACCCGGTCCTTTTTGTAGCCGCTGGTGGTCGCGTTAAGCAAGTTATTGGCCAGGGCGTCCAGGCGGGCCTGTTCTACGCCCATCCCCGCCCCGGCGGTGTAAAGCCCCCTGATCATGATTTCCAAACCTCCTTCCTAAATTTTCAACTCCAGTCCTTCCTCTTCCTTAACCCCCCAGGGATAACTCTTCGAGCCTCTTGCGCAGCCTCTTCAACGCACGCCCGTGCAACTGGCAGACGCGCGACTCGGATACTTCCAGAATCTTCCCGATTTCTTTCAGAGTCAAACCCTTCTGGTAATACAGGGACAGGATCAACCGGTCCTTTTCGTTCAGGCTTTCAATGGCCTGCACCAACAGCTGCCGGTTGTCCTCTTCGGTCACCAGGTCCAGCGGGTCGGGGCTCGTCTCATCCGGAATGACATCGCCCAGGCGAACCGTTTCCCCGCCCGCCGTCGCCGCCACTTCATCCAGGGAAACGGCGTAAATCCGGCGGGAATGGGCATCCAGCCGCCGCACTTCCGCCACCTCCCAGCCCACCTCGCGGGCGACGGCTTCTTCACTCACCCCATCTATAGAATTTTCCAGCTTTTCCCGCGCCGCCCGGATTGCCTGCAGTTTTTGCCAGATCGTGCGCGGTATCCAGTTGACCCGGCGCAACTCGTCCAGCATGGCGCCCCGGATGCGCACGTAGGCGTAACTTTCAAAATCCCGCCCCATCGCCGGGTCAAATTTCTCAATGGCTTCCAGCAGGCCCAGAATGCCGCAGCTTTCCAGGTCTTCCTGGTTAATGGCCGCCGGCAATCTCACGGCCAGCCGCCCCGCCAGGTGCCTGACCAGCCAGAGGTAGGAAAGCACCAGTTGTTGCTTTATATCCTCGTTCCTGGTTCTTTGGTACTGATCCAAAAGTTGAGCGCTGGACATACACCATCACTTCCAATTCCGGGCTAGGATCTCTTTAAGCGCCCCTGTTCGGCCATCCGGCTGAAGATGAAATTAACAATGTAATCCTGCTGGGTCCGGCCTATTCCTTGAAATTCAACAGCTACCTGGTACGTTACCACGCCTTCCGTCTCGAACGCCCACCGGCGCACGATCTTACCGGCGGTAGATATTTCTTTAATCCCTTTTTTTAATGGCAAAGAAAACTTTAAGTTTAACAAGGTGCCTTCCGCCAGGAGTTCATTTACGGCCAGACGCATGCCGCCGCCGCTTAAGTCAATGCTGATCGCTTTCTTATACCTGGGCCGGCGGTTTTTTTCCGGCGGCAGAGCGTAGAACACTTCTAAAGCCACCGGCAAGCGCACGAAGTTGCGTTGCTGGATGCGCTGGACATCTCCGGGCGGCGCCAGGCGAAAAAGCGGGATGCTGTCCAGCGTCTTGCCGATCACGCGGGAGGAAAAAACATAACTGGCGCCCTCGGCCGAAAACCTTACGTCTACTTCTTCCCCCGGGTAAAGGACTAAGGCACTTTCGCCCTGGCGCGGGATCTCAATATATAACTCCCCATCCCTGATATCCTGAATGGTTGAGAAAAACCATTGTTTTTCCCCTTTCCGGGTAACCATAATTTTTTGCCGGATTTTGAGTTCAGGCAAAACTGGCAAGAAAAGACCCCCTAACGGAAAAAACGGACCATTTTTTGCACAAAACCGCGAAAAGTTTTTCCCTGCGGAACAGAACACTCCTCATTCGCCAGGCGCCGGGCCATGAACTCGATATTTAAAGCCGGTCTGCTTTGCGGTTCGAAGAGGACAAACGGCCGCTGTCCGCGCACCGCTCTTAAAACCGCCCGGTCTTCGCAGATGGAACCCAGGTGAACCAGTTGCATCTCTAAAAAGCGCTCCACCACCGCCGCCATTTTTTTCACGGTAGCGGCCGCTTCGCGTTCGTCGGCGGCGCGGTTGACCACCAGCATAACCTGCCGGTGGACTTTAAATTTGGCCAGGATCTTGATCAGGCTGTAGGCATCGGTAAGCGAAGTCGGCTCCGGGGTGAGCACGACAATTACTTCTTCCGCGGCCGCGACAAACCCGAGCACATTCCGGGAAATTCCCGCCCCGGTGTCAATCAACACAAAATCGGCTTCGTCAAGAAAAACCAGTGCATCAATAATTTTTTGCTGCTGCCGGCTGTCCAGGTTGGCCAGCTCCACAAAACCCGACCCGCCCGAAATAATTTGCACTCCCAGAGGTGCGGGTGTTAAAATCTCATTAATTTCTTTCCTCCCGGACAGGCAATCAAACAACGTATAAAGGGGCGTAACCCCCATGAGAACTTCCGCGTTGGCCAGGCCCAGGTCGGCGTCCAGAATAATTACCCGCCTGCCCAGGCGCGCCAGGGCCAGGGAAAGGTTGACCACCAGGTTGGTCTTGCCGACCCCGCCCTTGCCGCTGGTGACGGCAATTACCCTGGCCCCTTGCCGCGGAAAGCGATCCTCAGAGGTTAATTTCAAAAGCCCGTTCATTCACTTCCTGAGCCCCTTTGAGGAGGATCTCCGCCAGTTTCCGCGGGTCAAGCGGCCGGAGATCGTCCGGAATGGCCAGTCCGGTGGCTAGATAGGCAACCGGTCTGCCCGCATAACAAACGGCGTTGAGCAGGGAACCGTATGTTTCCGTTTCATCCAGCTTGGTAAGGATAATCCGGGAAAAATTCAGCCGGCCGAAGTCCGTGATCACTTTGTAGAGGTCCCTGTTTCTGGTGGGGCAACTCAACACCAGAAAAACGTCTTTGGGCTGTTCCAGCACATCCAGAAAACTTTTCAGCCGCAGCATTTGGGCGGCATTTTGGGAAGGAATGCCTTCCGTGTCGACAAAAATCATGTCTTTATCCACCTGGTTGCGCACGGCAATCGCCAGCTCGGCCGGCGTGGTTACCACCTCGACGGAAAGCGCAGCCGGCCGGGTCAAAACCTTGAGTTCTTCAACCGCCTGCAGGCGGCCGGCGCCCACGCTGATCAGGGCCACTCTTTTGTGCTCCAGGGCGGCCAGCCTGGTGGCCAGCTTGGCCAGCGTAAAGGTTTTCCCCACCCCGGTGGGTCCGACGAAAAAGCACAAGGGAGGATTTTGCTGCCGCTTATATACAGGTTCCACCAGGGCGATGATTCTTTTTTTAATCAACAGGCCGACGTATTCGTCCGGATCGAGAACGTCGCTTTCGGGAACTTCCTTTTGCAAATCAGCAAAGAGAAGGTCAATAATTTTTTCCTCCACATCCATCACCCGAAGGCGCCGGCGCCAGTTTTCCAGATAATTCATGCTAAACTCCCTCTGCCTTAAAATATTATTAAATCGCTGGCCATACTTTTCCTCCCGGACCGGGAAAAAACCGCCGGAAGAAGGCGCAATCTGCTTCTGTGCAAAGGAAAACCTTCGGAAAACGGGGCTTTCGGAATCGTCCACGGCGGCCGTAACTTCAAGCTGGCGCGGGTTGAAAAAGTCCCTTAAGCCTCTGCGCGGCAAAGGGTAGCTGCTGATGATGACCGCCTCCGGGCCCAAATCCTCCCTGATTAACTGCATCGCCTCCTGCATTTCCCGGACAATGTACTTTTTAATTTTCATGTCTGCTCATTCACCGTCCCGACCACCTCTACTTCTATATTCGGCATAATTTCGTTCAAGGATAAGATCGCCACGCCCGGGAGGTAGCGTTCCGTAAGCCTGCGCAGGGGCAGCCGCGCGCGGGGGGAGCATAAAACGACCGCTTTCCCGGTGCGCTGGATCATTTTCTCGGCAGCGACCTTGATCTTCTCCAGAATTTGCCGCGCCAGCCCCGGCTCCAGCACCGGGTAGGCGCCCAACTGGGTTTGCTGGATGGAATCGATGAGCAACTGCTCCAGCTTCGGGTGGATAGTAATCACCTCCAGCTTGTTTTGCGGGCTCAAATAAAGCCGGCTGATGGTCCGGGCCAAAGCGCTGCGGACGTGGTCGGTCAAAAAATCGGTGTCCCTGGACATCCGGGCGCCGTCGGCCAGAGCCTCGCCAATGGTCACCAGGTCGCGCAAGGGAATGCCTTCCTTCAGCAGGTTCTGGAAAACCTTTTGGATTTCTCCCAGCGACAGCAAATCAGAAGTCAACTCCTCAACCACCGCCGGGTCTTTTTCTTTTACGGCCTCCAGCAGCTCCTTCACTTCCTGGCGCCCCAAAAGCACGTGAGCGTTTACCTTGATAAACTCCGTGAGGTGCGTAACCAAAACGGTAGAAAGATCGACCACCGTTAAACCGGCCATCTCCAGCTTCTCCTTTTCACCGGCCGGCACCCACCAGGCCGGCAGGCCAAACGTGGGTTCTTTGGTGGGAATTCCCGGGACATCCTTAACCTGCCCGGTGGGGTCCATGGCCAGGTAATAGCCGGGCAGCAACTCGCCGGAAGCACTCTGTTCCCCGCGCAATTTGAAGATATAGCCGTTGGGGGGCAAGCTCAGGTTGTCCCTGATCCGGATGGGCCGCACGTAAATCCCCAGCTCCAGCGCGCACTGCCGGCGCACCGCCGCCAGGCGGGCCAGCAGGTCGCCGCCCTGGCTCTCGTCGGTGAGGGGGATGAGGTTATAACCAATCTCGATCTGGAGGGGGTCCACCTGGAAGTAAGTGGCCACATTTTCCGGCTGCTTGCTTTTCTCCTGCATCTGCTGCTTGACCAGGGCTTCCTGGCGGGTATATTCAAAACGCTGCCTGGCCTGGCTTAAGTTATAGGCAAACAGGCCGGTCCCGGCCGCCAGCACCAGGAGCACAACGTGGGGCATGGCCGGGATCAGGGCCAGCAGGAAAAGAATCCCCGCCACCAGGAAAAGGATCTTTGGAAAAGCCGTGAACTGGCGGGACAACTCCGTGCCGAAGTTGGCGTCGGAGGTGGCCCGGGTCACCAGAATGCCCGCCGCCGTGGAAATAAGCACGGCAGGAACTTGGGTAACCAACCCGTCGCCGATAGTCAGGATAGTATAGGTCTGGACTGCTTCCGCCACGGGCATCCCCTTTTGCAAGGTGCCGATGGCCAGGCCGCCGATGATATTAATCAGCGTGATGATCACGCCGGCGATGGCGTCGCCGCGCACAAACTTGCTGGCCCCGTCCATGGCGCCGAAGAAATCCGCTTCCCGCTGCAGGCGGCGCCTTTTTTCCCGGGCCTCCGGCTCGCTGATCAGTCCGGCGTTGAATTCCGCGTCAATGCTCATCTGCTTACCGGGCATGGCGTCTAAGGTAAAGCGGGCCGCCACTTCGGCCACCCGGCCGGCCCCGCTGGTGATGACCACGAACTGGATCACCGTAATGATGATAAAGACAATGAAACCGACAATATAATTGCCGCTGACCACGACGTGCCCGAAGGCGTCGATGACCTTCCCAGCGTAGGCCTGGCCGAGGATCAGGCGGGTGGAAGAGATATTCAGGGCGAGCCGGTAAAGGGTGGTCACCAGCAACAGCGCCGGAAAAACGGAAAACTGCAGCGGTTCGGTGGTGAACATGGTGATCAAAAGGATGACCAGCCCCAGGGTGATGCTGACGGACAGCAAGATGTCCAGCGCCTGCGGGGGCATGGGAATGATGATCATCAGGATGATGCCCACGATCAGGCCGGCGATGGCCAGGTCGGTGTTTGATCTAAGGCGTTTGCGGAGTTGCGCCTGCAAGGGAGTAGGCATTGTCGATGGGATACTCCTTTCATGTTTATAGGCACAAAGGCAACAGGCACAAAGGCACAAAGGCAACAGGCACAAAGGCACAAAGGCAACAGGCACAAAGGCACAAAGGCAACAGGCACAAA